>CAIXXC010000541.1 GCA_903923205.1 uncultured Rhodospirillales bacterium | reverse complement strand
CTCTGATGTCGTTAAAGTTCAGCTTTATCGGCCAGAAGCTCCTAACCTGGCAGGGTTATATCGCCCTCTTGCATTTCTAAAGAGGTGGGCGCAACTAGCGCGCAGGTCGTTCTTGCGGATCGCTGAGCGGTCGAGCGCAGGCTCGAACGCGCAAATGAGAAAGCGAGGCACGGGCACATGTCGGAGGTACAGCGATACATCGCCGAGTACCATGATTGGTTCTACCTGATCACGCTGGTCTGGACCTTCTTCGAGGGAGAGAGCTTTGTCATTCTGGCAGGTGCCGTCGCCGCGAAGGGACTTCTTGATCCATTCGCGCTGATCGCATGTTCCTGGCTCGGTTCCTGGCTCGGGGACCAGTGCTGGTTTTTTGTCGGGCGCTATTTCGGCAAACGCCTCCTCAGCCGTTTTCCGGAATGGCAGACCGGGATCGATCGAATCCATGGCTGGATCGAGCGCTGGGAGGTGCTTTTCATCCTCAGTTTCAGATTTATCTACGGCATTCGAAATTTCTCTTCGGCAGCACTCGGAATCAGCGGGATCAACACCTACCGCTTTCTGATCCTTAATTTCGTCTCGGCTGGTCTATGGTCCTGCAGCTTCGTTGGCGCAGGTTATCTGTTTGGACAGGCATTCGAGCATGTGCTTGGTCGGTGGGGGACAGATATCGAGGTTGGCGTCGCTGGCATGGTCTTGTTGATCTGCGTGATCGCCTGGGCTGCTTCACGATGGCGCCTCAGGCAGGGCACGTCATCCTCTGAATCCGCACCGTCCGTGAGGACGGACTCCGAATTCCCTGACGGCTAAGACCGCGCTGCGCCGAGCCTCAAGGGGTCAGAGACAGGATATGCCGTGAAAGGACACTCGCCGAAAGCGGGCGCAGGCCGAAGGCGAAATGCGGGGTAACGCTGCAGCCGGCGAGGGCTAGTCCTGCGTCTGCAGTGGCCAGAACCGCGCCGAGGCGCCGGGCGATGTCCATGCGTGTCACGATTGCCCGACGCACGCCGATCGATTTTGCGGCTTCGGCAAAATCGCGCGCCTCGATGGCATCGAATACAGCCGGAAGAACGAGAATCGGCTCCAGATTCAGTTCGCTTGCCAACTTGCCAAGGGCTGTGAGGCCGCTACTGTCACCCGCGTCCGTGCCGGCGGTATCGACCAGGACTGGGCCGTCGTGGAACATCGGTTCCGTGATCGGGTCCTGGAGGCGGCGCAGTTTGCTGAGTTCGACGCCAAGGACAGCGAGGAATTCGGCTAATTGCTCGACACCACCCGGCCGGTCCACGTCGGTCGTGATAACGGTAGGTGGGCGCAACCCTTCTCGCGAGGCGAGCTTGGCGACGACGGTGGATTTGCCGGCCCCCGGCGGGCCGATCATCATCAACCTGGCCGCATTGTCCCGTCGTAGCGGCTGGAACTGGATCGACCGTTTCAGTCCGTTCGCGAGGTATTTCGCTATATCCGCGTTGCTGCGACCGGCGAGGACCTTTTCTACCAGTTCGAGGGGAGCATCGTGTCGGAAAAGCGTCGCCTCCACCCGTTCCGCAGTACTTTGCGGCTCGCGCGGCAGGTCTATGTCACTGAGGTCGATGCTGTGGCCCGAGAGGTCGAGGTCCAACGCCGCACCGTCGTCCTCGGAGTGATTCAGAAAGCGGAGGCGCATCGCACGGTTTTTCCCGAAGGTTCAGACGAATTGAAAATACAGTTTGGCATAATGAGGGCGTGGTCGGTAAGTGTTTTGCCCACCGGACAGCATCAAATGCCATACTAACCTATGATGGCGCCGATGTTCGCGTGTGAGGGAGTGAGTTATGGCGGTTGAGGTTGATTTGTTCAAGGCGGGCATGCGGCGGCTTGCCGGTCATGTCTGCGTCATTACGACTGCGGCGGGCGATGGCGGCCGCAACGGTCTCACCGCGACAGCGGTGGCCTCGGTGACCGTGTCTCCCCCGACATTGCTCTGTTGCATCAATCGCACTGCCAGCGCGTTTGAAACCGTTAAGGACACGGGCCGTTTCGTTATCAATGTGATGTCGGAAACGGAACGCGAGATTGCAAACAGGTTTGCCGGTGGTGACTCCGGCGAGGCCCGTTTCACCAGTGGTCACTGGCTGACCCTGGCAACGGGCGCGCCGGTTTTGGCCTCGGCGTTGGTTGCTTTCGATTGTCGTGTTTCCGATATTGCCGAGATTGGAAGCCATGGAGTCTTCTTCGGCGAAGTCCAGGCGATTCATCTCTCTGACGGCATTGATAGGCCCTTGCTTTATCTCCAGGGTGCTTATGGTAGTTTTTCACAATTCGGCTGATCCGGCGGAGACTAGTTATTGTGATGAATTGGATTGATGCACCCTCACTGGTTGCGTTCGTTCAGGTCGTGCTGATCGATCTGACCCTGGCCGGGGACAACGCGATCGTCGTTGCCCTTGTTGCCGCCCGGGTAGCACCCGCGCAACGCGCAAAGGTTGTGGCCCAAGGGATTGCCCTGGCAATCGGTCTCCGCATCGGGTTCGCTGTTCTCGCGTCCTATTTTCTGAATGTCATCGGACTGACGCTGGCAGGTGGATTATTGCTGCTTTGGGTCGTCTGGAAGCTTTTTCGGGAATTGCGGGCTGGCGAGCATCAGGATGCTGGAACGGTTGCAAGTGGCGATTCGCAAACGTTGAAGCCGTTAGCCGCCATGATCCGGATCGTGATTGCCGACATCTCGATGTCGCTTGACAACGTTCTGGCCGTGGCAGGAACGGCTCGTCAGCATGTTGGCGTTCTTGTCGCTGGACTGGTTCTTTCCGTGGCGCTCATGGGCATTGGATCGACCCTGGTCATGCGTGTCATGAGTCGCTTCCCCAGCGTTATTTGGGTCGGCCTGGGGGTGATTACCTATGTCGCAATTCGAATGATCTGGGACGGTGCCTTCGAGGTGCAGCGTGTCGCTGTACCCTACCTGCAACGGGGCTGAAGCGCTTTAATACCTGCTACGGTGTTTCAGCTTTTCCCGTCGATGTGGCCTTGCCCGACGCGGATGTCAGGGATTTGGTACCGTCCGTTCCGATGGAGCCGATTGGGTGCCGCGTCAGCCAGAAAGCGACGAATGATCCAGCCAGAAAGACAATGATCGCAAGTGCAACGACACGGAATTCGCCGAGCCGGCTGTATTTTGGTGGTCCAGGATCGACCCGTCGGCGTGCCGCACGGATATCGGAAGCGGTGATCGGTTGATGCCGATTGGCAAGGCCCAGGTCCAGCGCCCGACCAGCAAGGGCGTGGATCCGGCCGGGATTCCCCTTGCTGTAGGCGACAAGAGTGCGTACGGCTTCGGCGCTCATGATATCGCTTGAGATCCCCCCAGCGGCAGAGATCCGGAAATCGATATAGTCACGCGCCATGCGCGGCGTCAGTGACGGAATTGAAACCCTTACGGCGATGCGACGATCAAGCTCCCGATACTCGGGGCGGCGGAGCAATTCGTCCCAGGCGGGAAGGCCGACAAACACCATGAGGAAAAGGGGTGGTTCATCGCCATTCAGTGCGGCCAGCCTTTCGAGAAAGCCCAGTAGCTCGGGGCTCATGTCCTGTGCGTTTTCAAATACCGTTACCAGGCTCTTGCCGGCCTCTCGCAGTCGCAGCAAACGGTTGCGGATTGGCCCCAGATCGCTGCCAGGTGTGAGCGCGGTTGGCAGGTTGAGCGCGTCGATGATCCTCAGGAGCACGTTTTCGGGTGCAGTCAAAGGATCGTTGAACTCGATCCAGAGCAATGATGGATGGGTAAGACCAAGCGACTGGGCTGCCGCGTAAAGAGTCGTCGTCTTGCCGACGCCAGCCTCACCCGTGATCGAGATGAAGCCGCGGTTTTCCGTAATGCCGTAGATGAGCCCCCAAAGGCCATCCAGATGGGCCGACGTTTCAAAAAACGGTTCCGGCTCCGGACCAGTCTCGAACGGTGATCGCGCAAGACCGAAATACGAGAGATACATGAGGATTTCCCGCTGAAATTCCTGGCGATGTTCCGCAAGACGAAATGCCGGGCGTGCCCATAGTATTGATCAGATCATCAAAAATTTACACGATGAATACTGTCGTAACAGGACATCCGATGCGCCTTCCGATGGAGCCGCAGTATCTTTCACCTCGCCAAGCGTCGGATTTACGGCTCTAATCGTCGGCTGCCACCGTGTTCACAAGTTGGCCGATCTTTTCGATCTCGATGATAGCCACGTCGCCTTGTTTCATGAACAGGGGCGGTTGCCGTGCCGCGCCGACGCCGCCGGGCGTGCCGGTCGCGATGACGTCGCCTGGCTCCAGCGGTGTGAAGCTCGAACAGTACGCGATGATCTGCGGGATCGAGCAGATCATCATGTCCGTGGTGGCATCCTGGACGACCTCGCCGTTCAGGGTCGTCGTGAGACGCAGGGGCTCTCCATCGGGGAGCTCGTCGCGGGTCACGAGCCAGGGGCCGAATCCGCCGGTGCCCGGGAAGTTCTTGCCTGGGGTGAATTGGGTGGTGTGTCGCTGCCAGTCGCGAACGGATCCATCATGATAGCAGGAATAGCCGGCGATATGATTATATGCCGCCTCGACCGGGATGTAGCGCCCGCCCTTGCCTATAATGATCGCCAGCTCACCTTCGAAATCCAGGCTGGTCGACACCCGCGGCAGGAGCAGGTGTTGCAGATGGCCGATCTGGCTGCTGGGCCAGCGCGTGAAGATCGTCGGATAGGGTACTTCGTCACGCCCCATCTCCCGCCGATGCGAGTCGTAATTGACACCGACGCATAGGATACGGGCAGGGTTCGGGATGACCGGCAGCCATTCAATCGCCGAAAGCGGATAGAGCGGCGCCTTTGCGACCGCAGAAATGATCTCCTGATGGCTGGCCGATTCAATTGCCGATTTAAGATCAGGATATGCGATCCGAAGGAGCGATCCTGTGTCGGCAATCGTGCCTGCATCGACGACGACACCCCAGCTCGAGATGCCATCATGCCTGAAACTTGCCAGTTTCATTGGAAATCTCCTCGCGATCTGGACATTAGGCTTGAGCCGGGAACCCGCCCTCGAGGGCGAGTTCGGTCAAGGGGCGGCGATCGCTGGGATGCTCGCGTGCCGCCATCTTTTCCGGCAGCAATGACGCCGGACCACGCCGACCAATGGCGATCGCGGCTTCGACCCTGTAGCCCTTCGGTATGTTGAGGACTTCGCGGCTGCGCGGCATGTCAAAGCCAACCATCGCATGGGCATGCCAGCCAGAAAGTGTCGCCTGCAGGGCGATATTGGCCCAGGCGGCGCCGGCATCGAATGAATGGCTGTGCGACGGAATTTCCGCCGCCGCGCCCGGTGGCAGCAGCGTATCACGCGACACAAGGACGATAAGAGCGCCAGCCTCGCGCGCCCAGAGCTGGTTGAACTCAAGGAGAAGGCCGAGCATCGCGTCCCATGCCGCGGTCCCTTTGCGGGCATACAGGAAGCGCCAGGGCTGAGCGTTATAGGCAGACGGCGCCCAACGTCCGGCTTCAAGGATCGTGGCCAGTTCGGCCTCTGCGATCGCTTCACCGGTGAAGGCGCGGGGCGACCAGCGATCGAGAAAGACGGGGTCAATGGGGTGGGCGGCGACGCGACCGGTATCATGGCTCATCGGGTACTCCCTCGGGGAAAGAAACTGGCGCGTGGGGTTGATTCAATCGAGGTGTTTGTGGAGGCTGCCAGCTAGATGCTGAATGAACTGCCACGCTACACGGCCAGAACGGCCGCCGCGCGTGACCGACCATTCATTCGCCTGTCGTAACAGGTCTTCCGTTGCGACTTCCAGGCCATGATGCTCGGCATAACCGCGAACCATCGCGAAATACGTCGATTGGTCACACGGATGGAAACCCAGCCAGAGTCCGAAACGATCCGACAGAGAGATCTTCTCTTCAACCGCCTCGCCAGGGTTAATCGCCGTTGCACGCTCGTTGTCGATCATCTCACGCGGCATCAGGTGCCGACGATTCGAGGTAGCGTAGAGCAGGACATTTGCGGGACGCCCCTCGATTCCTCCATCGAGCACAGCCTTCAGCGATTTGTAGGCAGCATCGTCGTGGTCGAAGCTCAGATCGTCGCAGAACAGGATGAAGCGATGGGGCTCATTGCGGAGTTTCGACAGAAGCCTGCCCAATGACGGGATATCGTCGCGATGGATTTCGATCAGGATCAGGCGCGCGCTTGAAAGCGAAGGGACTTCTTGCGCCACCGCAGCATGAAGCGCCTTCACGAGCGAACTTTTGCCCATGCCGCGTGATCCCCACAGCAATGCATTGTTCGCCGGGTATCCTTGGGCGAAAAGGCGGGTGTTGGCGAGCAGAATGTCCCGGACGCGGTCGATCCCCCGGAGAAGATCGATATCGACGCGCGCTACCGAAGGAACCGCGATCAGACGGTCGCCGTTTTGTGCCCAGACATAGGCTGCCGCAGAAAAATCGGGCGCAGGCCCAGGAATTGGCGACAGTCTTTCCAGTGAGTCGGCAATGCGCTCAAGCAGCATCTCGATGCGGTGGGGGTTGATTTCAGCCATTTCCAACGGAGTTCTGTTATTAAAGGTTGAGGCAGACGTAATTCGAGGGGTCGTTTTTCGAGACAGTCTCGTAGAGGTATCTGCTTCCGCCGTGGCAGGCAGAACCTGAGAAACCTTCCCTAAAGCGCAATCATTCCCTATCATTTGCCCACCGTCTTCGGGCATTTATATCGACATCCATGGACATGGCTCACGTCATTTTTTTTAGGCCCTCATGAAATTTGGTTCTATTGCAATCGTCGGGGCTTCATGCCGTTTCCCTTCTGCGCCGACGCTTCGCTCATTCTGGTCTTTATTGATCGACGGCAAACAAGCGATTGGCAATGTAGGTGAGGCGCGTTGGGCGACCGGCTTTTATGGCCATCCCCGGGCGTCGGAGCCTGGGAAGAGCTATACGTGGGCTGCCGGTTTGCTGGACGAAATCGATGGTTTCGACCCGGAGTTTTTCGGCATTTCGGCGCGGGAAGCGGCCCAGATCGATCCGCAGCAGCGGCTTCTCCTTGAACTTGCCGCTGAGGCGTTCGAGGATGCGGGGTTCGCGCAGCAAGGGTTGCGTGGCGCCGAGATGGGCGTCTATGTCGGCGCGTCCGCGATGGAATACTCCAATCGAACCATTGGCGATCTGTCGGCCGCCGATGCCTATTTTATGACCGGCACCTCGCTCAGCATCCTTTCTAACCGTATTTCCTACACCT
>CAIXXC010000540.1 GCA_903923205.1 uncultured Rhodospirillales bacterium | reverse complement strand
CTTGGCAAGGTTGTGCTCTACCCCTGAGCTACGCCCGCGCTCCTGAAACCCGACGTCGCGGCCCGTCGAGGCGGTTCTTATTATCCAAGCCGAAGGCTGATGCAAGCAGTTTTTGACGCCACCCCAACCATCTTCGCGGTTGACGGCAGCCGTACCCGCGACCGAAGTTGCGCATTATCCCGACACCTCCTCGCCCCTCATAGGCCGACCATGACCGATCAGATCACCCTGCGCCGACCCGACGACTGGCATGTCCATCTCCGCGATGGCGCGATGCTGCAGGCGGTCGCGGGTTATACCGCGCGGCAATTCGCCCGCGCTATCGTCATGCCGAACCTGACGCCGCCCATCACCACAGCCGAGGCCGCCAACGCCTATCGCGCCCGCATCCTGGCTGCCCTGCCGGCAGGTGCCGGGTTCGAGCCGCTGATGACGTTGTACCTGACCGACGATGCCGATGCCGACGCGGTCGAGGCCGGGTATCAGGCGGGTGCCTGGATCGCGGCCAAGCTCTATCCCGCGCGGGCCACCACCAATTCCCATTTCGGTGTCACCGATATCCTGAAGGTCGCTCGCGTGCTGGAGCGGATGGCGAAAATCGGCATGCCGCTGCTGATCCATGGCGAGGTCACCGATCCGGAGATCGATATCTTCGACCGCGAAGCCGTATTCATCGAGACCGTGCTGATCCCGCTGCGCGCGCGCCTGCCGAACCTGAAGATCGTGTTCGAGCACGTCACCACCGCCGAAGCGGTCGCCTATGTCAGCGAAGCCGCGCCGGGGATCGGCGCTACCATCACGCCGCATCATCTCGTCATCAATCGCAACGCGCTGTTTGCCGGGGGATTGCGCCCGCACGCCTATTGCCTGCCGGTCGCCAAGCGGGAACGTCATCGCCAGGCGCTGCGCCGGGCCGCCACGGGGGGGAGCGATCGATTCTTCCTCGGCACCGATACCGCGCCCCATCCGGTTGCCGCCAAGGAGGCCGATTGCGGCTGTGCTGGGATCTTCTGCGCACCTGCCGCGCTTGAGGTCTATGCAGGGGTATTCGATGAATTGGGCGCACTCGACCGGTTGGAGGCTTTTGCGAGCCTCAACGGTCCGCGCTTCTATGGGTTGCCGGTCAATGAGGCGACGGTGACCCTGGTGCGCGAGGCGACCCCGGTCGAAGCACTGGCGGCGGCGGAGCTGGGCGGTGTGCGTCCCTTCCTCGGTGGCGAGACACTGGCCTGGCGCTTCGTCGGGTAGGCGTCAAGCCCGCCCGAACGCCGCCCCTTTGCGCTCTTTCCCGAGCCCCACCACGATCACCAGGATCACGACGACGACGGTGACGGTCCCGGCCAGGGCAACACGATAGTCGCCGCCATGGCTGGCGGCAATGCCGGCCTGGATGGGGGCTGCGAGCGAGATCAGGAAATTGCCGAGCTGGTAGGTGAAGCCGGGAAAGGTGCCGCGCGCATTCTCTGGTGCCATTTCGTTGAGGTGCACCGGCACCACGCCCCAGGCACCCTGAACGCAGAACTGCATCAGGAAGGCGCCCAGGGCCAGCATGACGGCGGTCTCCGAATAGGCCCAGAGCGCGATCATCGGCAGGCTCAGCAACGCCGCAATGATGATCGCGCGTCGCCGTCCGATCTTCTCGGAAAACGCGCCGAAGGTGATCCCGCCGATAATGGCGCCGATATTGGCCGTGATCAGGACGCTGCTGACCTCACCGGCGGAGAAATGATGCTGCACCTTGAGGAAGGTCGCATAGAGATCCTGGGTGCCGTGGCTGAAGCCGTTGAAGCAGGCCATCATCGCGATCATGTAGAAGAACGCCCTGGAGGCCGGATATGTCGCCAGCAGATAACCGATATAGACGAGCACGGGCAGGATGATGAGGGCACCGGGAAAGACACCGGCATAAAAAGCCGGCGCTACCCAGGCGAAGTAGACCGGCGGCGCGGCGAGCGCGATCCCGAACAGGCTGAGATAGAACAGACGAGGATTGGCCGCGATGCCACCGAACAGGGAAACGGGTGCGCGGTCCGCGTGTGCAGCCTCCCAGATCGGCGATTCCTTCACGGCGCTGCGGATATAGATCACCAGCACGGCAGGTAGAGCACCCACGATAAACATCGCCCGCCAGCCGAAATGCGGCACGACCAGGAAATTCGCGATCGAGGCGAGAAGAAAGCCGGTCGCGTAGCCTTCCTGAAGAAAGCCGGAAATGATACCGCGCAGTCGGGGCGGTATCGTCTCCATCGTCAGGGACGAGCCGATCCCCCATTCACCCCCCATCGCGATGCCGAACAACGCCCGCAGGATCAGAAGGCTGGTGAGCGACGGTGCAAAGGCCGAGGCAAGCTCCAGCGCGGTGTAGAGCAGAATGTCGATCATCAGGATCGGCCGTCGGCCGTAGCGATCGGCGAGGGAGCCGAAGATGAAGGCGCCGACGGGACGCATCGCCAGGGTGAGGGCGATGCCGTAGGCGACAT
>CAIXXC010000539.1 GCA_903923205.1 uncultured Rhodospirillales bacterium | reverse complement strand
TTATTCGTCCCTAAGCTACCTCAGAAATCTTCCCATCGATCGCATCAAGATCGATCGCAGCTTCGTGACGGACGTCACCCATGATGCCGACGCAGCAGCAATCACATCGACAATCGTCACACTTGCGCGTAACCTGAAACTCGACGTGACGGCCGAGGGGGTCGAGACCGCCGAGCACGCCGCCTTCATAAAAGAAATCGAGTGCGCGTCCGCGCAGGGCTTCTACTACAGCCATCCTGTGACCTCGGGCAGTCTTCTGGGGCTGATAAAGAACCAGGCTAATATCACTATCTAAGGTCAGTGCTCTCGCACCCTGAAGGACAGATCAATGCAGCTAGTTACGAGCCCGGAATTCTTGGGACGTATCGTATCATCGACCGGCGCGCAGGTTATCACTTTGATCGAAGGTGGCGACGTTGATCGCTCCAAGATTCAAATGGGCCAGCTCGTCAAGGCGCAGCTAGAGCGGTCTATTGTTTATGGCATCATCAGCAGTCTCAATATTCCGATGCCGGCGTCGGGTGATGACACCCGCGAGTTGAAGCTTGCCCAAGTCGACTTGATTGGCGAAGTCGTGATTTTGGGCGAGGGGGATCAGTCCAAATTCCGGCGCGGCATCACGGTCATGCCGACCCTTGATGACCGATTGTCATTCGCGGACCACCAGGATATCGAGGTGGTTTACGAAAGCCCAAGCCGCCACGTGATCGGGGTCGGCAGCCTGCACCAGGATCCGCAAGTACGCGCGAATGTGAGTGTGAACGAGATGCTGGCGAAGCACTTCGCGGTTCTCGGGACCACGGGCGCGGGTAAGTCCTGCGCGCTGACGCTGATTCTGAAACGAATCCTCCAGGGCAATCCGAACGCGCATATCCTTCTGCTAGATCCTCATGGCGAATATGCGCGCGCCTTCGGAGACCGCGCCGAACACCTGACGGCCCAGACGCTGGAACTGCCCTACTGGCTTTTCACATTCGAAGAAATGGTGCAGGTGGTCTTCGGCGAGGAGGCCGAGGATCTCGTCGAGGAAACGCTCTATCTTCGTGAACTGATCCTGCAATCGAAGCTCCGTTTCGCCGGCCCGGGCAAGGATAGCTCACGGGTGACGGTCGATGCGCCGGTTCCCTATGCCATGGGTGACCTCAACCGGCTCCTCGAAGACGCGATCGGGAAGCCCGAGAACCGCTCGAACCTTGGGCCCTACATGCGCATCAAGGCGCGACTGACGTCGCTTCAGGCGGACAGGCGTTTTGCCTTCATGTTTCCAGCCGGTGTATTTGTCTCGGATAATCTTGCCCAGATCCTCGGCAAAATTCTGCGCGTCCCCGTCAATGGCAAGCCGATGGCCATTCTCGACCTTGCTGGGATGCCGTCGGAGGTTCTGAACGTCGTCGTCTGCGTGCTTTCGCGGATTGCGTTCGACTTCGCCTTCTGGAGCAACCAGGAATTACCGCTTCTTCTGGTCTGCGAGGAAGCGCACCGCTATGCGCCGCAAGACACGCATCTCGGCTTTGAACCGGCCAAGCGCGCGCTCGCTCGGATTGCCAAGGAGGGGCGCAAATACGGGATCAGCCTCTGCGTCGTCACACAGCGACCGTCTGAACTCGCGGCATCGCTGCTATCGCAATGCAATACCGTCTTTGCCATGCGGATGAGCAGTTTGAAGGATCAAGAAATCATTCACGCGGCACTCTCGGAGGCATCATCAACGTTGATGAATGCTCTACCTCTGCTGGGTACGGCGGAAGCGATCGTCGTGGGTGAGGGTGTCCCGGTCCCGATGCGGATACGTTTCGATGATCTGCCACCCGATGAGCGACCCAGAAGCAATTCGGCACCGTTCACTGTGCAGTGGCAGGGCGATACCAAGAATCGCGAGTTGCTCGATCGCGTGGTGATGTCGTGGCGCTACCAGCAGGTAAAAGAGAGTGCCGCTCCGCCGCTGTTGGAGCCGAGATTGTAGGGCAGGGGGAGTCTCCATCTGAACTGTTAGATGGTCCGCCATCAACTAAATGCGGTTTATTGGGCACGAGCACCTGTTTGGCAACCAGGCGATCTCGTCAGATCCTCGGGGAGAATTCACCCAAGCGTCGCATTGCGCGAACTCAGGCTCGAATATTGGGCTTAAGAAGTTAAGAGCAGGGTGGGAACGGGACCCTTTGCTCCTGGGCTAGGGTTTTTTGGTGGCACGACTTTCCCAATGTTTTTGGCAAGGGAAAATGTATTTAGTCGAAATGGGTCGTTAGGCCGCCAAACCAAATAAATATCAAGAAATTTTTGATTTCCGAGTCCATTTTTTGCCGCTGCGACTGCTTTCCGGCGATTGATATCCGCTGGAAACTTAACTTATAGTTATGTAAATCAAGCGCGCTCTCGGCAATTCGCTCTTCGGGGTCACCTAGCTGCCTAGCCGCCCTGTCGCAAGCTGAGAACGACAGGGCAAAACCTCGAGGGCGGGTCGGGATGCCATCCAACATAGCGCAGAAAAATCGATCCAACGGTTCAATACATAAAGTGACATCAGAGACATCACGGCAGGCGACCCGCGTCGCAATTTTAGCGCTGATCGAGCATCTCGGACGCGCGCTTCATAGCTTGTCCTTTTCAAAGGGGCTCAACCCGGCACAGTGGAATGCCCTTCGGTACCTTGAACGGGCGAACCCCAGTGCGCGCAACGTGACCTCCTTCGCCAAACATCACCTGACCAAGAAAAGCGCCGCCTCCGAAACGATGACGGCGTTGACAGCGAAGGGTTTGATTTCAAGCGTGGTTGATCCATACGACGCCAGGGGTAGAATTCTTGAGGTCACGCCAATGGGGCTTGCCCTGCTTGGCGAAGATCCATTTCACGCCGTGCGCGCGGGTGTCGACAAGATTTCTGATGAGGATTTGGATACGATCGTGGCATTTATGGAGGGCCTGCTGAAGTCACTGTTCGAACCCGCAAGCGATAATGGCGAATAAGCACGGACCGCGGATCATGACTTCGAACTCGTTGTGACCGACGGCTTCGTGCCGGAGATCGATGACGTAGGGTTTGTTCGGTAAGCGCGCTTGGCGAAACGTGGCCTGCCGATTATCGCGATCTCCGGGGGAAGCGAGAACTTGCCGTCCGTAGTGGGGCAGCATCTGTCCTCCGCGCCGAGGCCTGACGGATAGATCAAGGATGGAGCGCCGGGATGAATGCCATAATTGAGCTTCGTCGAATCGCCTCCGCTTCATCTTTATTCCCGCCTAGCTCAAGAAGCCTGAGCGACCAGGAGAATTCTTCCTGAAGAACCGAGACCTCGTCAGGGGGACGATTTCCGCTAGCCAACCGGGCGAGAATTGACCGGATACTGTCTCGCAGCAACTTTGTCACCTCGTCGTGGATCAGGTCGACGCCAATGTTTGCGCCAATCTGTTTGGCCAGTGCGCGGCATTCCCTAAGTGCTGTGACGCCTTCTTCGCAGCGCGCCAATGACTCCGCGTCGTCAATGCCATCGAGCGCAAAGGCATATTGGATCGCAGCATTCGCCTCACGGGCGATATCGACGATCTGCGATGTAGCGGTATCCCGGGCCAAGGCAAGCTGTCGGCGTCCATCCTTGTCGCCGGGCGCGGTCTTCTGCTCGCCGGCCTTGAGCGTGACAACAAGCTTTTGAGTCGTCACGACGCGATCCGACAGACTTGAGCGGGCCAGCTGAACGGCCTGGGTGGCCCTATTGTCGAGCTCGCCCATGATGAGGCTCCCTAGCCGCGACTGAACCGCTGATTTTGTCTGCGACGAAAAGCCGAAGAGCAACGCCGGAAGTTCCTTGAAGAATTCGCTGGGAAGCGCGTAACGGCTCAGGACGAATGTCAAAATGCCAAACAAATGGTCGACAGTGTCGGCGGGTGCATCAAGCAGAACATAGCGAACGCCCGCACGTTGCTCCGTTGTCAGCGACCCGATTCCGCGCTGTGGCACCAGGGCACGCAGCCGTCGTAATTGTGGCGAAATCTCAAGCATGAGGGCGGTCAGCTCAATTTCCGGGAGGAGATTCGGGGCCTCATCGAAGAGCGCCCGACGCGATTTCTTATCTATCCGCGAGGCTTTGATGGCGGCTCGAACTTCCTGTCCTGCCCAAATCCAGATCTTGTTACGCAACGGTTCCCTTGCCCGCTCCTCCAGCATGGCTGCGGTCTCGATCTCTTTTTTCCAGTCCTCCAGGATGATTGGGTCGGTATTCTGCTGCAGGAAGGACCATACCTGTTTCATCGCCTGACGAGAGATCAAGCTGCCAAACCTTTGGTCCGAGTGGTCGGGCAACAAATCCTCGACAGCGAGATAGATCAGGCGTTCCAAGGATTCTGGCCGGGGGGGGCGGACCACCGTCATGCGGGGACGCAATTCATCTATTGCCACCTTTACGGCTGGGTCATGCCGCAACTTCTCCAGCATATGCAGCGCCTTGACGAACCGATCTTCCGGCAACACGGTCAGGGGCTGAATGAGAGTGGCAAGCTCGACATCCGTTGTCCGAGGAATCTTGCTGCTCATCGAAACGAGACTTTCCTCCCTTCAATAAGCGCTCGGGCTGACACGGCTGTCCCTGAAGACCTCGCGACCTCGCCCGGCGATCCTGATGTCGCCCAGTGTACCCAGCGACACAGGGTATTGTGAACAGATATGCATAGGAGTCCGAATAACTAAATTAGAGATTGAGTATAATATTGCCAGAAATAATTGTATATCGCTGTTACGTTAAATGTTGGGCGATCCACAGAAGATTTTGTTTTGCCCTGGAACGTTCAATCGGGAATAATAAATGATTATCTAAATATAATTGGAAATATATTAATAATATTAAATTACTTATAGGTAATATAACATGCCATTAAATATAAATCGTGTAAATATCAATAAATAATAATAAATATACGTTTTTATAAAATATGCTTCGTTTTTGAAAAAGGATCGCGTTTTACCAGGAGCTTGTGGTCGATCATCGGCCAAGATATTGCCCCAGATCTCGGCGCTGGTACCAATTATGGTCCTTGCCGACGGCTCCCTCCCACGGGTGGAGAGAGCCGCCAATGATGACGCATGCGCGGTTAAATCGTGCCCGCGACGCGTACAGCCTGCCCCAGAGCCTGCGTGGGTGCAATCCGGGTCCGATTCGCCTCCTTGACGACATAAAAGCTATAGGAGCTGAACCACACGAACCAGGTCAGGAAGCCGACATGGAAGTTCCACCAGCCATCGATCGCGAGCGGTCCATGGTCATGGAAGGGCATGACGGTCTCGCCAAAGAACGAAAGCGCCGTGGCGAAGCCCAGCCAGCCGAGCCAGGCCGGAAAGATCGTCGGCTTTTTCTTGTCGAGAATGGCGAACAATCCGCAGCCGAGAATCTGAACGTTGGTGACGTTGTAGGTCATGTCGAAGACGTACCAGGTTGCGAAATGAATCGCCTTGATCAGTTCCGGATCAATTCCCGGGGTGCCTGCCCAGCGCGCGCACCAGGTCCACACGGCAGCTGTGCAGACGATCAGGAATGCCGTCAGAATGCCGCCGGATAGCTGTAAAAGGCTCAGCAGCGGCACCTTTTCGCGTTGCCACATCTGATAGCTCAATACCACCGACCACGGCATGTACAGTGCGCCGACGCAGGCGGCGAGTGCCATGCCATATTCGATCTGGGTGCGGTATTTGATGTAGTAATTATCGACGAATTCCTGGCCGGTCCAAGCCTGCGACGGGCACGGCAGGTTGTGACCCATGTAGCCCCAGGTCACGAGATAGGTGATTACCCATGCCGGCCCGCACCAGGCCAGCCATTTCACGATTTTCCGTGTTGCCTCGTCGTCCATCGTCATTCCTCCTTGATTATAAGGGCGCCGCGAGGCGAGCCCTTCTTTGAAATACCTGGAACCGCGTTCAGGAAATTGTTCCTGACAGCCTCTAGGATGACTGTCTCCAACTGCTCTATCCGTTCCGGTGTCAGCGCCTGCCAGTGGAAACGATCGAGCAACGCCTGGCGATTTGTCCGAAACGCCATGATCGGCGCGATGATCGTCGTCACCCGAAGGCGCAGCGTCTCGTCATCCGGATCGCCGCCGCTGAGCCCGGCGATTGCGTGTGTCAGCATCCCTTCGAAACGACCGAAGATCGTGCTGTAGATCAGGTCGAATTCCGTCGGAGCTTCCTTACCGCAGCGGACGAAGAAATCGACCCAGGTCTGGGGCTCCGTACCGCCGATGACAGCACGGCAGAAGAGGCCTGTGATCTGTTCTATCCGTTGGTTGAGGCCAGTTGTTGGCAGTAGCCGCAATTGTTCGTCGAGTTCATCCATCAGCGTGGTGCCGTAGTCGGCGATGCACACGGCCGCGGCGTGAAATAATTCTCGTTTGCCGCCGAAATGATAGGAAATCGCCGCCAAGCTGACCTGCGCGCGGTCGGTCAAGGTGCGGGTGCTCGCGCCCTCCAGCCCGAAATTGCCAAAGACCTCTATCGCGGCTTCGATCAGCCGCGCTCTCGTCTCGGCGCTGCGAGCGACGTGTCCGTTCGGTTGCCGGTCTCGGGTGGTTGATGACACGCGCGCATGCCCTTGCGTCAAAAGATCGAACGATCGTTCTAAAATTATATGAAGCTTGACGGCCTGGCAATCGATACTTCGCGTCCGCTCCCTGACCGCGTTCCGCGTCACGCCCGAGATACGCGAGAAATCGACGGTTCAGCCCACGAAGTCTCTGACCAACCCATTGAACTTCGACGGATTTTCGAGAAACATAAAATGACTCCCACGCTCTTCGGCAGAGAAAATCGCAAGCGTGGCTCCGGGTATTTGATCGGCGATCCACGCTTGTGCTTCTGGTGGGAACAGGGTCGCAATAGCGCCACCGACGACCAGGGTCGGTCGCTTCAGTGGCGCGATAACGTGCCGGATAACGTCGCGCCAATCCTGGCAGCCATGGTCAATCAGCAGTCGCGCCGCGTATTCGGCGGGCATCTTGAGAGTCTCGGCCTTGGTGAACGCGATCGTTGTTGCGTCAACATCCGGGCTGAAGAATGCGGCGCGGAAACCGTCGACGACGGCTGCCTGGTCAGCAGCCACCGCGTTGGCGGTCGCGTACAATGTTTCCGGTGTGAAGGCGCAGCCTGCGTCGAGCAATGCGCGCCCGGTCAGGCCGATACCGTTCGTCACCAGGGGCGCTTGATCGATAAAGACCAGTTTGGCCACGCGCGCCGCACCGAACTGTTCAAGATAGCTCCAGATCACCGAGGCCCCCATTGAGTGGCCGGCGAGCACGATATTGGTCAAACCCCGTCGGCTGAGAAAATCCTCGAGGTCTGCCGCCAGGCGGGCGATCCTGTAGCCGCTTGGTGGCTTGGGCGAGCCGCCATGGCCGCGCAGGTCAACAGCGATGACGCGATAACGGTCACTCAACCCGTCAAGCTGGCGATGGAACCCGGCAGCGCTTTGCGACCAGCCAGGAATGAAGACGAGGACGGGACCGTGCCCCTTTTCGATCGCGTGAAGGTCGATTGTCGCGGCCATCTGCTCTCTCCTCCGCAGCGCCTCAACGGGCGAGCAGTTCCTTCAGCGCATCGTCGATGAACTTGCCATCAGCCGGGTTGATGCCCATGCAGCCCGCGCAATGTCCCCAGACTGAAGGGATTGGCCGAAACTCTGCATTGGGCATGTGCGCGACCTCGTATTCATTGTCCTCTGGCGGAAAATAGAGGTCGGTCTGACCGGGCATGACGATTGCCTTGGCCGAAATGGCGCCCAGTGCCCGCTCGAAATCGCCGTGATAGAGTTCGTTCGCGCTGATATCGCCGTTCTGCCAGGTCCAGAGCATCGCCATCAGATTACCGGCATCGCGGCTGAGGAAGAGATTTTCCCAGAAGCCGACAAGGAAATCCTCCAGCGACGCGAAGCCCAGGCTCAGATCGAGCTTTTGCCGATAGAAGGCTTGCGAGAAGCCCCAGCCCGCGTAGACCCGTGCCATCGCGCGAAGGCCCTTTTCCGGTGGCGCCTGATACCAGCCACCGGCCCAGGCAGCGTCCGTCGTCAGCGCCGCCCTGACGCCCTCAAGGAAGACGAAATTATGGCGCGAGGTTTTGGCCGAGCCGCAGAATGGCGCGATCCGCTGGACCATCTCCGGGTAGAGCGCGGCCCATTGATAGGTCTGCTGTGCGCCCATTGACCAGCCGACGACGAGAGCGAGCGTCTCGATCCCGAAACGCTCGGTGACGAGGCGGTGCTGCTGGCGGACATTGTCGTAAAGGGTGATACCGGGGAAATTCCCGCGCTCACGAGGGGCTTTCGCATTGCTGGGCGAGGTCGACAGGCCATTGCCGAACATGTTCGGAATAATGATGAAGTATTTTTCGGGATCAAGCGCCTTGCCCGCTCCGATCAGCCATTCATTCTCGGTGTGCTGGCCTGAATACCAGGTCGGATAAACGATCGCGTTATTCTTGGCGGCGTTGAGCGTGCCGAAGGTCTTGTAAGCGAGTTGCGCGCTGGGCAGCGTCGTGCCGGATTGCAGCGTAATATCACCGAGTTCGAAGGTCTCGTAATCCATTCCATGGCTCCAGGTCGCGACGTGCCTGCGCTCAGTGTCACGCCAACGCGACGCAAACGCCATATCCGAAGCGATGCCGACGCAAAATTTCTCGGGTCTTTTTGGAGTGCACTCAGAACTGGTTTGCGTGGCTCATCGCGCGCAGCGTGCTTTCGTGAAAGGCTTCCCCGAGGGTTGGATGAACATGGATCGTTCCGGCGATGTCCTCGAGCACCGCCCCCATTTCCAGCGCAAGTGCGAATTCGCCTGAGAGTTCGGCAATATGGCCACCAACAGCCTGGATGCCGAGAAGACGATGATTGTCCTTGCGCGCGACGACCCGGACAAAGCCCTCACTGCTGCCGGTTGAAAGCGCGCGGCCATTGGCGGTAAAGGGAAAACTGGCGATAATCGTCTCGAGCCCAGCAGCGGCGGCCTGACCCGGCGAGAGCCCGACCGAAACGATTTCAGGCTCGGTAAAGCAGACGGCTGCGATCGCGACGGGATCGAAGCGTCGGGCATGTCCGGCGATGATCTCCGCAACCATGTGGCCCTGGGTTGCGGCCTTGTGTTCAAGCATGGGTTCGCCCACAAGGTCTCCGATCGCCCAGACACGGTGCATCGATGTCGCGCAGCGGTCATCCACCGCGACGAAACCGCCGGCAAGATCGACACCCATCGTCTCCAGCCCCCACCCTTCAATCCGCGCGCGCCGGCCCGCGGTAACCAATATCCTGTCGGCGATGACTGTCTGCGCCGAGCCGTCCCTGGGCATGATTTGGAGCCCGCCGACCGCCACGCCGGACGCCTTTGCGCCAAGGTGGACAGCGACGCCGTGGTCATCCAGCCATCGCGCCACCGGCGCCACGAGTTCGGCATCATAGAGCGAAAGAAGCCGATCCTGCGCCTCGATGATGGTGACGGCGCTTCCCAGTTTGCGAAAGGCGATCCCGAGTTCGAGCCCGATATACCCCCCACCGACAACGGCGACTGAGGCGGGCAATTCCCGCAGCGACAGGGCCTCGGTTGATGACATCACGCGATCACCGAAGGGCAAGGCCGGTAATGCGACCGGCGTGGCACCCGTCGCCAGGATCACGTGCTCGGCCGTAATGACAACGGGACCGTCCGCCGTTGCCACCGTGCAGGTCTTGGCGTCGGAAAAGACGCCCCAACCTTTGACCACCGTCACTTTGGCCCGCTTCAGCAGCCCCGCGATACCCCGGTTGAGCCGCTCGACAACGCCATCCTTCCAACCCATCGTCCGCGCCAGGTCGAGGGATGGGGCCGTTGTGCGTTTGATGCCGATATCTGCCAACCCAGTCCCGTCGGACATTTGCGCGAATCGGGTCGCGACGTGGATCAGCGCCTTGGACGGAATGCAGCCGACATTGAGGCAGGTGCCGCCCAGCCGGTCGGCCTCGACGAGAACGGTATCAATGCCGAGTTGACCGGCCCGGATCGCCGCGACATAGCCGCCAGGGCCGCCGCCGACGACAAGCAGTTTCGTCTTCATGCTTGTCATGGCGACACCATGAACAAGAGCGCGGGATGCTCCAACAGCGTCCGAAGCTTCTGAATGAATGCGGCGGCGTCCCAGCCATCGACGACGCGGTGATCAAAGGAAGAGCTGATATTCATCATCTTGCGCACGACGATGCCGCCGCCCCTGACGACGGGCCGCTCAATGATCTTGTTTGGCCCGATAATCGCCACCTCAGGATGATTGATGACCGGCGTATGGGAGACGCCGCCCAAGGGGCCGAGGCTTGTCAGGGTCAGGGTCGATCCCGAGAGTTCGTCGCGTTTCGCGCTGCCGTCCCGCGTGGCTTCGGCAAGCCGGGAGATCTCGCTTGCAAGATTCCAGAGATCAAAGTTCTGTGCGTCCCGGATCACCGGCGCGACAAGCCCGTTGGCCGTCTGCGTCGCCATGCCGAGATGAAGTGCGGCGTAGCGGTGGACAATCCCGGCCTCGTCATCGTAGCGCGCATTCATCTGCGGATAATCAGCGATCGCCCGGACCAGTGCGCGGATGACGAACGGGAGCAGGGTGAGCTTTGGTTGACCCGGCTTTCTGGTCTCGTTGAGATGGACCCGCAAATCTTCAAGCTCGGTCACATCGACTTCTTCGACATAGCTGAAATGGGGGATCCGGCGCTTCGACTCCTGCATTTGCAGAGCGATGCGGCGGCGCAGGCCGATCACGGGAACGTCGGAGATCGCGTTGTTGAAAGTCGGTCGTGCGACGGTGTTTCCCGCGAGGTAGGCGTCGAGATCGTCATGGGTGATCCGCCCCCCCGGGCCTGAGCCGTGCACGAACTGGAGAGGCGCGCCCGCCGCCAAGGCCTTGGCACGAACAGCGGGAGATGCGACCGGTTTTTCGCCCGGGGTCGGAGTTTTCGGGGCTGCGGCCACAGGCAGCGCGACCGGGATATCTGGTGGGGAAAACACCGCCGCTGCTTGGCTAACGTCGCTGCTTTCGGCAAGTTCCAACTCAAGCAAGGGCGACCCGACAGCCAGCATTTGTCCCGGCAAGCCGAGCAAGGCCATCACCCTGCCCTTGAGGGGCGATGGCGTCTCGACGGTGGCTTTCTCGGTCATCAAATCGGCAACGTGTTGATCTTCCTCGATCAGATCGCCGACCTTGACATGCCAGGCGACCAGTTCGACCTCGGCGGTGCCTTCGCCGATATCGGGGACGCGAAAGATGTAGCGGCTCATGTTGCATCTCCCATCACGCGGCGCAGGGCCTGGATGACACGCGCCGGACCGGGGAAATATTCCCACTCGAAGGCGTGTGGATAGGGCGTATCCCAGCCGGTCACCCGCTCGATCGGGGCTTCGAGGTGGTAGAAGCAATGCTCCTGCACCAGGGCGATAAGCTCGGCGCCAAAGCCTGATGTGCGCGTCGCCTCATGAACGATGACGCAGCGGCCCGTGCGGCGGACAGAGGCCTCGATCGTCTCGATATCGAGGGGGATCAGCGTGCGCAGATCGATGATCTCGGCATCGATCTGCGCCTCTTCGGCAGCGGCCATTGCGACATGGACCATCGTGCCATAGGCAAGCACCGTTACCGCCTCGCCCGCTCTAACGATTGCGGCTTTCCCCAGCGGGACCCGATAATAGCCATCCGGCACCTCAGCCTCGGCTCGCCCGGCCCAGGCCCGCACGGCGCGGTCGTGATGGCCGTCAAAGGGACCGTTATAGAGCCGCTTGGGCTCCAGGAAGATCACCGGATCATCATCCTCGATCGCGCTGATCAACAGCCCTTTGGCGTCATAGGGATTGGACGGCACGACGGTCTTGAGACCGGCGACATGGGTGAACAGACCTTCAGGGCTCTGGCTATGGACCTGCCCGCCGAAGATGCCGCCGCCATAGGGGCTGCGGATTGTGATGGGCGCGTTGAATTGCCCGGCCGAGCGGTAGCGCAATCGAGCCGCCTCGGACACGATCTGGTCGAAAGCAGGGTAGATATAGTCGGCAAACTGGATTTCGACGACAGGACGCAGCCCATGCGCACCCATGCCGATTGCCGCCGCGACAATTCCCCCTTCCGCAATCGGGGTATCGAAGCAACGCTCCCTGCCATATCGGGCCTGCAGGCCCTCGGTCACGCGAAACACGCCGCCGAAGTAGCCCACATCCTCGCCAAAAGTCAGGACGTTCGGATCACGTTCCATCATCACGTCGAGCGCCGAGTTGAGGGCCTTGACCATATTCATCGTCGTCATGGCTAAATCCCCAGATCCTGGCGTTGCTTGCGGAGATGCCACGGCATTTCGGCATAGACATCGTCGAACATCGAACTGACAGAGGGTCGCTGGTCGGAGCCGAGGGTGCCGAAACTCTCGGCCTGACCGGAGGCCTGTTTGACATACACCTCGGCTGTTGCGACTGCCGCGGCATGGCGTGCGTCGTCCCAGACGCCGAGCCTGACGAGGTGGCGCTTCAGTCGTTCGATCGGGTCACCCAGCGGCCAGACATCGGGTTCATCCACAGGCCGGTACCGGCTCGGATCATCGCTGGTGGAATGGCCCTCGCGGCGATAGGTCACCATCTCGATCAAGGTGCCGCCGAGGTTCCGTCTGGCGCGTTCTGCCGCCCATGCGGTGGCTGCATAGACGGCAAGCAGGTCGTTGCCATCGACCCGCAGCGCAGGCAGGCCGACGCCGATGCCCCTGGCCGCGAAAGTCGTCTCCAGCCCGCCCGCGATGCCCTGGAACGACGAGATCGCCCATTGATTGTTGACGATGTTGAGGATGACGGGCGCGTGGTAAACGGCGGCCATCGTCAGGGCGTAATGGAAATCGCCCTCGGCCGTCGCGCCATCGCCGATCCATGCCGCAGCGATATGGTTCTCCCGCTTGTAGGCGCAGGCCATGGCCCAACCGACAGCCTGGCTGAACTGGGTTCCGAGATTGCCGGAGATCGAGAAGAACCCGTGTTCCCGGCTCGAATACATGACCGGCATCTGCCGGCCTTTCAGCGGATCGCGTGCGTTGGAGTAGATCTGACACATCATGTCAACCAGTGGGTAGCCGCGAGAGATCAGAAGGCCCTGCTGGCGATAGGTCGGGAAGCACATATCGGCGGTTTCGAGAGCGAGCGCCGCGCCGACCGAAACGGCCTCCTCGCCGGTCGATTTCAGGTAGAAGCTGGTCTTGCCCGCCCGCTGGGCGCGGTACATCCGGTTGTCATAGGCCCGCGTCATCAGCATGTGCGTCAACGCGCCGGTGAGCGTGGCCGCGTCCAGCGCCGGCGTCCAAGGGCCGACGGCGGTGCCTTCCTCGTCAAGGACGCGGATCAGATCATAGGCGAGTTCGCGAAACAGTCCCGGATGGTCATCGACCGCAGGGCGCCGTGCCGCGCCGGCATGAGGCAGTACAAGGCCGCTGAAATCCGGCGCCGCACCGGGACGGGCCTGCGGTTCGGGAATGCGCAGCCCTGCAAGAGACGGCAGTGCTGTCTCGCCGGGCGCGCGTGCCACAGGTTCGGGCAGGTCGTTGCCGCCATCGGTCATGCGATCTCTCCTCGTGTTTGGTTCTGAAGGCGGTGCCAGGTGACGCTGGAGACAGCGGGCAAGGTCTGAAACAGCGTGATGATCCGCTCGGCCTTCCGACCTTCGAGCGCGGCAAAATCGAGCGCGATACAGATATTTTCACCGGCAATTTCGGCGACGAGGCGTCGGGGAATGACTCCCTGGCGCACGACCGGGTCAAGGACGCGGGAGATTGCAGCCGGCTCGCAAGCGATGCTGACCTCGATGCGCCAGCAACCCACGACAACGGACCCCGGCGATACTGGGGTGTCATCCTCGTCGTTGTACATCCCGCCTCCCGACCCTTGTTCTTACGAACAGCCTATCCGAGAATCAGCGGTATATTTTCTCTATTTTTGATAATACTAGCGAATCTTATGCATGAATAAGTCGATATATCCGCTCATTCAGACTTATTTTTCCGACGCGATCGAAATCGCGAGGGCTGGCGATAATCCCGTGGCGCGATCCTGATCGAGCGGCGGAATTGGGTGCCGAAATTGCTTTAGTTCTTCAAGCCGCTGCCTTCCCGCGCCGCGAGATGCTCATGGATCGTGTGGATGTCCTTAAGCGCTCCCACGAGCCACCGGTGAGATCGTCCAGCCGAATTCAAGTCCGTTCGAGGTAGGGATCCCTCGCCCCGGCCTGCAGGGCTTCGCGATAGCCTGAAATCAGTCCGCGACAGATCTCGGCTGCCGGATCGATGGTCGCAAAACCGGCGACGCCTTGGCCGGCGGACCAGACGTTCTTCCACGCCTTGGCTTCGTTCTGCATGTCGAGATCGCCATGGGGTTCGAGATGATCGGGATCGAGTCCCGCAGCGACGACACTTGGGCGCAGGAAATTGGCATTCACCCCGCTGATTGCGGGTGTGTAGAGAATATCGGCAGCCCGCGCGTCTGCCGTCATCCGCTTTTGTGCATCGCTTGCCATGCTTTCCTCCGAGGCGATGAAGCGCGTCCCGAGATAGGCGAAATCCGCCCCCATCAGCCGGGCCGCCGCGATGTCGCGCCCCGTGGAGATCGCACCGGAGAGAATGATCTGGCCGGCAAAGAAGGAGCGGATCTCGGCAACCAGGGCAAAGGGGTTGATGACGCCCGCATGCCCACCCGCCCCGGCGCAGACCGCGATGATGCCATCGACACCGGCGCCCGCCGCCTTTTCGGCGTGGCGGCGTGAGATCACATCATGAAAGACAAGGCCACCATAACTATGCACGGCATCGACCAATTCCTTGACAGCGCCAAGCGAGCTGATCACGAAGGGAACACGGTGCTTGACCACCAGATCGAGGTCGGCAGCAAGCCGAGGGTTGGATTTGTGAACGATCAGATTGACGCCGTAGGGCGCAGCGGTGGGGTTTAACCGACCCTCGATCTCTTCCATCCACGCGGCAAAACCCTCGCTCGAGCGCTGGTTCAGTGCTGGAAAAGATGCCGCGACACCGGCGTTGCAGCAGGTCACGACCAAGTCAGGGCCGGAGATCAGGAACATGGGGGCGACGATCGCCGGAACGGCGAGATGCTGCGTGAAGCGATCGATAGCTGTCATGGGTTCTCCCGAATGAGGTGGCTTGCCCTGTCGCGTCTTTAGAATGGGCGCGATGACCTATTCGTAAACGCATAGTCTTTACTCGTTGGTATAGATATCGTACAGGTGCCTGGTCGTCAATTTCAGGCTTCGTATCAAGTGAGTTTGGACCCGGAAATCCCGCCATCGCCGTTCCGCTCCTCTCAGGAGCGTCAGAAAGAGCGTATCCTGAAGCGCCAAGCAGTGTTGCAGGCGGCGGTACGGATGTTCAACGAGCGCGGTTTCCACGCGACCTCGCTTGATGAGGTCGCCGCATCGCTGGGTGTGACCAAGCCCGTGATCTACCATTATCTTGGCAACAAGGATCAGGTCCTGTTCGAATGCGTCCGGCTCGGCTTGTCCCAGATTCGCGAGGCGGCGGTCGCGGCCCGAGCGCAGGAAGGGACGGGGCTTAACCGGCTTAAAGCGTTTTTGCGGCGGTATGCCGAAATCAACATGGATGACTTCGGGCGCTGCGTCATCCGCACCGGTGACGAGACGTTGTCGCCCGAAAGCCGACGCGAGTTTCGCGCGCTCAAGGGCGAGATTGATCGCGAAATGCGCGAAGTAATCGCCGAAGGTGTCGCCGATGGATCGCTCCATGCCCCGGATGTTCGCCTGACGGCCTTTACCTTGGCAGGCGCGCTGAACTGGCCCGCGCGGTGGTTTAATCCTGAAGGACGCGACGACCGTCGCGAGGTGGCGGCTGCCATGGTCGAAATCCTCTGTGAGGGATTGCGATGTCGCGTTTGAGCCCCACGGCGCTGATGCTCCGGCAATCCTGAAAACGCTGCGACGGACCAGCGCCAAATCCTGTATTAGTGACGACGAGAAACTGGAGGCACAGCATGAAACTCAACGACGTGCAGCTCATGATCCGCGATTCAGTGCGCAAATATGCGCATGAGTCGCTGCGACCGCGCAGCCGCGCCTTTGAGGCGGCGGGTGGTTATCCGCCGGGTCTGTTCGAAGAGATCGCCAATCTCGGCCTCCTTGGCATGGTGGCGCCCGAAGCCTATGGCGGCGCTGCCGCCGATTACGTCTCCTACGCCCTGGCCCTGATCGAACTGGCGGCTGCCGACGGCGCGCTATCGACGATCGTCAGCATCCAGAACAGCATCATGGTCAACGGCATTTTGAAAGACGGCAGCGAACGCCAGCGTGATCGCTATCTGCAGGCGCTGATTTCCGGTCGCATGATCGGCGCTTTCGCCTTGACCGAGACGGATGCGGGCTCTGACGCGTCAGCGATCCGGACCAGGGCCGAGCGCGTTCCCGGCGGCTGGCGGCTGAACGGCACGAAGCAGTTCATCACCTCGGGCAAGATCGCGGGCGTGGTTATGGTGATCGCCGTTTCCGACCCGAGCGCGGGCAAGCGCGGCATGTCGGCGTTTCTCGTGCCCACCGATTCGCCCGGCTATCATGTCGATAAGGTCGAACATAAGCTCGGCCAGGGTGCTTCCGATACCTGCGCGATCCGCTTTGAAGATTTGATGCTCGATGACGATGCCCTGCTTGGGCCCGAAGGCGCGGGCTATCGCATCGCCCTTGCCAACCTTGAGGCGGGTCGCATCGGCATCGCGGCGCAGAGCATCGGGATGGCCGATGCCGCGCTCGAAATCGCGGTTGCCTATGCCAAGGATCGGACCAGCTTCGGTGCCCCGATCATGCAGCATCAGGCGGTCGGCTTTCGTCTTGCCGATCTTGCAGCGCGTCTGGAAGCGGCACGCCAGCTTGTGCTTCACGCGGCGTCGCTCAAGGACGAGGATGTGCCCTGTCTGCGCGAAGCCTCGATGGCAAAGCTGGTCGCGAGCGAGACCGCCGAGGCTGTCTGCACCGGTGCCATCCAAACCCTGGGCGGTTACGGCTATCTTGAAGAATACGGTCTTGCCAAGATTTACCGCGACGTTCGCGTGTGCCAGATTTACGAGGGCACCTCGGATATTCAGCGCATGGTGATCGCGCGAACTCTCTGACGTCCGCGATCTTTGCGCTCTAGTCGGCTGCCGGATGATAATTCTTGGGCACGCCGGCCCGTGCGATGGCACCGGAAAAACGCTCCTCGGGCAGCCAGGTCTCGACCTTGCGGCGCAGCGCGATGAGCTTGGGCAAGTCGATGCCGGTCGGCAGGCCCATGGTCTCAAGCAGATAGGCGGCATCCTCAAAGACGACGTTGCCCGTTGCGCCGGGCGCGTGCGGGCAGCCCCCTAGGCCGCCGAGCGAGGCGTCGAAGCGGCGGATGCCGACGCGGGCAGCGGCCGCGATATTGGCGAGGCCAAGTCCGCGTGTGTCATGGAAATGCGCGGCGATGGGGATGTCCTCGAGCCGCGCGAGCACGCCCGCGAAGATGCGCTCTACCTGAAGCGGATGCGCGTAGCCGACCGTATCGGCGATCATCACTTCGTCTGCCCCAAGCGCGACGCCCTCTTCGGCGATCCGGTAGACGAGGTCTTCGGCAACCGCGCCCTGGATGGTGCAGCCAAAGCAGGTCGCGATCCCAAAGCTCAGCGTGACCGTTTTCTCGAGTCCGTTTTCCGCCCGCGCGGCAACGATGCGGGCGAAATCCACCATGGCTTCGGCCGTGCTGCGCCGGACATTCGCCTGGCTATGGGCCTCGCTGGCCGAGATGACATAATTCACCTTGCGCAGGCCCGTCGCGAAGGCGGCGACGGCACCGCGCGCATTCGGCGTGAGGCCCGACGGGAGGAGACCGGGGATCTGAAGCGCGGCTGTCGCAACCTCGTTGGCATCGGCAAAGATCGGGAAGCTCTTGAAGGGGACAAAGGATGTCACTTCGATCTCGGCGACCCCGGCCGCGGCTTCCTCCTCAATCCACTGGAGTTTATGAGCGGTCGACAGATCGCCGCGGATCAACTGCAAGCCGTCGCGCAGCCCGACTTCTCTCAAGTAAGCGCGCTCACTCATGGTCTGATCCTCAGGTTCCGGTGAAGCGCGGCGGGCGCTTTTCGTTGAAGGCGCGGATGCCTTCCATGCGATCGGATGTCGGCACCAGGCGATTATAGGCCTCGATCTCAAACGCGAGGCCGTCGCTGAGCGACATCTGTAAGCCGCGATGGATGGACTGTTTGGCCTGGCGGACGGAAAGCGGCGCATTGGCCGCGATTGCCCGCGCGGTCTCAAGCGCTGCCGGTAACAGCTCGGGGCCCGGCAGGACGCGGTTGGCGAGCCCCCAGGATAAGGCCTCTTGCGCGGAAAAGGGGCGGGCGGTCAGGATCAGTTCCTTGGCGCGGCGCTCGCCAATGGCGCGCGACAGGTTCTGCGTGCCACCGCCGCCAGGCATGATGCCGAGCCTGACCTCGGTCAGGGCGAAACGCGCATGGTCTGCGGCGTAGATGAAGTCACAGCACGCCGCCATCTCGCAGCCGCCCGCGTAGGCCGCCCCGTTGACGGCGGCAATCACCGGCACCGGGCAGTCGATGATCGCCCGCATCAGACGCTCGAAGATGACATGCTGGCGACGCCACGCATCGTCGGTCATGCCGTTGCGTTCCTTGAGATCACCCCCAGCGCAGAACGCCTTGTCGCCCATCCCGGTCATGATGATACAGCGCAAGGGCCCGGGATCCATCGCCACGGCCTCGAAGAACTCTACCCCGTCCAGACCCATCCGGGTGTTGAGGGCATTGGCTGCGTCCGGGCGATTGAGGCGCAGGACCCGGATATGTTCGTCCACCACCTCGACGGTCATTGTTTCATAATGTGGCATCGTCCGGCCTCCGGGCTCTGGATGGGTCATGGCGTCACGATAGCGCCGGCGATCGCGTGCAGCCAGGAGGCGATCGGTGTCGCGTCGGCGAGACATTCTCTGCCGTTCAAAAGTGTTGCGGCATCGGCTGCGGCGAGTGCTGGGGCCGCTCTCGTCAGGCAGTCCTGCCATTTCTCGGCAAGTTCCGACGGGCTCATCGGATCGGCGGCAGAGCCCGGTGTGACATCGACGCGGTGCTCCAACTCCCTGCCATCGCGCAGTGTCAGGGTTACAGTGACCGGGGCCGCTTCGACCGCGCGGGCGGTGAGGGTCTGATTGCCGACCTCGATCACCGCCACGTCGGCGAGCCGCGCCCGGAGGGCGGGACGGGCAACGGCGGCGTCGGTAAAACTCGCAAAGCCGATACGCCGGTCGTGGATCGCAGCCAACACGGCGTAGGGGCCGCTGAACATCGCCTGCATCCCCGTATTTGGGGCCGGGTGGTTAAGTGGTCGGGTGCCGCCCACGGGCATCTGGACCGTGGCATGGCGGATCTGGTCGACGCTGAGATCATGCTCTCGTGCAAGGGCGAGGCTGCCCGCAATCATCTTGTGAAGCATGTAGCAGCAGGGGAAGCGCTTGCGCTCGAAACCCGGACTGGCGATCACAAAGGGCCGTCCCAGAGCGGCACTCAGCGTCGTATTTGCGCTATCCCCGCCAGCGAAGGCGCCGAGGAAGCCATTGACACTGAAAACATCGGTTGTCGTCGCGGCGATCCCGCCCGCGCACCAGGCGACGGCTCGAAGCGCGTTGGCTGCCGCGATACCGACATGGAGTGATTTGATCATCGAGCCGAAATTGATGCGCAAACCTGACGAAAGGCTCGCCGCGATTGCGAAGGCGTTCACGGTCTGCTCGACCGAGAAGCCGCGAAGACGGGCAACGGCAGCCGTTGCGCCGAACACGCCCAATGTCGCCGTGGCATGAAAGCCAAGCTCGTAATGACGAAAACCGATGGTCTCGCCAAGGCGGATCATGACCTCGGTGCCGATCGCCAGGGCGTCGCAGAGCCGGTCGCCGGGCAGCGCTTCCCATGGGGCGGCGCACAGCAAGGCGGTGACGACAGGCGCGCTGGGATGACAGATCGCAAGCATGCTGACATCGTCATAATCGAGGACGTGCGAGGCCATGCCGAAGAGCAGTGCTGCGTCTTCGGCCCGATAGGCCGCTTCCGACCAGAGCGACGGCACCGCGCCCGACCCCGCAGCGACCTCGGCAAGCGTCGATGCGAGCGCCATCACTGCCGGTTCGCGACCACCGGCGATCATCACCGCGAGCGTGTCAACGATGGCATCGGCAGCCGCTGCCCGTGCGGCGGGATCGACCGGGGTCTCGGCGGCAAAGCGCGCGAGCAGCAGGGTGTTGTTCGTCGACATCGTCAGTATGAGCGCGGCATGCCGAGCGCATGCTGGGCGATTTGCGCCAGGATCAAATTGTTGGAGAGCGGGGCGGTGCGGAACAGCCGGGCTTCCTTCCACTTGCGCTCGACATGGTATTCGACGGCAACACCATAGCCGCCGAAAGTCGTCATGCAGGCCTCCGCCGCCTCCCACGAGGCCTCGGTCGCCAGATATTTCGCCATGCTGGTCTCGTTGCCGCAGGGCTTGACCGAATCGAAAAGATTGGCGGCGCGGTTGCGCATCAGTTCGGCAGCCTGAAGGTTCATATAGGCTTTCGAGATCGGGAACTGAATGCCCTGATTAGCCCCGATCGGCCTGTCGAACACGACACGTTCGGTCGCGTAGCGTGAGGCCTGTTCGATGAACCATTTGCCGTCCCCTATCGATTCGCTGGTCACCAGGAGACGCTCGGAGTTGAGGGAGTCGACAAGATACTGGAAACCCTTGCCCTCCTCGCCAATCCGATCATCGTCGCTCACTTCAAGATCATCGATGAAGACCTGATTGGTGTGGTGGTTGAGCATCGTCTTGATCGGCGTTGCCCGCAGCGACGTGCCCGCCTTGGCGATATCCACCAGGAAAAGCGTCAGCCCGTCGGTCTTGCGCTTAACCTCCTCGAACGGCGTCGTCCGGGTGATGATCAGGTACATGTGGGACTGGAAATAGCGCGAGGTCCAGATTTTCTGGCCGTTGATGACGTAGCCGCCGGGGATCTT
>CAIXXC010000538.1 GCA_903923205.1 uncultured Rhodospirillales bacterium | reverse complement strand
GGCGCCGAGGTCAAGCGCCGCATACTGATCGGCACCTATGTGCTCAGCCACGGCTATTACGACGCCTATTACCTCAAGGCGCAAAAGATCCGCGCGTTGATCGCCCGTGATTTCGACAAGGCTTTCGAGCAGGTGGATGTGATCCTCACCCCGACCGCGCCGTCTGCCGCATTCGCGATCGGCGAGAAGATGGATGATCCCGTGTCGATGTATCTGAACGACGTCTTCACCGTACCCGTGAACCTCGCCGGCCTACCCGGCCTCTCCCTGCCTGCCGGATTATCGGCCGATGGGCTGCCGCTCGGTCTGCAGGTCATCGGAAAGGCGTTTGACGAGGAGACCGTCCTGCGGGTCGGCGGCGTACTCGAGCGCGCGGCCGGCTTTGTCGCCAAGCCCAAAATCATCGCGTCACAGGGAGGTGCGCGATGACTGCGCGCGAAGATCAGCTGTTTGAAGGCCGCACCGGCAAGTGGGAGGTCGTCATCGGCCTGGAAGTTCATGCCCAGGTGGTCTCGAAATCGAAGCTGTTTTCCGGGGCCGCGACGGAATTCGGCGCCGAGCCGAACACCCAGGTCTCGCCGGTTGACGCCGGTTTCCCCGGCATGTTGCCGGTGATCAATCAGGTTTGCGTCGAGCAGGCAATCCGCACCGGTCTTGGCCTTAACGCACAGATCAACATGGTCTCGGTGTTCGATCGGAAGAACTATTTCTACGCCGATCTGCCGAATGGTTATCAGATCTCGCAGTTCACCCAGCCGATCGTCGGCAAGGGAACGATCCTGCTCGATCTCGCCCATGATGAGACCCGCGAGGTCGGTATCACCCGCCTCCATCTGGAGCAGGACGCCGGCAAGAGCCTGCATGACCAGCACCCAACCTTGTCCTTCATCGATCTGAACCGGGCTGGTGTCGCGCTGATGGAGATTGTCTCCGAGCCGGATATGCGGTCCGCAGAGGAGGCAGGCGCCTATCTGAAGAAGCTGCGCTCTATCCTGCGCTATCTCGGCACCTGCGACGGCAATATGGAGGAAGGCTCGATGCGTTGCGATTGCAACGTGTCGGTCCGCCGCGTCGGCGACCCGCTCGGCACCCGTTGCGAAATCAAGAACGTCAACTCGATCCGCTTCGTTCAGCAGGCCATCGAGTACGAGGCGAGGCGCCAGATCGAGATCATCGAGGATGGCGGCACGATCCGCCAGGAAACCCGGCTTTACGATTCGGGTCGCGGCATCACGAGGTCGATGCGCTCGAAGGAAGAAGCACACGATTACCGCTACTTCCCCGATCCCGACCTCCTGCCGCTCGTGCTGGACCCGGTTGTTGTGGCACGGATCAAGGCATCGCTCCCCGAACTGCCGGACCCGAAGAGGCAGCGCTTTGTCAACGCGTTCAAGCTGTCACCCTACGATGCCGGTGTGCTGGTCGCGGAACAGGCGATTGCCGACTATTTCGAACAGGTCGCAACCGGGCGCGATCCGAAGCTCGCGGCCAACTGGGTCACAGGGGCGTTGTTTGGGGCGCTGAACCGGCTTGGCCTGGGCATCGAGGAGTCGCCGATTTCGGCGGAGACTCTGGGCGGTCTGCTCGACCTGATCCTTGACAATACGATCTCGAGCAACACCGCCAAGGACGTGTTCGCCGACATGGTCGAAACCGGCAAGGATGCGGCGACCATCGTCGAGGAAAAGGGCCTGCGCCAGGTTACCGATACCGGTGCAATCGAAGCCGCGATCGACGCCGTCATCGCGGCGCAGGCGGACAAGGTCGCTGAATACCGCTCCGGCAAGGACAAGTTGTTCGGCTTCTTCGTCGGGCAGGTGATGAAGGCGACCGGCGGCAAGGCTAATCCCGTCCTGCTGAACGATCTGCTGCGGCAAAAACTGGCGCCGTGAGTGCGTCCAGCCTTCAACCGCTGACCGCACGCGACGTCAAGGTCCTGGCCTTGGCGTCGCTCGGCGGCGCGCTCGAATTCTATGATTTCGTGGTCTATGTCTTCTTTGCGACGACGCTGAGCCAGCTGTTTTTCCCTGCGGGCATGAGCCAGAGCCTGCGTGATTTCCAATCCTTCGGGATTTTCGCTGCGGGCTATCTCGCCCGCCCCCTCGGCGGTATCGTCATGGCGCATTTCGGCGATCTGGTCGGGCGCAAGCAGATGTTTATGCTGAGCGTGCTGCTGATGGCCGTGCCGACCTTCGCGATCGGCCTGCTGCCGACATTTTCCCACATCGGCTTCGCGGCGCCGGTTCTGCTGCTGAGCCTGCGCATGCTGCAGGGCGCAGCCATCGGCGGAGAAGTCCCGGGCGCCTGGGTGTTCGCGTCCGAGCATGTCTCCGCCGCTCGCACCGGCCTCGCGTGCGGCAGTCTGACGGCGGGCCTGACGATAGGCATCCTGTGCGGCTCTGTTGTGGCCTCGGGCCTCGTCCACACACTATCGGGCGCACAAATGTTGAGCTTCGGCTGGCGTCTGCCGTTCCTGCTCGGCGGCGTTTTCGGTGTGATCGCGGTTTATCTGCGCCGCTGGCTCGACGAGACGCCGGTGTTCGAGGAACTTCGCCGGGAACGCAGGCTTGCCCAGGCGCTGCCGCTGGTCCTTGTGCTGCGCGATCACCGCAAGGCGCTGGTTGCCGGCAT
>CAIXXC010000537.1 GCA_903923205.1 uncultured Rhodospirillales bacterium | reverse complement strand
CGTGAAATTTATTAGTAGAGAACTGTGCTCTCATCGAACCAATTGGTTAGCCAGATGCGCCCACAAAGTCGAGCCTCCCTCATCGGCGTCAAAGCTCATCGCCTGAATACCCATCGGAACGCGCTTGGCAGCTCTCACCGAAACAGTCGCGCAGCAAGATGCGCCCGCAATACCGCGTCATCTTCCTCGGGCGTAAGCCCTGCAGCCTCGAGGTCTTGCTGGGCGCGTTGGCCGAAACCCAGCAGCAGCTTTACCATTTCTTCGACCGTCGCTTTCTTGGCGGCAACCGACGCACCGCGCAGGCGACGCTCGGTGCTGTCGACCAAGGCCTGAAGGTGTTTGCGGATCAGGACGACGGTTTCCCGGATTTCGCCATCGGGAATGCTCTCGTGCTGTTCCACTACGGCCAGCAATTGCGCGCAGCTAGCCTGTGCGTCTGCCAGTTCCTCACCCCGTTCCGGCGCCAGTTTGATGGCCTTTTCCCAGGCGCCAGCTACGCCCTCATATCCGTCGGGCAAGGGTGCAAGCTCCAGCGTATGCGTGCCATCGTCAGGTATGGTTTCCTCCGACACTACCGGTTGGGTGGCATTGGACCCATTCCGGCGGGCCTGCCATTGCCAACCGCGCCAAGCCAACAGCACAAAAAATACCAGAAAAGCGACAAGGGTCGGCATCGCCGCATCGGCGGCTGCGCCATCCACCGCGAGGGTCGTGATGATCTGCAGCCCGATTCCGACGATAAACGCACCGACCAGAGCCGTGCCGAATACAAAAATCAGGGCATGCAGCACGGTCTTGATCAATCCAAGCGCGCCACGGACAACATTGCCGACGACTTGAACCAAGTAGGTCAGTAACAGGAAACGCAAAAAACCGACCAGCGCGATGCCGACCAGGCCCATAGAGCCGACCATAAGCACCAACACAATCAGTTTGCCCACGTTCTGCCCCTCTGCGCTTCAGTCTTACCGCTTACCGTCCCGCGGTAAATTACGTTGATGGATGCACGTCCGGGCCATCGACCGCCCTGTAAGTTTGTCGGAAATGTTCTCACCACACCGCTACGACAAAATCGGTCGTGTCGGTCTAATCAACCACCGGATAATGCGGCATGCGCCAGGGATGGTCGGGATTGTCCATCATAAGGTCGACAAAAATTGGCAGGAGGAAACCAAGTAGGGCACAACCATCGCGCACCTGAGCGCGGTTGATGGCGCTGTCGAATGTCGCTCCGCCATGCACCAGTTGATTGCGCAACATGTAAAGTCGGTCGAACAGGATCGACAGGATGGTTGTTGTGTCCTGACGGCGTAAGGCGGCGGCAATTGCGACATTGGCGCGATCCAGCCGGTCACGCCAATCGGCATAACCAGGCTCACCGTTCTGATGTTTCCAGAAAGGGCCGAAAATGTATTGGTTGCCAAGCAGGACACGGATTTCCTGGCTGAACCGCTGCCACACCGCGCCATAGATGCGCCGTTCACCATCAAAGCTGCCAAGCGTGTCAAAGAATGCGGCAAAGGCGTCACGCTCATTGCCGGCAGTGTCGATGGCTCGGCCGATATTGTCGGCATAAGCCGCATTGAACCCGATCCACAGCAGGATGAAACGGACGTCTGAATGCTCTTCGTTTTCGGCACGGGTCAGCCAGCTGATCGCGCGGTGAACCCTGAGGCCCAGTGCGTCAGGAAATCCGTCGCGCAGGGCGCGCTGCTTGGTCTTCAAGGCGGCGGGGTCGAGCGATGCGGCGTGCGAAGGCATGATTGGCTTTCTTGGTCGAATCGCTTGATTGCGTCGGCTTTACAGGACTTAGGCCAGATTTTCGGCAAGCCGGACAGGGGCAATTCTGCCCGTCATGCCGCCCGCAGATCATCTGAAGCGCGATCACACTGATCAGGTGCAGATTGCAATTGAAAGCCCATAGCGCCGTGTGAAGGAAGCCCGCGTGCTTCATTCTCTTTGGCCAGGCGTGCGCGACTGCCCCAGTGCGTGCATCACCTTATGGATCGCGGCCTTGCCGGTGCTTCGCTCCCCATAAAACAGCATGCTGACTGGCGCGCCCGAAGCAATCAGCGATCTCTTACGAATAAGACGGACTACAGCGCCAGCATCGCTACGCATCACACATGCGACCAAATTTGTCGTATGTCCGTGGTTACAGCAGGCAAGTCCAAAACGCACTCGGGATTCGGTAGGGATATGGCTTTGCGTCGCAACGAAAGGCAGTTGTTAGAATCCTCGCAACCGGGCGAAGCGGCCCATTTTGCCTATGCCTTGGGGCATGTACTGAAGACTGTCAGTGCGCATCAGTTGGCAAAAATCGGTGACGATTTGCTCGATTTGATCGAACGAGAGGTGCCGGTGGTTGCCTTAGGAAAAATTGCGGATCGCAAAATACCAATGCGCCAAGAGGTGCGTGCCGTCGCCGAACAGTTGCTGCGCAAGCGTCTGAACCCTACCACTTTGGACCGGGTTCTGGGCTGGGTGGGCGAGATATTCGGGCTTGATGCTGCCGAGCAAACCATGCTGAGCATTTTCGTGCGCTGGGGTAGGTTTGATTGCTGGCGGGAACTCATTCGCCTTGTGTCGCAAGGGGGCCGGGCCCTCACTCCCGCCCTGATTGCTCGCCTTGCCAGCCTGCCCGTCAATCTGGTCGAACAGAAATTGGCGCCCGGCAGCGCGCTGCTGACAGCGCGGCTCATCGTTGACGATCAGGATGGCGAATACCGGGACAACACGCTGCTGCACAAGATCGTGCGCACCCACGCCGAAACCCGCGAGGAATTGCTGCGGTGGATCATGCCTGCCGCCGAACAAAGCACGCTGGAATGGGCAGATTTTGAGCATCTGGGCGCGCTTCGTGATCTGGCAAAAAGTGTTGCTTCTGCTGGAGAGCCGGTGAGCATTCTGCTTTTTGGCGCCCCGGGCACCGGCAAGACCGAATTTGCCCGTGTGCTGGCGAAAATGCTGGGCCGTGACGCGATTTTTGCGGGCCTGGCCGATGATGATGGGATGGAGCCGGAACGATCGGAGCGATTGGCCCACCTGATGTTGTTGCGCGCCCTTTGTCGCCACCAGAAAGACAAGATCGTGGTAGTGGACGAGGCGGACGACGTGTTGGTGTTGCGTGAAGAGGGCAAGGGAACATCGAAGCAATGGATCAACCGGCTGGTTGAAGAACCCCAGGCAATCACGATCTGGATCGTGAACCAGCGCAGCCGCCTCGATCCGTCGGTGTTGCGCCGCATGACACTGGCGATCGGGTTTGAACACCCACGCCTGCCCGTGCGCGAACGCATCGTGTTGCGCGCTGCGGCAGCCCATGCGGTTGTGCTCAATCCCGCCGAAGCCCGCGACATTGCGCGCCTGAAAACCGCGCCCGCTATTATCGCACTGGGCCTCAGGGCCGCAAAGCTCTCGCAGGGCGGCGTTGAAACGGCGAAGACCGCGATCCATTCGGTGATGCGCGCCATGGGACAATCGCTGGCGCCTGAGCGTGAAGGATTGACGGTCTATGACGCTGCCCTGTCGCGCGCGGATACTGATTTGCAACATCTGGCCGAGCGCCTGTCGGCCGCGCCCGGAAAGGCCTGGAGCCTGTTGCTGTCTGGCCCATCGGGAACGGGCAAAACCGCCTTTGCCCGGCATCTGGCCACGCGGCTGGGGCTGGAGATTGATGTAAAGCGCGGCTCGGATCTCATGAGCCCGTTTGTGGGGGAAACCGAGCACAACATCGCCGCCGCCTTCGCCAGTGCGGCAGAGCGCGGCGCCATGCTGCTGATCGATGAGGCGGACAGCTTTCTGTATAGCCGCGAGGGCGACCGACGCAGTTGGGAGGTCAGTCAAGTCAATGAGATGCTGGTGCAGATGGAACACTTGCGCGCGCCTTTTGTGGCCACGACCAATCTTGCCGACAGGCTCGACACCGCCTCTCAGCGCCGCTTCACAATGCGCGTGGCGTTTCATCCGATGACGCAAGTGCAGGCACAGGCCTTGTTCCGCGCGCATTTTGAGCAGGATTGGCCATCAAACATACCCCTGCTCGATGGCCAGACGCCGGGCGACTTTGCGGTTGTAGCGCAACGCGCCCAACTGCTGGGCGAGCAGGATCCCTGCCTACTGGTGCGCTGGCTTCGTGAAGAGGTGGATTGTCGTGGGGGTGGAGCGGGCAACGCGATGGGATTTCACGTGCCTCTGATTGGAGCCAATCGATGACGGCGCGGGTCGGACTCTTCTGGCATGTCGATGCGCATTGGGTGGCGGCAGGAAAGCCGGTTGCAGAGGCCGACGTGTACGGCGATGTCCTGACTTATGACGGGGGGCACGCCGAACACTGGGATCGCTGGCAGGAGGCCGGACCACGCTGGCTGGCGGCGCATAGCCTGCCGCCGGCTATCATGACCAGCGGATACGACGTTCACCCGCGCGGACGCGTAGTCAAAATGACCCACGGATTTGTCATCTATGCCGACAGGCGCCTGATGGAACGCAAATATCTAGCCGAGATCGTGGCGCTGTTCGGCCTTGGCGGCGCGCCGGTCATGAGTAGCACCGATTCTCATTATCGTTTATCTTCAGATATTTATTACCCGATTTAGCCAATATAATTTATCGCTAGAAACCAACCAATTCTCAATCGAGCCAGGGGGCTGAACAATGGGGTTTATTTGTTCGATTTGCGGCCATCGTTCATCATCGGCCAGCAGCGGTTCTTGCTCACGATCTCCTTCGCGATCCCACATCTATATCGCTGAAGATCGGGCGGGCTACATCTGCAAATTCTGCGGCCACACTTCGAGCGGCGCGTCTGTGGGATCCTGCACTCCAAGCCCATTTCGATCCCATCAATATATCGCCCGCCATGGCGGCAAATACACCTGCAAATATTGCGGCCATCAGTCGTCCGGCGCCAGCGTGGGCTCGTGCAACAAGAGCCCTTTTGGAAAGCACGAGTATCTATGACTAGCGAGACATTCTTCGATTGCACGGGGATCAAACCGGTGCGCTTGGCAGATTGGCTGGATACCGCCTGCCACGGCAATAACGGATCAAAAATTCCGCGCATCGTCTTGCCGATGATCCAGCGCGGATCGGTGTGGAAGCCGCATCAGGTCATGGATTTGTGGGACACGCTGCTGCGCGGCATGCCCGTGGGTAGCATGATGGCCAGCGTGGTGACCTCGGATCAGGCGATCAATCCGCTCACTCGCGAGCTAGAGGATGTTTCCGCCGAGAACCCCGCGCTGGGGCTGCTTGACGGGCAGCAACGTACGCTGGCCATGCTGCTCGCCTGGCCGACAGCGCCTGACGACATCGAGCGCCGCATCTGGATCGACATGGGCGACAAGCCGCCGGTCGACAAACTGTTTCGCTATCATTTCACGACCAAAAATCAGCCTTTTGGCTTTGAGCGCGCGGGGCCGGGGGGCCAGGCGGTGGGCAAGCTTTCCCGTAACGATCGGCGTAAGGCGCTTGAGGCGGCTAAGGACTTGCCAAGCGATTTCGAAGCTCGCCGGACCATGCTGTGGGCCAACTCGCGTCCATTTCACGGCATTGTGCCCATAAACCTTCGGGAAATACTGAAATGGCGCAACGACCACCACGCATTGCGGGACTATGTGCATGAGATGGCACGGCGCACAGGCCATGATGTTGAGACGCAATTGGCGAGCAATCTTGATCGCCTTCTCACATCGCTCAAGCGTTTTGAGGAATTGTACCTCCCCATCATCAATGTGCCGAACCAACACTTTGATGTTGAGGAAGACGGCCCGAGTGGCGAAGTGCATGACCCGGCGCTGGCCGTGCTGTTCCAGCGCATCGGCACGGCGCTCAGCAATGCCGATTATGTCTTCTCGGTGATCAAGCATCACAGCAAAGAATGCCACAGCCTTGTTGAGACCGCACTGGAGAAGAATAAGAATATCGCCGCGCTGTTCGCCCCGGTATCCCTCGTGACCACCGCAGTCCGACTGACTGCGGCGCAAATCGGCGCACCGGACTATGCAAAAATCGAAAAGCAGCAATTTGCACGATTGATGAATCCACCCAAGATCAGTCAGCCTGAGCCGGATCGACCCAGTTTCCTCGTCACGTTCACGGAGAACATTGGTACCAATGGCGCATTTCTCAAAAGCCTTGCGACCCTGCTCAACGCTATACGCTATCAAGGCGGAAAGTTCGATATCGGGCTGCCGAAACACGCACTCTGCCTGATCGACGTGCGCGTGCTGGAGGCGATGCTGCTGTGGATGCAGCGCAACGGTGCTAGCGCAGTCGATCCCGTAAACCGCAAGCGCCTGATCCGATTTGCGATCTATTGGCGGCTTGCCGTCATCGACCAGGACAAGGCCGACAGAAAGGTTTTCGAGTTTCTGAAGGGCAACCCAGGCATGCCAGCTTTTCCTGACGAAGAACTGGTCCGCCTCCTTGTTGATGCCTCGCTGGCGCTGCCGATGGTCGCCCCCGAAACCTATGAGGATGACAAGGACATCCTGGCCAAAGTAATTCGATGCCCGGAGCCCCTTGCCGACTTTATCCTGCGCGGATGGCAGCGTTTTGACTTGCCCTCACTGCTTGGCGGAAATGTGGTGAGGGAGGAGGACCGGAAAAGGTTGGAAGCAGCGGTGCTGCTCTATCGTAGATTTGCAAACGGCACCGGCCCCCACCGGAATTATCGCCATGCGCTTTTGCTGTGGCTCCAGCGCGCCTATATGCAGGATAAGTTCGAAGAAACGCCGGCCCTGCCGGGTTCAGACGATGAAACACCTTATGATTTTGACCATATCTGCCCGGCGAACCATTGGAGCGACTGGACAGGAACTATCAAGAAGCCGGATCCGGACCGCATTATTGATTTTACGATGGAAAAGTCTGCAGAGCAATGGCTCGGCAACAGCATCGGCAACGTTCGGGTATGGGATAGTTCGGACAACCGCAGCCTCAGCGATATAGCCCCCGACAAGCGGCTCGAAACGGTCGAAGATCGAAATGACAGTGTCGTCAATGACAATGAAGGCTGGGAAGGCTGCGGAAGCGGCTGCAAGTGGAGTCGAGATCGTGCCATCGCTTTCCAGCGTGCGATAGAAGCGCGAACCATCAATCTCTACAAAAAGCTCTACGAAGATTTGGATTTTGCCGCATACGTCGACATCGCCGCAGGCCACGGCGGGATAACCTGATGCCCACACGCCTGAGCAATCTTGACCGCACGCTGACGCTTGTCCACGCGCTGACCGAAAGCATTGAGGGGCTGACCCTCGACGAAATGGCGGAACTGCTGAACGTCAACCGTCGAACGGTGGAGCGGATGCGCAATGTCATCCTGGTACATTTCGATCTGGACGAGATGGTCGATGGCCGGATCAAGCGCTTCCGCATCAAGGATAGTCCTGGCAGGGCCTATTCGCGGCCCAAAGCAGGCGAAATCGCCGCGTTGCAGGCGGTCGTCACAGCGGGCAAGCGCGAAGGCACGGCCAATGCGGACATGCTCGAACAACTGCTGTCCAGGATCAAGATCGCGTTTGACAGCAGCGAGCGGCGCCGCATGGACAACGATCTGGAGCTTTTGGCCAGGTTGCAGCGGTCTCGGGTCTTGGCAGGGCCGGCTGTCATCGCCTCACCGCAAGATCTGACAGCAATCCAGTCGGCCATCCTCGAGAGCCGCTGTGTAGAATTCGATTATCGGCCGGGGGGCAGCGAGGAACCGGCGTGGCGACGTGTGATCCCGCATGGATTGGTCCATGGGCCCATCACCTATCTTGTCGGCAAAATGCCGGACCGGGATGATCCGCCTTACACGTATCGGCTAGACCGGATGAGCGACGTGCGCGTGAGCGAGGTCATGGGCTGGGCGCCGGAAGACTGGGATATCGACGCATGGCTCGCACGGAGCTTTGGGATCTACCATGAAGACGGGCACGACATTGTGCTGCGGGTGAGACCGTGGGCAGTCAAACGCGCGCAAGCCTGGCGCTTTCATCCAGACCAACGCCTTGAAGCCGATGGCGACGAATTGTTGGTCCGATTTCATTCAGGCGGGCTGCTCGAACTGGCCAATCACCTGTTTGCCTGGGCGGACGACCTCGTGATCGAGGGACCTCCTGCGCTTTGCGAACTGATGGCCGAACGGCTTGAGGCGGCACGCACCATGCTACGACCGAATTTGTCATAGCACTGTGTGATTGGGTGCATCATCGAATGCGGGGGAGAATGAGCTTGGCACGACGCACCTATATCTGTCCGCAATGCCGCGAGCGAAGCGGCGTGGACATCATATACGGCT
>CAIXXC010000536.1 GCA_903923205.1 uncultured Rhodospirillales bacterium | reverse complement strand
TGGCTACAATTTTGCCGCCACCAGGTTCGCGAACAGCAGCGCTAACTGACGTATAGGATAATCAAGCATGGCTCCGGTTTTCACCAGACCGAAAAACGGGGTGCTCCATTGCAGTGCACGCATTGCGTTGCACAATGTCGCAGGAGGCTACAGTCGGGCCTCTGCCACCTTCTTGATCAAGAAGTCACGGAATACGGCGATGCGTTTGGAAGGGCGAAGTTCTTCGGGGTAGACGAAATACGCGTCAATCGTCGGACCCGCCAATTCTGGAAGAACCCGAATTAATTCGCTGGTTTCCTGAACCATGTAGTTCGGGATTGAGCCAATGCCGAGTCCGCTTTGCACCGCACGGAAGATGCCGTAGATGTTATTCACCTTAAGGATTGGTCTGCGCTCGGTACCGGGGCGCATGCCGGCATCGTGGAGCCAGTTCACGGCGGGTGAGGGTGGTCTTGTATCGTCGCCGTAAATGACGATGCGGTGATCATCCAGGTCTTCGGGTTGCATCGGGACGCCATATTTCTTGATGTAATCTGGCGAGGCAAAGGCTCCCGACTTGACTGTCAGCAGATGCCGTTGGACCAGATCGGGCTGGCGTGGCGGCGACATCCGGATGGCTACGTCAGCCTCGCGCATGCTCAGATCGAGTTCACCATCGTCAAGAAGCAACGTCAGATTGATCTCGGGGTAGAGATCCAGGAACTCTCGGATACGCGGCGTCAACCAGGTCGAGCCAAAGCCAACCGTCGTCGTGACTTTAAGCGGCCCCTTCGGGCGTTCCTTGCTTTCCGAAAGCATCGCTTCTGTCATCGAGAGTTTCGCGAAGACATCGCGAGCGGTTCGGAATAGCAATTCGCCTTGTTCGGTAAGGATCAAGCCGCGGGCATGCCTGTGAAACAACGGGACCTGAAGACTTTCTTCCAGCCCGCTGATCTGACGACTGACCGCCGACTGGCTCAAATTCAAGGCATCTCCAGCATGCGTAAAACTGCCTGCCTCGGCCACAGCATGAAATACGCGGAGCTTATCCCAGTCCATTTCGAAACCCCCTGCGATCCGGACTGCCGCCGTGGCGTCAGTCGAGCACGCTCCTTTTGAAAAACGACGTTATTCTGCTGCCTGCGATGCTTCGTGACTCCCATGGGCGGCGATGAATTTTTCCGCCTCAAGAGCAGCCATGCAGCCCATCCCGGCCGCAGTCACGGCCTGACGGAATATCTTGTCCTTGACGTCTCCCGCAGCGAAGACGCCTGAGATATTGGTCTCGGTACTGTCCGGTTTGGTCACGATATAGCCGTCGGAATCGAGTGCAATCTGTCCGACAAACAGTTCTGTCACGGGTGTGTGGCCAATTGCGACGAACACGCCTTCGATCGGTTGTTCGCGAACGGCGCCAGTCACTGTGTCCCGTAACGTGATCGATGTCACCTTGGGAGGCGACTCTTGCCCCTCCAGCGAAACGACAGCGCTATTCCAAATCACGTCGACCTTGGGATTTCTGAATAGCCGATCCTGCAGAATTCGCTCCGCGCGCAACGAGTCTCGGCGATGGATCAGGGTGACCTTGGCCGCATGATTGGTGAGATAAATGGCCTCTTCGACGGCGGTGTTCCCGCCCCCGATCACAGCCACGTGCTTACCGCGGAAGAAAAAGCCGTCACAGGTCGCGCAGGCGGATACCCCGAGGCCGCGATAGGTCTCTTCGCCAGGAACATCCAGCCAACGGGCCTGAGCTCCCGTAGCGATAATGACGGTCTCCGCCAGATAGACATCGCCGCCATCACAGACCGCGCGAAACGGCCGGCGGGAAAAATCGATCGCGACGACGAGATCCGAAACCACCCTTGTCCCAACATGGACAGCCTGCTCGCGCATCTGATCCATCAGCCAGGGGCCTTGGACTGCGTTGGCAAATCCCGGGTAATTCTCAACATCGGTCGTGATCGTGAGTTGACCGCCGGGCTGCATGCCCTCAATCAGAATCGGTTGGAGATTCGCGCGGGCAGCATAAATCGCCGCCGTGTAGCCAGCCGGACCGCCGCCGATGATCAATACTTTTACGGTGTGCTCTGTCGCCATATCCAATATCGCGCCGCTTCGGGCTGCCCGCTGGTGAGAAAGTTAAATTCGTAACAAGAGAGTATGGGGTGTTTTAGCGGCAACGCAAGCAACAAGGCTCAAATTCGAACCCCATCTTTGGCAGGACAGGCCGCCTAGTAGCCAAACATATGGTCGAGGCTGAACGAACCCGATTTTGCGATGAGCCCGTGGTAGCCGAACAAGCGACAGGTACGGTCGCGGATGGTGATGTAGGGCGCAGCGCCGGCGCGTTGCCGCTCTTCGTCGCTGAAAATCTCTTGATATCGCCAGAAAACTGAACCGCCGCAGGCGATTCGAAGATGCTTCATGGCAATGATCTCTCCGCGCCCGTCCATCAGCAGCACGTCCGTTGCGGAATACCCAAGCCAGGGCAAGGAGGCAGGGTAGATCAGGTGGCAAAGGGTATCGAGGGGGGCACTGCCCAGTCTTAGAAAGAGCCGCGTCGATAGTCCCGGTGCACGTCCCTTGTAGGATTGTGGCTCGTTGCCCCAAGTCATCATGGTGTTGAAGACGTGCGATCCAAAGCTCGACTCCGCCACGTGGTCGTTGTCGCGGCGCTCATAGCGAAACAGGGCGTGTAGCCAGCCGTCGGCCTCTTCGCCGGCCGAAAAATCGTAAACGAGCTCGATATGGCCCCATTCGACGCCGCTTTCACTCAGCAGCGCACTTGTTTCGATCGCGATGGAATCACGGCGAGCGAGCCGGCCAAATTTATGGTGGCCAACCTCACGGCCAAGACCATCATACGCGATCGCCGCGATGGGCAGGACATCCTGGCTCCGCGCCATCGGCGTCGGCAGCAGCAGTGAGCGCCAGTCCGCGACCGGTAGGATCGGTGCGGGCAAGATAAAACCCTTACCCAGATGCTCCGACAACCGCGAGATCCGCGGATCGTGCTTCAGGTCGGTACGCTCGACATTGGGATGGGCTATGCGTGTTCGGGCGCCGCGGACGACCTCGTAGCGCGGACGAACCATATGTCGATCCGCTGCAATTTCGATCTGCTCGGGCCATCGCGCGTCTGGAAGGAGGGTCGCGATATCAAGGGCAAGCGTGGCGAACGGCGGCACGGACTCTTCGATTGGCCGGAGGTCGTCGCTGCCCATGAGATTAACGGCGATGCCGGAGGATGGTATCGCGACCGGCAGGCAATTCTGAACCCAAAGAATGACGCGTTCATCGTCGCGCGGCGCCGGCAGTCCGGCGTAATAATCGGCGGGCCAGGCGTTTGCGTCGTGCGTGCAGGACAGGCTGGGGCCGTCATCCTGCCAAGTATCCAGTGCATATTTCACCACGTCATGGCCGACGGCACCCGCAACATGAATGAACAATTGCCCGGTGAAAGCGGGAAGACCGAATTGATGGCGGACGGTTGCACTGTCGATGACCACCGAGGCGTGCGCGGGGCCAAGTGGTTGAACCCATTCCGCCAAGATTGCACCGGCGCCATCAAACAAGGTGAGCATCAGATTGGGTGACGCCGCGCCATAGCTCGACCAATAGTTCGTCGTGGCGATCCGAGTATGGAAACCGTCCTGGTCACGGAAAAAAGCAAAATTGGTCGAAAAATTGATGGGGTCGAGATAACGGCCGCGATTGGTCAGGAAGGAATCGGGCAAACGCATCGCGTCCAAGGTGACCACCTTGGCTCCCTCTGGCAGGAGATGTGCGATCTGGCGACTGATCTTCTCACCATCGAAGGCAAGGATGAAGACGAGATCGACACCGGAGGACGGCAAATCCGTTATCGGTTGGGTCATTCTCCCAAGCGCGTTCTTGCCAAGGTTTTCAATCGCCTGGACGTACACGCCGGCAAGACGGAAAGCCAAAAGGTTGAAGAAGCCTCCGACGCTGTCGGCGATGCCATCTGGGTCGAATATAGCCAGCGACTTGGCAGAACGAAGCTTTTCCCGCAACGCCGTCGCAGCCGGGGCGACAGTCGGGTGGGTCAAAGCCTTGAAAAAGCTGTTGCCGCCTTTAATGTTCGAGAATGTTTCGAGCTTGAGTGCCATAATTCCAGCGATACCGGCAGTTCCGACGCGCCTACCAACGTATATTATGAATAGCACGAAGGTTCGAACCCCGCTTGTGTCGATTGCTGGTCGGCGGTTTTTTTGCACATCTGTTGCATATGCGTGATGCTTTGACGCCTGGCCGTTCGTGTCGACAAGAAAGCGGTTGCGTCGACCTGTCGCTTCGGTAGGCTCCGCGCCATGACTTCGAGACATGCCTCCGCTGACCATCCGGTTCGCGATCCTCAGTTTCGCCTGACCCTGATCTTTCTTGCCGTCATTACCCTGTTGCGTCTGGCTTGGCTGGCGGGTCGCCCGATTGATCTGTATCCGGACGAGGCTCAATACTGGGTTTGGGCGCAGCATCCGGCATGGGGCTATTTCTCCAAGCCCCCCATGGTAGCGTGGCTGATTGCGGCGTCGATCCAGTGCTTTGGCGACAGCGACCTCGCCGTCAAATTGCCGGCCACCCTAACGTATTTCTTCACCAGCCTCGTCGTCTACAAGTTCGCCGAGCGGCTCTATGACAGCCAAACTGCGGGCTGGTCGGCGATTGCTTTTATCACCTTGCCTTCGGTCTCTCTGTCTTCGGTGGTGATTTCGACCGACGTGCCGTTGCTGTTCTTCTGGGCTAGTGCGACCTACGCCCTCGTGCGGGCGCGGGAGCCAGGCTCGGCGTCCGCCTGGTGGTTCGCGGTTGGTGTTTCAGCTGGATTGGGGCTGCTGTCGAAATACGCCATGGGGTTCTGGCTTGGTTCGGCCTTCGGCTTTCTTCTGCTGATGCCAGGGGAACGTCGTCATCTTCGCGGGTACGCGGTTGCAGTCCTGATTGCCGTTATCACCTACGCACCTAATTTTTTCTGGAACGCTGCCAATGGGTTCGCGAGTTATCGCCACACGGCGGCCAATGCCGATATCCACGGCATCCCGTTTCATCCAGGCGCGTTTCTTGAATTTGCGGGCTCCCAGTTTGCCGTTTTCGGCCCCGTATTCGCGGCGAGCTTGCTCGCAATTGCAAGTGTTGCTCTACGTAATCGCTTCATGGTTGATAGTCGGGCGTGGTTTCTCCTTGTGCTGTCGCTGCCGACGCTGATGGTCATGCTATGCGAGTCGATATTGTCGCGGGCACAACCAAATTGGTCAGCGCCGGCCTATGTGACCGCGACGGTCCTGGTTGTTGCCTGGCTCCGCGCCCGTGGTCGCGAGGGGCTCGTGCAATGGTCGGTCGTCGGTCACGTCGTCCTCGCGGTCGCACTCTTTGGCGCAAACGATGTCGCGCGTGCCCTGCACCTCCCGCTTGCTGCAAAGTATGACGCGGTACACCGTTTGCGCGGCTGGCATGTTTTGGGGCAGGCGGTGTCCGAGAGCCTGATCGAGGCACCACGGCTTCCGCTGCTTGCCGATAGTCGCGAGCTTATGGCGGCCTTGATCTACTACATGCGACCCCATCCCTTCGATATGCTGATGTGGAACCCTGCCAAAGGCATCAACAACGGCTTTGAGATGACACAGAGCCTTCCCGGGCGGGCGGGTGGTGATTATCTCTGGCTCAGTGATCGGCCTGACGATGTTGGCGCCACGCGGTATTTTGCCCGCTCGGAGGAAATCGCGCATATACGGGTGCCAATTGGGCGTGGTCTGGCGCGCGATGTCCACGTCATCGCGCTTTATGGTTTCAAGGGCTATTAGGCCTAGAACCCCATTAAGCGATAACGCCAGTCGCGCGGCGGCACGGGGGCCAGAACTCCTGCCTTGGCGTCCCGCAGATCGATCCCGCTGCGGCGGAGGACACCGGTCAAATAGACGGTGAGAACGACCCCAAGCCAGGCGCCGGCAATGGTGTCGCTGACGTAATGTTCGCCCAGCTCAATCCGGGATAGGACGACGATAACCGCGACCAGTCCATAACCAACGATATGCCTGGGCCATAGGAAGAACAGGGCGGACGCCATCGCTGCTGCCGTTGTCGAATGGCCGGATGGCAGCGACCAATGGTCGGCATGAAAAGAAAGTCCTGCCCAGGCGGATTCGTGATCGCGAAACAGCAGTGCCGGGCGCGGCCGGCCGATCAGGATCTTCAGACCGTCCGCGACGAGGCCCGTCATCGCGACAATGCCGAATATGTAACCAGGAAGGATCGCCCAAGCGAGCCAGCGCTCGCGGGCATGGGCGAAACGCGGAGACCAGGCAATTGCAAGCAATACAATGGTCGCGAGACCACTCGGCACCATCCAGGTTTCACCAAGGCCTAGCTGAGTGATCCGGTGCCAAAGCGCATAAAATCTGTCCGGTTCATGCTGGGCCGCCGTGGCAACCGGCACATCAAAGTAACGCATAGCCAGCAGGAATAGGCTCAGCGTCGCAAGGTGGAATGCCAGCCAGCGGCGAAGTGGCCGGGCGAAAACCCAGGAGACGGCATGCGCCAGCCGGGAAACCAGGGCCACGGCGGCCGACACGAGGGTCATGACCCAGGGGCGGGAGAGGCCGTCGAATTCGATGATCCAGTAATGCAGGAGCCACGACAGGCCAATCATCAGCAGCGCGGCGTCGATGGTATCGGAGAGGAAGTGGCGCCCTTGCGCGATCCGGGTGAAACCGACGAGCGTGCCAAAGGCGAGTGCCGCCCAAATTCCCTGGCGCCGCCGCGCCGGGTCTTTGATCATGAACGCAAAGGCGATGAGGGTGAACGCCATGGCACCGTGGCCCGAGACGAACGAGCAGTTCGAGATGCATTGATCACTCGGGACAAGAGCGGGCGTGAAATGCCTTGTCCCGCCAAATTCCAAAACCTGTGCTGGTCGAGCACGGCCCCAATGGTCTTTGAGAAGGGTATTGGCAAGCAGGCCGGGGCCGAGTGCGATCGTCAGAAGAATGTAGATCACGCCACGCCGATCAAAGGGCGCAAGCCACCAATCGTAGAGATACCCAATGAAAAGGAGCACAGCCGCAGCAATCACGATCCCATCCGTGATCTGGGGCACTAACCTGGTCACCGGGACGAACGGGCCCCATTCGTCAAGGAACCAGGCGCTCTTCGGTGACCAGAACCAGCCACTGACCCAGAGGTCGATCTGTGGGAACAGTGCGAAGATCACAACAGATGACACCAACGCAGCACAATAAAGGGCGATCGCGCGCGTCGCTGGGTCCTGATTTCGCCCGTTCAAAGCCAAAGGTTTTTCTCCTGCATCATCTGCCGGATCCGTTCGCCGGCGCGCGCGGTTTCGTCGACTGCTTTGTACTCCCACGTGTCCAAATTACCGGTAAACGGACGGACGATGCCGCTCTTTCTCATCCCCTCGTGAAACCGTTCGAATTTCGCCGAACCGCCCGGCAAGGCCACGACATGAACCGGCCGTCCAGTGGCGCTGGCTTCGGTGATCATCGATATTGAATCGGCTGTCGCGATGACGTGATCGGCAAGACCGAGGATGCCGAAATAAGGGTTCTCGCCTTCGCCGTCCCAGATATAGGCCGGGTGCCCGTCGAGCCTTGCCCGCAGGATAGCCTCTGCTTCAGGGCCGGTCCGCCGTGACGGGGTAATCATGAGGCCAAGCCCCGCCTGCGCCAGACGCGCAAGTTGGGATGCAAGCGGTAGCATCTCGTCTGGGCCTAAGCGATAGACTCCATTATTGCCGCCGAGCAGGACCGCGACGCGGGGTTTTGGCAGGAAGTCGAGCCGCTGCTGCCAGTCTTGTGCAGCGGCTTCAAGCTTTGCCCGGGTGACGCGATGGACAGCGCCTTGGGTAACCATGACGTTCGGACCGCGAACGCGATCATGTTCCGGGACCACCATCAAATCGAAGTGTGATGGTTTGATTTTCGGGTCTTGAATCTGGACCGCCAGGCACCGCCCGCCCGCCGCCTTTCGGATTGCAAGGGCCGGGGCTGCCGCTCTGCCACCTGCGCCAATCACGAGGTGCGGCCAGGGGGGCACCAGACGGTCGCCTTCCTCTCCTGGGGCGGAGAGAGCCGAGAGCCAGAGTGCAGGTGGCAGTATCTTCCACGGGTAACGAATGGCGAGGCGTTTTTCGAGGATCGGGTGCAACCCAACGGCCTCGGCAACACCCAGCGCCTGATTGCGCAGTCCGACCTTGCCGTCGTGGAGGATCCAGGTCAGGGCTGTGGTCAAAGAGAAACCCTGTGGCGCGACATTGCTTTGGCTGCTGATCGTGTAATATAATTACTCGAATCGTCGATGAAGGACCCTGAATGGGACGGATCAAGCTCGACCGTACGGATCGCCGTCTGCTGCGCGATCTTCAGGCCGATGGGCGCATGACCAATGTGGAATTGGCGGCCCGTGCTGAACTCTCCGCGCCGCCGTGCTTGCGCCGGGTGCGTATCCTTGAAAATGCGGGCTTCATTCAGGGCTATCACGCCACGCTGAACGCTGAGGCTCTGGGTTTTGCCGAGACTGCTTTTATCCAGGTCGGGTTGGAGCGTCAGGCCGAGACGGATCTCAACGCCTTCGAACTCCTGACGCTGGGTTGGCCCGAGGTGCGAGAGACGTACATGCTGGAAGGCGTCAACGACTTCCTGCTGAAGGTCGTCACCAAGGATCAACGGGCCTATCGTCGTTTTCTGTCGCTGCTGACCGGGTCGCCCAACGTCATTCATGTGAAGACCATGCGTGTCGTTCGCCGCGCCAAGCACGATGTCGGTGTTCCTATCGAACTCGACGAGCCGACATAGCGCGACGCCGGCGCGGCGACCGTTATTGAAACAGAACTTTGACGATCTCGTAGGATTTAGCGCCACGAGGGGTCGTTACTTCGACGCTTTCCCCAAGCTGCTTGTTGATCAAGGCGCGACCGAGAGGCGAGGTGACGGATAGGAAACCGCCCTTGATATCCGCCTCGTCTTCGCCAACGATCTGGTACGTCGTCTCTTCCTCGGTCTCTTCATCCGAGAGGACCACCGTCGCGCCGAACTTCACCGTGCTGCCGTGAAGCTTCTTCACATCGATGACCTCGGCGCGGGCGATTTTGTCCTCTAGCTCAAGGACCCGGCCCTCGATGAAGGACTGGCGTTCGCGCGCGGCGTGGTATTCGGCGTTTTCCGAGAGATCGCCGTGTTCGCGCGCTTCCGCGATGGCACGGATTACCGCGGGCCGATCGACCGATTTGAGGCGGCGGAGTTCTTCCTGGAGGCGGCTAAAGCCGATTTCCGTCATCGGGACTTTGATCATAGTCGTAAGGGTCCGGCCAATGCTGATGTTTTAGACAGGTTACCCCATGTCTCTGGGAGGCTGCCCATTTACCCCCCGGCGATCGGGATCAGATAAAGTAGGACTGTAAGGGCGCGACTTCAAGGCTTCCGGTTCGAAGGGCCTGAATTGCCTGTACCGAGGCCCGTGCCCCGGCTGCAGTCGTATAGTAGGGAATACCGTGAGTAAGGGCACTCCGGCGCAGGCTGAAACTGTCCGATACGGCCTGCGTGCCTTCGGTGGTGTTGAACACGAGCTGGATCTGGCCACTCACCATCATGTCAACGATATGCGGCCTACCTTCGAGAACCTTGTTCACGGTGATCACCGGAATGCCGGCCTCGCTCAGTACCTTGGCCGTCCCTCTGGTGGCGACAATTTTAAAGCCCATCTCGATCAGACGTTGGCTCGCATCCACAATCTGCGGCTTGTCGCGGTCCCTGACAGAGACGAATACAGTGCCTTCCAGAGGCAAGCGGACACCGCTGCCGAGTTGCGACTTGGCGAAGGCGCGTCCAAAATCCCGATCGAGCCCCATGACCTCTCCGGTCGATTTCATCTCTGGCCCCAGGATCAGATCGACGCCAGGGAAGCGATTGAAGGGAAAGACCGCTTCCTTTACGGCAACATGAGAGACTGCCGTTCGCTTCGGCGCAAACGATGCCAGGGTTTCGCCAGCCATCACCCGCGCGGCGATCTTGGCAATGGGGACGCCGGTCGCCTTGGCGACAAAGGGTACGGTCCGGCTGGCGCGCGGATTGACCTCAAGTACGTAGACCGTGTGATCCTTGATCGCGAACTGTACGTTCATCAGGCCGACAACACCAAGGCCCAAGGCCATGACTTCGGTTTGTCGTTCGATCTCGGAGACAATTTCCGGTGCCAGCGAATAAGGCGGCAAGGAGCAGGCGCTATCACCTGAATGGATGCCAGCCTCCTCGATATGTTCCATGATTCCAGCGATATAGACATCCTTACCGTCCGAGACCGCGTCGACGTCAACCTCGATGGCGTCGCTCAGGTAGCGGTCAAGCAACACCGGATTTTTGCCTGAAACCTTTACCGCATTGGTCATGTAGCGGCGGACGCCTGCCATGTCATGGACGATCTCCATCGCGCGGCCGCCCAGGACGTAGGAGGGGCGGATGACCAGGGGAAAGCCCAGATCACGGGCCACAGCCTCTGCCTCCTCGAGCGAGTAGGCGGTGCCGTTTTCCGGCTGCAGGAGCTTCAGGTCCGAGAGGAATTTCTGGAAGCGCTTGCGATCCTCGGCAAGGTCGATCGCGTCGGGAGAGGTGCCGAGAATCGGAATCTGGGCCGATTCAAGGGCTTCCGCCAACTTGAGTGGCGTTTGACCGCCGAACTGGACAATGACGCCCAGCAAGCTCCCATTGCTTTGCTCGACGCGGACGAGTTCGATCACATCTTCGGCGGTCAGCGGCTCGAAATACAGCCGATCGGAGGTATCGTAGTCTGTCGATACCGTCTCGGGATTACAATTAACCATGATGGTCTCGATGCCTGCCTCGCGCAGGGCATAGGCGGCATGGACACAGCAATAGTCGAATTCGATGCCTTGGCCGATCCGGTTGGGGCCGCCGCCAAGGATGATGACCTTGCGCCGGTTTGTCGGCTCCGATTCGTTTTCCGCCGGGCTCAGTCCATTGCCTTCGTAAGTCGAGTACATATAGGGCGTTGCCGAGGCGAACTCGGCAGCACAGGTATCGATGCGCTTGTAGACCGGGTGAATGTTGAGAGCGATTCGCCGCGCCGCGAGATCCGGCTCCGAGACGGGGTGAGGCGATTTCTGGCTCAATTCGGCAAGTCGCGCATCGCTGAAGCCCATCTTCTTCAGGGCGTGCAGTCTTGCCGCGTCATCGGGCACCCCTTCGCCGCGGACGATTGCCTCGGTCGTGACAATTGCCTCGATCTGGCGGAGGAACCAAGGCTCGTACTGGCACACATCGTAGATTTCGTCGACGCTGAGCCCCAGGCGGAACGCCTGAGCAATGACCAGGAGTCTTTCCGGGGTGGGACGGGCAAGGGCTGCCCTGACCGCATTCTTGTCGATATGTTCAGGGCCGATGCTGCCTGGCTCGATGCCAGGAATGTCGATCTCGTTGAAGCCAGTCAATCCGGTCTCAAGCGAGCGCAGAGCCTTCTGAACGCTTTCGGCGAAACTGCGACCGACCGCCATCGCTTCGCCGACCGATTTCATCGATGTCGAAAGCAGCGGCTGGGTACCGGGGAATTTCTCGAAGGCGAAGCGCGGAATTTTGGTGACGACATAGTCGATCGTCGGCTCGAACGAGGCCGGCGTGACGCGGGTAATTTCATTCTTGAGTTCATCGAGCGTATAGCCGACGGCAAGCAAGGCCGCGACCTTCGCGATGGGAAATCCGGTCGCTTTGGACGCCAGGGCAGATGAACGACTGACCCGGGGGTTCATTTCGATCACGACGAGGCGGCCATCGGCCGGGTTGACGGCGAATTGGACGTTCGAGCCACCGGTATCGACGCCGATCTCGCGCAGGACCGCGATCGAGGCGTTGCGCATGATCTGATATTCTTTATCCGTCAGCGTCAGCGCTGGCGCCACGGTGATGCTGTCGCCGGTGTGGACGCCCATCGGATCGACATTTTCAATCGAGCAGATGATGATACAGTTGTCCGCTTTGTCGCGGACAACCTCCATCTCGTATTCCTTCCAGCCGAGTACCGATTCTTCGATCAATACCTCGCTGGTGGGTGAGGCGCGCAGGCCGCCACGGACGATCTCTTCGTATTCTTCGGTATTATAGGCGATGCCACCACCCGTGCCGCCCATGGTGAAGGAGGGTCGAATAATGACAGGCAAGCCAATTTCGTCCATTGCACCACGGGCCTCGTCCATCGAGCGAACCACGCGCGAACGCGGGCTTTCGAGACCGATCCGATCCATGGCGTCGCGGAACAGCAGACGGTCTTCGGCCATTTCAATGGCGGCCTGATTGGCGCCGATCAACTCGACATTATACTTCTCTAGCGTGCCGTCCTTGGCGAGTGCCATTGCCGCATTCAGCGCGGTCTGGCCGCCCATTGTCGGCAAAAGGGCATCCGGGCGTTCGCGGGCGATCACCTTGGCCACCATTTCAGGCGTGATCGGCTCGATATACGTCGCATCGGCCAGATCCGGATCGGTCATGATCGTCGCCGGATTGGAATTCACCAGGATCACCCTGTAGCCCTCGGCCCGCAATGCCTTGCAGGCCTGGGCGCCCGAGTAATCAAATTCGCAGGCCTGGCCGATGACGATAGGCCCGGCGCCAATGATCAGGATTGATTTGATGTCGGTACGCTTAGACATGCGCGGCTCCAGTGCTCGAGCTCGAATGACCGTCGATCAGGCGCATGAAGCGGTCGAACAGATCATGACTGTCTTGAGGACCCGGTGAGGCTTCCGGGTGATACTGCACCGAGAAAGCCGGTTTGACCCGATGCTTGATGCCTTCGTTACTGCCATCGAAAAGCGAGACATGGGTGACGACGACATCGGCAGGCAGGCTTTCGGCAACGACGCGGAAGCCATGGTTCTGGCTGGTGATCTCAACCTTGCCGGTCTCGAGGTCTTTGACCGGGTGATTGGCGCCCCGATGGCCGATATCCATCTTTTTGGTTGTTCCGCCCAAGGCAAGTGACAAGAGCTGATGGCCAAGACAGATGCCAAAAAGTGGCACGCCCTGATCGATGATGGCGCGAATGGTTGGCACCGCGTAGATACCCGTTGCAGCCGGATCGCCGGGGCCATTGGACAGGAAAACGCCGTCCGGTTTCAGCGCCATAATCTCGGCTGCACTTGCGCTGGCCGGAACCACCGTTACGCTGCAGCCACCGGCGGCGAGCAGGCGCAGGATATTACGCTTGGCGCCATAATCGATCGCGACAACATGGCGGGCGGGCTCTTCCTGTCGGCCATAACCCTTGCCGATCGTCCAGTCCGCTTCGTCCCAGCCATAGGCCGCGGGCGTGGTAACGGAGGCCGCGAGGTCCATGCCTTCGAGGCCGGGCCATGCCTTTGATTGCATAGTCAATGCCGCGATATCGATCGTGCCATCCGGAGCATGACAGATCGCGCCGTTGGGGGCGCCGTGATCGCGGATGTGACGGGTCAGGGCGCGTGTGTCGATGCCGCTGATGCCAACGATGTTCTGACGTTTCAGCCAGGCGTCCAGATGTTCGACCGCCCGCCAGTTTGCCGGCGCCGTGATATCCGCACCAATGATCAACCCGCGCGCCGCAGGAACAAGCGTCTCGATATCTTCGGCATTGGTGCCGACATTGCCGATATGGGGGAAGGTGAAGGTGATGATTTGACCAGCGTAAGAGGGATCAGTCAGGATTTCCTGGTAGCCGGTGAGCGACGTATTGAAACAAACCTCGCCTATGTTGCTGCCCGGAGCGCCGATTCCCTTACCCCAGAACACCCTGCCATCGCCAAGAACAAGGGCTGCGGTGGCGCCGCCTGGGCGCGGTTGGGAGGCGATAGGGGCAGAGGCCGGGGCCATAAATTTTCCTCGCTGTCGGCCGCTCGCAGGTAGTCGCCATCCATCTCCCCGTTCCGCAGCTTGCGAGACAGGAATAGAATGCCGTGCTTCGGCGACCGACCACTTATCCAGGGTCACCGGATCCATGGCAAAACGAGATGGACCCAGCGAGCCCTTCGACTATCGGTCGCGGCCGGTTTCGTCAAGCCGATGATTGTCTGGCGTGTCCCCAGCGCAGGGCTTGCTCAATCGAGTTCGGACTTTTTGGCCATCAGGACCTCAAGCATTTGCTCTGTTCTGGTCAGGAAATCGCGGGTCACCGTGTAATGTTCGGTCTCGCGATAGGCGACCTGCCGCGGCGCGCCATCGTCGAGCAGATAGATCGAGGCCCCCGGATAGGCGAGGATGATCGGGGAGTGGGTTGCGATCAGGAACTGCGCGCCCTGTTCGACGAGTTCGTGCAGCCGGGACAAAAAGGTGAGCTGTCGCGTCGGCGACAGGGCGGCTTCAGGCTCATCAAGCAGATAGAGTCCGTTGCCCCTCAGTCGGTTCATGAACAAAGCAAAGAACGATTCCCCATGGGACTGCTCGTGGAGTGACCTCGCACCATAGGCGGGGGCTATTTTGGCGCCTGGTCCTGGTTCACGATCGAGTGTCTCGATTTCCGTTGCAACGTTGAAATAGCTTTCCGCGCGGAGAAAATAGCTATTCGGAATCCGTCTCGGGCTTCGGCTCAGCCGTAAAAACGCGTTCAGACCGGAATGCGAGTCGCGGGTCGCAAACCTGAAATTGCGGCTGCCGCCTTCGGGATTGAGACCCAGACAAACGGCGACAGCCTCCATGAGGGTTGATTTTCCCGAACCGTTCTCGCCAACGAAAAACGTGACCGGTTGGTCGATCTCTAGCTGGTCGAGAGCGCTGATCGCCGGGATATTGAAGGGAAACACGTCAAAAGACGGGACGTCCGCGCGTCGCAGTGTAATCCGATTCAGAAAATTACGACTGCTCCAGGACGGCATCACTCTTGTCCTCTCGTCATCTCAGGGCGCGAAGCTTAGCAGGCAGTGACGGTAAGCGCAGTGGCGGAGTCGGTGCTGTTCGCGCTAATCTCTTCATATCCACAGAGGTGAGAGTGCGATGACCAAGCGTGACGAGCTCAGCGATGCGTTGAAGCTGGCGATGAAGGCGCGGGACCAGGCGACGGTCGCGACCGTCCGGCTGATTCTGGCGAAGATCAAGGATCGCGACATCGAGGCGCGCGGCGGCGGGAACGACGGCGGCATTGATGATGCCGGCGTTCTCTCGGTGCTGCAGGCCATGATCAAGCAACGCCGCGACAGCATTGAGATGTACCAGAAGGGCAATCGCCAGGATCTGGTCGATCAGGAAGCCGGCGAGATCGCGATTATCGAGCGCTTCCTGCCACAGCAGCTCGACACCACGGCAACCGAAGCAGCAATTCGCGAGACTATAGCCGCGATCGGCGCTGCCGGAATCAAGGATATGGGCCGCACCATGGCGGCGCTGAAGGACAAGTACGCGGGCCAGATCGATTTCCAAAAGGCCAGCGGTATCGTCAAGACAGTGCTCAACGGCTAAGGCTCGACCCTCGTCCGATGAACTTGCCTCCCGCCTTTCTCGATGCTCTCCGGCTGCGTTTGTCGCTCGCCGAAATGATCGGGCGCAAGGTCAAGCTGGTGCGTAAAGGGCGCGAATTTTCAGGCTTGTGTCCCTTCCACGCCGAAAAATCGCCTTCTTTCTACGTCAATG
>CAIXXC010000535.1 GCA_903923205.1 uncultured Rhodospirillales bacterium | reverse complement strand
GGGGCTGGCGGATATATTTTTCGCCCGGCAGGCGCCGACCCCGGTGGCGCAGCCCCGCCTTGTCACCTTCAACAAGGCGCTGGGCGACGAACTGGGGATTGATGTTTCGGCCCTGGAATCCGACGTCGTTGCCGCCATACTCGCAGGCAATGTCATCCCCGACGGAGCCGATCCGATCGCGATGGCCTATGCCGGTCATCAGTTCGGCAATTTTGTCTCCCGGCTTGGCGATGGCCGTGCGATCCTGCTGGGCGAGGTTATTGATCTGCAGGGACGCCGCCGCGACGTTCAGTTGAAGGGCGCGGGACCGACGCCGTTTTCGCGCCGGGGCGATGGTCGCGCCGCGCTCGGCCCCGTCTTGCGCGAATATCTGGTCAGCGAAGCGATGGCCGCCCTTGGGATTCCGACGACGCGCGCGCTGGCTGCCGTCACGACGGGGGAGTGGGTGTTTCGGGAGGGCGCGTTGCCGGGCGCTGTCCTGACACGCGTGGCCTTGAGCCACATCCGCGTCGGGACGTTCCAGTATTTGGCCGCCAGGGGCGAGGCCGAGGCCATCAAGCACCTCGCGGATTATGTTCTTGATCGGCTCTACCCGGAAATCGAGGGGCCGGAAGATCGCTATATGCGCTTGCTTGACGCATTTGCCGGACGTCAGTCCGCATTGATCGCACGCTGGCTTCAGGTCGGCTTCATTCACGGTGTGATGAATACCGACAACATGGCGCTGTCGGGCGAGACGATCGATTTTGGCCCCTGCGGCTTCATGGATGCCTATGACCCGGCCACGGTGTTCAGCTCGATCGACCAGTATGGCCGCTACGCCTATGCGCAGCAGGCGGTAATCGGGCAGTGGAATCTGGCTCGCTTTGCCGAAACGATCCTGCCCTTGCTCGACCCGGATGAGGCCCGCGCGATTGAGCGGGCAACGGCGCTGATCAAGGACTTTCCCCATCGCTTTCGCGCCGCCTGGCTTGCCGGGATGCGGGCGAAGATCGGCCTCTTGACTGAAGATGATGGCGACATGGCCCTGATCCAGGATTTGTTGCAGGCAATGCATACCCAAAAGGCGGATTTCACCCTGACCTTTCGTGGCCTCTGCGCGGCGGCCGAGGGGCACGGTGACGGTACGCTTGCCCGCCTCTTCGCCGAGCCTGCGGCGTTCGAGGCCTGGGCCGTCGACTGGCGGGCACGGCTTGCCAAGGAGAGCACGTCGACTGCTGCCCGCGCGGAGGCGATGCGTCGTGTCAATCCGGCGATCATCCCGCGCAACCAGCATGTCGAAGCGATGATCGAGGCCGCTGTCGCCCGCGATGATTTCGCGCCGTTCCATGCCTTTGGCGCGGCGCTGGCGCGACCCTATGACGACTCGCCTCTGCATCTGCCTTATGCTGGATTGCCAGAGCCCGCCGAGCAGCCCTATCGAACGTTCTGCGGGACGTGAGCGCGGTCTTTACCGACACTTGACAACAAGCCGTGGGAATACGCGGCAATGGGGAGGAATTTCACGATGTCTTCGATAGCGGACGCGATGCGCCGGGTGATCACCGGTGACGATATGGACGGAAAGTCTTGCGTGATTTTGAACGCCGGGCCGTCCTGTCAGGTTGGCAGCGCCGATATGGCGGGGTTGTTCGAGGTCTGGGAAGATGCCGCCTCCGGCCCGTTGCGGGCGAAGGACCACACCGATCTGGGGCCGACCCGTCCCATCCTTGGTGCCAAGCCGGGCGATTTCCAGGTTCGCTGGTTCGTCATCAACCCGGCGCCGGAAGGCATTGCCCATGTCGATATGGCCAAGGCAGCGCGCGCGACCTTCGCCCAGTTTGAGGGCGAGCATCACATCACCGACCAGAGCCGTCATCCCGGCATGCATCGGACCCAGTCGATCGACATTGTCTGCCTGATCCAGGGTGAGGCCAGCCTGATCCTCGATGGTGACGAGACCCGGCTGAAGCCCGGCAATATCGTGATCCAGCGCGGCACCAGCCATGCCTGGGTCGCTCATGGCGGTCCGGCCTTTTTCATGGGCGTCGTGATCGCGCGCGAACTCGATCGTGCCTGAGGTGGCGGGCGGCGGGCGCAATCTGTCGCGGGAATAGACGCGCCGATGGATCGTTATCCAATCGAAGGATTATTCTTTCGGGAGGATACGGGATGTCGATCTTCAGGAGCTTCAAGGCTCTTGCGCTGGCGGTGCCGTTCGCTGCGCTGATGCTCGGGCCGACAGGGGCGCAGGCTCATGTCGATTTCATGATCGGCCTCGGTGGCTATCCGCCGCCGGGCTATTACGCGCCGCCGCCGCCACCCGTCTATTACGCGCCACCGCCGGTCTATTACGGCCCGCCCGAGCGCGGTTATTACGAGGCCCCTCCGGTTTACTATGCGCCGGACTGGCGTTGGCACCATCACCATCATTGGCGGCGCGACGACGACGATTAAGACGCGGGCAAGAGGACTGATTTTCTGCGAAAATGTTCTTGATACGTTCTTATTCAGCGAATACGTTCGCGGTATGAACGATAAAGCCAACCTGCGCGAAGCCACCGTCGATGAAATCGCCGAAACCCTGGCGTTTTCGCTGCGCTTCGACGGCAAGAGGCGTGTCCACGATGCAGACGCGACGATGGCCCGGATCACGGCGGAACGGCTCGTCCAGCATCTGCAACGATCCGGCTTCGTGATCCTGAAAAAACCAGCCCTCGCAGCACATAAAGCCTGGGGGCCGGTTGAAGGGTAGGGGCGGCGTATCGACCGACCTTAATGCGCAAAAGGCCAAGTCCACGAAGTCTCAATTTGCCGTCGAGGCCACTCGCCAATTCAGGTGCGTTGCGATAGAGAAAACCAAGATCGCAAGCAAAGGAACAGGCCGATGAATTTCGCATTCAGCCCCGAGCAGGAGGCTATCCGCGACGCCATTGGCCGCGTCTGCGACCGCTTCGACGCCGCCTATTGGCTGGAGCGCGACCGGCATGGCGGCTTTCCGCTGGATTTCCACCAGGCCATTGCGGAGGCAGGCTGGCTCGGCATCTGCATGCCGGAGGACTACGGCGGCTCCGGCCTCGGCATTCAGGAAGCCTCCATCATGATGCAGGCGATCTCGGAATCCGGCGCCGGGATGACGGGTGCATCCGCCATTCACATGAACATCTTCGGCCTCAATCCCGTCGTCGTTTTCGGTACTGAGGAACAAAAACAGCGCTATCTGCCGCCACTGATCGCCGGTCGCGAGAAGGCCTGTTTCGCGGTGACCGAGCCCAATACCGGCCTCAACACGACGCAACTGAAGACCTTCGCGCGCCGCGACGGCGATCGCTACATCGTCAACGGCAGGAAGGTCTGGATCTCGACCGCGCAAGTGACCGAAAAGATGCTCCTGCTGGCGCGGACGACCCCGCTCGACGAGGTCAGGAAGCCGACACAGGGGTTGACCCTGTTCTACACAGACCTGGATCGCCGATACGTTACCGTCCGTGAAATCGAGAAAATGGGGCGAAAGGCGGTCGATTCCAACGAGCTTTTCATCGACGATCTGCCGATTCCGGTTGAGGATCGGATCGGCGAGGAGGGGGAGGGGTTCAGGAATATCCTGCACGGCATGAATCCGGAACGGGTGCTGGCGGCCGCAGCTGCCATCGGGCTCGGGCGGGTCGCCCTTAAGCGTGCTGCCGCCTATGCAAATCAGCGCATCGTCTTCGATCGGCCCATCGGGAAGAATCAGGGGGTGCAGCATCCGCTGGCCAAGTGCTGGATGGAGCTGGAGGCGGCGCGGCTGATGGTGATGAACGCCGCCTGGCGGTACGATGCGGGGCTTGAATGCGGCGCGGAGGCCAATGCCGCCAAGTATCTCGCCGGCGAGGCCGGGTTCCGTGCCTGCGAAGCCGCCGTCCTCGCGCATGGCGGCTTCGGCTACGCCAAGGAATACCATGTCGAGCGCTATTTCCGGGAGTCGATGCTGCTCAGAATCGCGCCCATCAGCATCCAGCTGATCATGTGCTACATCGCCGAAAAGGTCCTCGGGCTTCCCAAGTCATACTAGAAGTGGACCTTGCGTCCCTCCCGCACACGCGACGACCGGTATGGATTGGTCCTTCATGCCTGCCCGTTGGTGATTGTTCGACGGCGCTATAACATTTAAAGCCAATGGTTACGCTGTGCTCCATTCGGCTATCGGCCTACAGTGTGCGCAAAGATACGACCTTTTGAAGAAATACGCCGTGCCTCACTCGGATCAGGTATTACCCCCCCTACCAAGCGCCACGCTCACGACGAGGCAATGGCTGACGTTCGCCGCACATAGCTTCAAAGCACTCTTCAAGCAGCATCACATGGACGTAGCGCCGCAATTTCGACGCTGGATTCCCGATAACGCTGTAGTGATAGACGTTGGTGCTCATTCTGGGCAGTTCGCGAAATTATTTGCGCGTTTTGCGCCGAACGGTGTCGTTTATTCCTTTGAACCCGGGCGCTACGCACGATCCGTAATGATGCTTGCTTCGGCGCTAAATCGCGCTGCCAATATATTTATTTTGCCATTTGCTCTTGGTGCGACGGCCGGGACGCTGGAGTTACAAGTGCCGATAAAACGCTCAGGCACCTTCGGCTTCGGCCTTTCGCATCTGGGCAAGGATAAAAATCCTGGAAGAGCCGAAGCCACTGAGAAAATCGACGTCATAACACTCGATGGATTTTGCAACCTTTTGGGATTGCATAGAATCGACTTTATCAAGGCCGATATTGAAGGTTGGGAGTTGCAGATGCTTATAGGCGGAGCAGCATCACTGGACAAGTTTCGTCCTGTTCTTTGGCTGGAGGTGGTGGATAATCACCTGACCCGTGCCGATGATTGCGCGGCAGACCTTTGGTCGTTCCTTATCGGGCGTAACTATGTCCCGCACATCGCAAACAGTGACGCGGAGCTGGTTCACCTAGACCGTACCCAGGACGGCGATATTCTTTGGATCCCAAGAGAGAAATTAGCCTCTGGCGGGCCTTTCTGAGAGCTTAGCTTTGAACACTCATGTTCAAGATCGCACACCTAAAAGGTCGCTCGCGGGGCACAAGGGTGAGGATACCGTGCTGAATGATCTATGGTCGATATAATTCAGCTTCTTTCACCGAACCTCCCCCCGGCAATTACTACGGCCAAGGTATCGGGTAAGACGCTATGCTCCATCGAGTTATGCAGGTTATGAAACCGTTATATATCATATAGTTATATTGTATTTCTGGCGGGCCATGGCCGACGATGATGAGCACTATGTCCACGCCATAGCCCTCTGAAGCCAAAGGGTCACTTATGGGCAGCCGCCGATCCGCTACCATCACGGTGCGTCGTTTGCGCCTCTCCTCCAAAGTCGGCTGGCAACGACATCTACAAATTCGCGGGCGGTTGGGTCAGCAGCATCATTCGTGCGCAGCGTTACCCGGATTTTCACGAAGTTTTTTGCACACCCGGTCAAATAGAGGAACGTGCGCCGCGACCCCAAACCATCGGTCAGGATGAATTCAGCGCACAGGAATTCCATGCCCCGGTCGGGTGATCCAGTTCCATAGCGGCTGACAAGCTCCGTCTTTTTATCGTTTTTTTGCCCAAGCCAAATAAGTTCGTGCGTTGCCCGGTTAAACTCAGCCATGACCGGTTCTGACATTGGACCGTCGGGGATATCGTGGCGACCCATGGTGTAGACAAAGACAGTAGCTTCGCCTTTGCCGCCGCCGTGGTACGCGATCGTCTGACCTAAGCCCGGATTGGCCTGCTCGTTGTCGGTCAGCTTTCCCCGGCTGAATCCCGCATACTCGGTCTCCCATGCGATGCTGCCCACCAAAATGCTCTCGCCTTTGCCTGAGGCCATATTCCCTCCGATTTATGCCGCCACGATCAGGCGTGTTGCAGATCGATTTTGAGATCCCGGTCGAAAGTCAGTCCCATCACGTCGCATGCCGCGCGAAGGATTCTTTCCTTCTCACGGTTTGCAATATTGCATCCGACGAACCATCCCCAGCCGACTTCCTTGACGTAGCGCGCCAGATCGGGCCGCTCTGGATAGACTTCCGACCGGGATCGGGCGACGTGATTGCGTGTCCGGCCCCGCACCTTCGCCGCGAGTTTCGGAAAGAATTCATCGTCGTACTGGGCGAGGTCGCGGAGGATAGTGATCATAGCATCAGTCGCATCGGACGCCGCGTGCATTTCGCCAACCAGCACGTAGGAAACGCTGCCACCGCTCGCGCTCCGCGTCGCGGCGATGGCGCGCGCGGCCGAAGTCCCAGCCGGCTTTGCTGCCGGCGGGAGGATTCGGCGAAGGAGTTCATCGAGACTTTCGCTCTCTGCTCGGCGAAGCGTCAAGAGCCGAGTCAGCACGTCGGGCGCAACGGGGATGAGGGCAGCGCTCATGGGTGTCTCTCCATTAAAGGTCGGGCGTGGGTATCTCGAAGAAGAAGGCGCTGCTTACTGCGACCTGCGTGATATGCCGTGATCAACCGGTCGCCCTCTACGACTAACCGTTTGCCAATCAGCCGTTTGGCCTGATCGCGCAACTGCTTCAGCTCGCGGTCGAGCGCCTGAAAGTCCTTCTCGCGGACCAAGTATCCACCCTCGACTTCGGTGCCGATCCACTGGATCAATTGGACATCGTCGTTTGCAAGCCCGCGCTGGGCCATACGCTTAGCTGCGTGAGCGGTCAGATGCACAGCGTTCATCATGACGCCCCTCCCGAGTTGGACGCTTGGGCGTCGGCAATCTGCGTGCCGGTAAAATCGCCGAGCAAGTCATCGAGATCGCCATATTTGCGATCGAACTCGGCCCGTGCCCACTCGGCCCGCTGCTCGGGAGGACCCTTTGGCATTTCGTGGAGAGCAGCAGCGCCGCAAACGATGGCGTGCGCCGCCGACGTGTCATTCCCAACGACACTTGCGGCTTCTTCGGAGCATATCTGATAGCTCGGCCACAAGCCGGGCGCCCACCGCACGGAGTCTGCCAACTCATTGGAAGTGCTGATATTTGAGAGGCTTTTCCGCAGGAACGTGACGAACGGATTCTGCTCCGCCTCGTCGAAGTCATCGCTCAATTCGCTCATGAATTGCTGCGCGCCGTCTAGCACCTTTTTGCCGAACAGATCGCGAGCCTTGATTGACTGCTCTTCGCTGCTCACCGCTCCCTCGTCAACCGGCCATTCTGACGGCAGATGGGGAATTCCGCGATACAGATCAAACAAGGCATCTGCGGAGGCCCGGACATCGGCTATGCGGCTTTGACGCTCTTTGAGGGACTGTTCGGCAGCGATAAAAAACAGCAGCGGTGCGATCTCGATGATACTCTCACGACTGATCCGGTAACGGACCGCGACGAGGGCGAGGGCATTCCTGGCCGCTGTTTCGATGCGGAGTTTCATCACGTCCCTCTCCGCCTCGGCCGCTGGACAAAGGCTCTCTCGTTGCACGCCGAGCGCCTCTGCAAGTGCTCTCAGCGTGTTCGCTCGGACTCGAGTCGGCTTGCCTCTCTCGATGCGAGAGATGGTCGAAACATCAACCTTTGGTTTGGTCGCTTCGCTTAACTCGACTTGCGTCCAATCCCTCTTCCGACGGGCTTCCGTCAGCGCTTTCCCATCCAAAATCGCCATCGCATCCTCCTAGGGCCACAATTTGCGCCTTCGAGTGACAATATAGGCGTAATCCGGGACCAATCAATGCGCATTTTATTGGTATTTGTCGAACTATATGGCCCAATAACGCCGTCTACACCTCAGATGGGCGCCTATATAGGCGCCTAGTCGGTCTGAGAAGCGCCCAGCACGGGGATTGACTAGGCGTGTGGCGCGGCATCTCCAAAGTGCAGTCGCAGCATGAGTTGGAGCGCATGAATCCGGACGGCTAGATAAAAGCGGCTCTCCGGTCGCTATCCAAGCCCTTGATCGGGCTTGTCTTTCTCCGTGCCGTCCGGTCGGGGCGTGAGCCGCCCAAGGGCGATTGTTGAATAATTTCAATCCTCTTTCCGGCACTGTGCCTCGGGAAGACGGCTTTTGCCGGGAAGGGGAAGGGACCCTGTCCGATGAAAAGTGCTGGCCATTCGTCCGCGTTGGTGATAAGTTACATGTAACCAAATTGGAGGGTTCGCCATGGCGTCGGCATCAAGCCCCAAGTCATCCCGCGTGAAGGTCCGGGAACATCGCGAACGCCTGCGTGAGCAGGGTCTTCGCCCAATCCAGATTTGGGTGCCCGACGTGCGATCCCCGGC
>CAIXXC010000534.1 GCA_903923205.1 uncultured Rhodospirillales bacterium | reverse complement strand
GGCGCCGATGATTCGGCCTTCCGTCTCACGACTTCGGGCCTGCTTGGGCCGTGTGTTGTTTTCGAGCGCCATGCTCTGGCCATACCACTTGACGGCTCGAAATCAATATGTGAACCTCGATTCACATTTATCAGAGACGGCGATGCACTGGTTCGCAATTGCGATTTTCATGACAGCTGTGACGATGGTCATGCACCCGTCCTTGGCTTCAGCGGACGCGGTACAGCGCGACGAGGCGGCTATGTGCGCGACGCCATCGCGTCCGTACTCCCGGCTGGAAAGGGATCAGAGTGGCTGGCGATCCTTCTCCAGGCGGTCGTGTTCGGCGCGCTGCACGCCTATCAGGGCCTTGGAGGCAGGGTAGTGGCAGGCGTATCCGGCCTTTCTCTCGGCCTAATATGGCGCTTCTCGGGAGGTAACCTTTGGGCGCCGATCGTCGTCCATGGTCTCATCGATTTCATCAGCATTACCGAGATCTTCCTTGGAGTTACCGCGAGATGACCCCCAGCCTCGGGGTTCAGCGACGGCGCTTCCGGAATGGTGCGCTTGTGTATTCCCTGGCGTACGCCGTGATCGTTGCGGCGGACCATGTGACGACTCTTATGCTGGAGGGCCATGGGGGAACGGAGGCGAACCCGCTATTCCGATCCGGCAGCGGAGCTCTATCCGACTCTCGAGCGCTTGTTGTCTTCGTCCTACTTTGGCCAGTTTTGGTATCGTTGCTTCACCTGTCGTGGCGTCGCGCGGTCGGTGGCGCCCGTGTCCCATCGGCATTGGAGCAAGCGCTGATCGGGGCGAGTCCGACCGCCGCAGCCCTGCTGCCGATGGTCGTGTTGGTCTCCAAGAGTTTCATAGCGTTCCTAAACCTGCTTGACGTCGTGACACCTCTAGCGAGCTTGTCCCGTTTGAGGGACGTGCTCGCCGTCCTCGGCGTCAAGGATCCTAGTGTCGCATTCTATCTGTCCGGGGTGGCGGTGCTGGTGTTGGCGCTACCGCTCGCCCGTATGATGGCGCGCGCTTGGGTGCTGTACTTGACGCGCGCCTCCTGATGACCCGCGAACCATTTTTCCCGACCCTTGGAGCGGATTTTCATGCATCGCGACACTCTGATACTTCTCAAACCAGATTTTGCGGATCCGAACTATCCAGACCGGATGTTCTATTGACTGACCTGCATGTTGATTGAGGGTCTAACAGTTACGTTTCCAAGACTCGGCGCGCAACTGGACATCTTTCGCATCGCGTTTGCCCGTCTGCGGCAGGACGTGTTCACGTTGATAGGGCCCGACAACCAATCCTTGCCGATACTGATCCTGGCCGACGACACGGAAGCTGAGCTGTCGACCGATGATCATGAAGGTCGCAGATTTGTTAAAAGCTATGACGCCGTTCTGGAGGCCTTGGCGCGAGTGCCGGCTCGGCCCATACTGTCCCGAATGTTCTGACGACCTACAATTGCCGATAAGATAACTTAGGCGCGAGCGCGTCTGTAGCCGGGTGGATTCTATTCCCAAGTGCGATTTTTGAGGGTTTTTATGCACTTACCCTCAGGGAGTTTGCGCCATGGGAACGCGCTACAGCCACCTTTCACTC
>CAIXXC010000533.1 GCA_903923205.1 uncultured Rhodospirillales bacterium | reverse complement strand
GGTAGAGCACATCATTCGTAATGATGGGGTCAGAGGTTCGAATCCTCTAAGCGGCACCACCTCTCCAAAGCCCAAAACTCAGAAAAAACAAAAGCCTAAGGGTATCGTGCCTTGGGCTTGATGGGGCTGTTTTGCCTCAGATTCGGCCTCTGCCCGGTCTATGCCCACTTAGCAGCCCAAAGAATGCCCGCTTTGATGTGGAAAATCATACTGTTGGAAGTGCTGCCAGCCGGATAGCGAGCCGGGAAACAGAGTTGTGTGCCGTCCAGTGGACTAGCCCCCCGAGTGGGCCAGCCGTGGGCGGATTTGGGCCGCGAAGTGTTGCCGATTTTGCCGCCACCCTCACCCCACCGGGGCCAGCCGGGGCCAAAAAAATTGCACCCAAGGCCATGCCTGCCACATCCCGAAGGACATGACAGGCGGTTGCTATGTTGCGGCTTACGCCAGGCCATTTTTGGAAGTGGCCCAGCCGATTTCAATTTGGGACAGCAAATCAAAATCGGCTGGGCAACAGGACCGGAGCCGGGCACCCATCGCAGGCACCCGACCCACATTGGCGCTTAGATTAGCCTGTAGCGCCCGTCAGGCCCCTTCTGCCACGGCGTGTTGGGCACATGTCGCAATGTGTCGATCTGTTTCACATTAAAGCCAAGTTCGATGGCCACGCGACGAATATGCGTACCCGCGTCGATGCCCCGTTCGATGCAAGCGCCGATCAAGATATAGGCTCTGACAACATCGTTTGCGTCGGGGCCTTCGGCGTCAACGTCGCCCATGATCGCCAGCAGCGTCTCAGCCGAGACGGGCCAGCCGCCGCTCGATGTTTTCGCCCTGACCGGCTTGGTGGCCTTGGGCTGTAGCGGCGCTGGTGTGAAAGCAGGCACCACGATGTCAGCAACCGAGGTCTTGCTCTGGCACACGTTCTGCACGGCAACGGTTGGCATGGGCTTACTGGTTGGTACGACGATGCTGGCAGCGTCAATAGATTGGTTAGTCATGTTGAAATCTCCGATAAAGGCCCCCAGCCGCACGATCGCGACCGGGGGAAAGGTTGCGGTGGATTATGCTGCGTCTGCGGGCGTCACAGCCCAATTGGCGACCATCTTTGCTGCACCGGCCTCCACGGCCTGCATCAGCGTGTCATTGGCAAGGTGCGAGTACCGCATTGTGCTCTGGTGATCGGCATGGCCCAGGATGCGGCCAATCGCGAACAAATCGATGCCTCCCGCCGCCATGTAAGAGGCTGCGCTATGTCGGCAGTCATGTAGGTGCAGCCCATCAAGCCCAGCCGCTTGTCGTGCCGTCACCCAAGGGTGTTTTAGGTCGGTGTACGGCCTTTTCGTCTTTGGGTTTGGTAACAACCATGGACACTTATCGAACCGGGGAAGCTGGGTGATTATGGCCAGTGCTGGTTGTGACAGGGGCACATGGCGGGCCTTGCCGGTTTTGCTATCAGGTATGAACCAAAGTTTCCGTTCAGTTGAAATGTGCTCAAGCTTGGCCTGCAAGAGTTCGCTTTTGCGCGCCCCGGTCAGCAACAGCAGGCCCACAATGTCCGCAAGGCGCGGATTGATGGATGCTCTGCACGCCGCCAGCAAGGCCGCTGCTTGATCGCTCGTGAGATAGCGATCGCGTGCATTGTTGAACTTTGGCCGGGGAATGCCGCGCACCGGGTTATGCTTCACCCCCGGCGTTTGCCACTTGATCGCCAGTTCGAAAGACCGGTTGAACGTGATGCGGATTTTCTCGACCGTCGCCGGAGCCAGCCCGCCTTCGCGCAATTCCGCCAGCCACTTGGCCACATCGGGCGTCTTGATCTCATCCAATCGCTTGGAACCCCAGCGGGGCTTTATGTGGACGCGCAGCATCGCCTCGGTGTTGCCGGGGCGCTTCTGATAGGTGCGGGCGAACGACAAGTGATCATCCGCCAGCGTGGCATAGGTCGGAATCGCCTTCTTTTCCGATTTCGCCGCTGCCGGATCACCGCCCATCACCACTTCGGCGCGATACCGCTTGGCCAGCTTTTGTGCTTGGGCGAATGTGATATCGCCAAGTGCGCCGATCTTGCGCTGGCACTGCTTGCCATATTCATTGAAGAAGCGGAGCACGAAGGTTTTCGAGCCGCTGGGACGTACTTCCAGCACGAAGCCAGTCGTGGCGGTGTCATAGTAATCGGTGCGGTTCTTCCCCTGCGCGCACGAAGCGGTCAGGCAGAAGGTCGCATCAAGCTTTGCCTTTGGCATAGCTAGCTCTCCTAATGCTAATGCGGATTAATTGCGCTAAGAGGCCGCTAGAGCGCCTCGCTGCCCCGCGCATGGGGGCAGTGAGGGCCGGGGCCAGTTTGGCACCCAGCGAGGCTCTGGCGGCAAGGTTGAGGCAGTCGGCTGGCGGCGGGGATGCTGACCCCCTGCCGCGCTCAAGCCTCGCGCCGTTAGTTGCGGTGGCCTTTCCCACCGTTCGCGGGTTAACGCCCGCGCTGGCGAGGTAAGAGCGGCGTCTCAACCGCACCTTACCCCCACCAGCGCGGGGTCAAATGGCCTCGGTCTCCTCCGGTGCATCCGCCGCGAAGTATTCCTTGGCATTAGCAGGAACGCGCCATTTATCGCGCCCCTGCACCCGTTTGGGCGGGCCGATCAGATTGCGCAGGGCAGCGCCCATTTCTTTGCATTGGCCCATCGTAGGGCGATCAATATCGAGCTTCCTCAATACCTCTAGCGCCGTCAGATAGGGGCCTTCGCCACGGGCAATCGCATCCAGATCAACATACTCGTCGAGGCGTTCGGCAATCGGTGAGATGACCAAATGGCGTTTATTGTAAGCCACCAGCATCGCCTCCTCCTCCTGCGTCAGCCACCATTGTTCGCCCCGTTCAATATCGAGAGCGAGTTGAGCGTAAAGTTGCTGGAGGTTGACCTGATGGTTGTAATCCAGCTTCTTGACGGCAATTGTCCAGAACCGCCGATTGCCAGTCGGGTCGACCAAGAATCGATCATCATTCACCGAGGCACCGAACACCGTCGTGCGTGGAAATTCCACAGCATTTTTGGCATAGAGCAACCTCGGCTTATCACAATTGGCAGTCAAAAAACCTTTGAGGCGGGCAATATCTCGACGGAACACACCGTCAAGCTCGCCAATCTCTACGATTAAATGGCCTAAAGCTACGATGACTGAATCTCTGTTATGTGGATCGAGATGGTGATCTCTTTTCTGATAACTATCTCGCAAATGGCCAGACGGCAGGAGATTGGAAAACCACGTGGTTTTACCGATCCCCTGCCCACCTTGGAATGTCAGCACACCCCCAAGTGTCAAACGGATGTCCCCGCCTGCCATCACCGCCGCTGCGGCTACGCTAAGCAGCCACCGGCGGAGCAAGTTCTTTGCCAAGCCCTCGGGGTATCCGTCCGAGGGCGTGACGGTCGCAATGATTTCCGGCAGCCGGTCATGTCCATCCCAAGGGGCAGACTTGATCCAGTCACGAATTTCATTGCTTGGGTGCGCTTGCGCAATGCAGCTTACGAAGTCCCAAAAATCAAGGCCTCGCATCCCGTTCAAGTTGCCAAGGCTGGTCAGCTCTTGCGGACTGATAGCTACCCCTTGACGGGTTAGCGTCAGCCGCTTTTTGTGCACGTTCCAGCCAACATCCACACCATATTCGCGCAGCAGATGCCGCACATTGGCCACCGTGAGCGGTAGACCCCCATGCTTGTCAGCGGGCGGATGTGGAAAATCGTCGCGCTTTAGCCGCTGCGTGACAGCAGGCTTCGACCGCGACACCGAAGTATCGTCGTCATTCATTGTTTTCACCATATCAAAGAGCGGTTGGGGAAAGGCCTCGCATTCGGCATTCGCAGTGGTCCGCTGCGTCGGTCGCTCAATGCGACACCGTCCGAATACTCAACCGTGCATTGCGTCTTCCCGCTCTAAGCATGGGAACTTGACCTTCATCCTGAATATATCTTTTTCGGATGACGCAATGCCGAACGACCGATCCATACCATCAGCCGTTCTGCGGACTTTCTATTGATCATGTTGCGCTGCCGTCAACTACAATTTCGAAAGTTTATCAAATTATTTCAAAGTGCTATTGCCTTATTAAATTAAACTTCCTTCTGGAATGCTGTTCAGGTGGACAAATCAATTTCGTCCACCTGAAAGTTCGATATTCCTTATACTGCTGCAGCGCACCTTTTGGGAATTGGCTGTCCCCCACCGGGTTTACCGATCACGCGCCGTAGGAGCCCCTGAAAGCCAAATCGACAAAACGGGCTGATATAATCAAAGATATCGCCTCTATGGTTCAAATGGCGCTTTGCAGTCATTGCTATGCCGGATGCATAACGCGCTTGGTGATTCGCGGTTCAGCGCGCCCCCTTTCATGCCAGCGCATACAGATGAGAACGCGCAGGGGGCGCTCTCTTCCGGACAAAAAAAGGCGCCTCCGGGGCGCGGTGCGGCGATTGCTGTTTTTGTGGCCTGCCCTTGCGGCTGGCGTGCAATGTTGGTTAGAGCGGTTTTCGATCAATCTGGTTCATACCCGCACGAACTGAAGTAGTTGGCACATTCGGCTGGCTGGAAGATATCGACGAGCCGTCCGATCAGGTCCCAGAGGCCACTCACGGTTCGCTC
>CAIXXC010000532.1 GCA_903923205.1 uncultured Rhodospirillales bacterium | reverse complement strand
CGGGCAAATGGACGGGCTGGAAGCAGACGAATTTGCTGGGTCATCGCATTCGTGGCAAGCGGCTCGGCATTGTCGGCATGGGCCGGATTGGCCAGGCGCTGGCATCACGCGCCCGCAGCTTCGGCCTCGCGATCCACTACCACAACCGCCGCCGCCTCCCGGCGCCGATCGAGATGCCGCTTGAGGCAACATATTGGCAAAATCTCGACCAGATGCTGGCCCGGATGGACATCGTCTCGATCAACTGCCCGCACACCCCTCAGACCCATATGCTGATTTCGGCGCAACGCTTGAAGTTGCTGCAGCCGCATGCGTTTCTGGTCAATACCTCGCGGGGCGACGTGATCGACGAAACCGCGCTGATTCGCATGTTACAGAATAACGAGATCGCCGGCGCCGGACTCGACGTCTACGCCAACGAGCCCAACGTCAATCCGAAGCTGCTGAAGCTGCACAACGCGGTGCTCGCGCCGCATATGGGCTCGGCCACGATCGAGAGCCGCATCGATATGGGCGAGAAGGTTCTGATCAATATCAAGACCTTCGTCGACGGTCACAAACCCCCGGACCGGGTCCTCGACATTCGGCTTTAGACGTCGACCGGCAAGCTCACGCCGCGGTGAGTGAGCCGATCGCCTGCAATTCCTCTTCCCTGAGCTTATTGACCGAGCGCATCCGCGAGCGCTCTCGGTGCGTGACCCAAACCCCTGAGATGATCGTCGCGGTGGCGACGACAGCGACGATGATAGTCCCGATGGCGTTGATTTCGGGCTTCACGCCCAATTTCACGCTTGCGAAAACGTACAGCGGCAGTGTGGTCGCGCCCGGACCGGCGACGAAGGCACTCGTGACAACGTCGTCGAGCGACAGTGAGAAGGCAAGCAACCAGCCTGAGACCAGCGCGGGCGAGATAATCGGTAGGGTGATGACCATAAAGACCTTCCACGGTCGAGCACCCAGATCCTGCGCCGCCTCTTCCACCGAGCGATCCATATCGGCAAGCCGAGACTGCACCACAACGGCACCGTAGGAGAGGGTATAGGCCGCATGGGCGACGGCAAGTGCCCCAGCCCCGCGCGAGCTCGGCCAGCCGATCAGTTCCTTCATGTCCACGAACAACAGCAGGGTTGCGATAGCTCCGATGACTTCGGGGACAACCAGGGGCGCCGTGACCATCCCCGAAAACAGGGTCCGTCCACTGAATACCCCGAACCGGGCCAGCACATATCCAGCGAGTGTCCCCATAACGAGCGCAATCGTTGCGCTTAGAAAAGCCACTTCAAGTGACAAGCCAAGGGCATTGAGCACCTGTTGATCCTGGAACAGCGCGCCATACCAATGGGTTGAAAAACCGCCCCAGACGGTCACCATTGCGGAGGCGTTGAAGGAATAGATCACGACCGAAACGATCGGCAGATAGAGAAATCCGTAGCCGAACCCCAAGGTCAGCAGACGAAAAATCGATGTCTTCCCGTTCATCCGGCGCCTCCGCGATTGCGCGCCTCAAGCCGTTGATACCAAACGATAGGCAGTAGCAAAATCACCAGCAGGGCAATCGCGACAGCCGAGGCCACCGGCCAATCATGGTTCAGGAAAAATTCCCCGGCGATCTGGGTGCCAATCATGTAGGTATTGGGGCCGCCGAGGAGTGACGGGATCACGTATTCACCGCATGCCGGAATGAATACCAGCAGCGACCCGGCAAGCACCCCCGGCATCGACAAAGGCAAGGTGACTTCGAGGAACGTCTTCCAAGGTCGAGCGCCAAGATCCGCCGCCGCTTCCAACAGCGATCCATCGAGCTTCTCTAGGTTGGTGTATAGCGGCAGGATCATGAATGGCAGGTAGCCATACACCATGCCGATATAGACGGCAGCGGGCGTATTGAGGATGGCGATGGGTTGGTGAATGAGCCCAACCGCCAGCAGGAGATTGTTGAATATTCCATTCTCTTTGAGAATGCCGATCCAGGCGTAGATGCGGATCAGGAACGACGTCCAGAACGGCATGATCACCATCATCAACAGGACTGTCCGTTGTCCCGGTTCGGAACGCGCGATCCCATAGGCCATCGGGTAACCGATCAGCAGGCATAGAATGGTGGAGAAGAAGGCAACCTTGACAGAATTAAAATATGCAGAGACGTAGATGTCGTCCGTGAAGAGATAGTTGTAATTGCCGAAATTGAGCTTGATCTCGAGATAGCGGTTCTCGACAAACTGGAGGATCGGCTGATAGGGCGGAATGCCGATCCGTGCCTCGGAAAAGCTGATCTCCAGCACGATCAGCATCGGCAGAAGCAGAAACAGCAATAGCCAGAAATAGGGAACCGAGATCACCAGGAGGCGACCGCTGATCGGCAGCCTGAAACTCTTCGCCCCATGCGTCGGACCGTCGCTCATTGCTGCAGCACCACGCCAGCATCCGGCGCCCAGCACAGACGCACGTGATCCTCCCAGGTGAATTCGCGGGCCGCACCACGGCTGAGATTTGGCAAGGTGACCTTCACCGTTTTGCCCCCGGTGACGCGGACGTGATAGATCGAGATATCGCCGAGATAGGCGATTTCCGTGATAATCCCATCCATTTCATTGGTCCCTAGCGGACCATTCTGGGTCGTCATCCGAATTTTCTCGGGTCGCAACGCAACCCAAAGCACCATGCCTTCGGTTCCGCTCACGCCGTGGCCGACATGGAAAGAGCAGCCCGCCTCATCGGAATCGATGACGCAGTGGTCTCGCTCGTCAAGAACCAAACGGCCTTCGAACAGATTGACCGAGCCAATGAAGTCAGCGACATAGCGGCTATTGGGAAACTCGTAGATCTCGTTGGGGGTCCCGACCTGGATAATCCGACCCTTATCCATGACCGCGATCCGCGACGACATTGACATCGCCTCTTCCTGGTCATGCGTGACCATCACAAAGGTGATACCAACCTTTTCCTGGATATTGACGAGTTCGAACTGGCTCTGTTCGCGCAGCTTCTTGTCGAGCGCGGAGAGCGGTTCGTCCAAGAGCAACACCTTAGGCCGCTTGACGATCGTACGGGCGAGCGCCACCCGCTGGCGTTGTCCACCGGACATTTGATGCGGCTTGCGCTTTCGAAAGGCCGACATCTGGACGAGTTCCAACGCTTCGCTGACGCGTTTGTCGCGCTCGGCTTTCGGGACGCCATCCTGACGCAGACCGAATGCAACATTCTCCTCGACCGTCATATGCGGAAACAAGGCATAGGATTGGAACATCATATTGACGGGCCGCTGATACGGCGGCACCAGCGAGACGTCGGCGCCATCAATCAAAATCTTGCCGACTGTCGGTGTCTCGAAGCCCGCGAGCATTCTCAAAAGCGTCGTCTTGCCACACCCGGACGCGCCGAGCAGGGAAAACAATTCGCCGCGATAGATCGACAGATCAATGCCATCGACCGCGGCGAAATCGTCGAACATCTTGCGCACGCCCTGGACCCTGATATGCGGCGTGGCATCGGGATCCAGCCATGGTCTGGTCTGGATCCCGGTCATACTCGGCGGCTGTGAGGCCATCTTCCCCCCTTCGCGTCAGCTCCCTCGGTTTCGGGCGCTCGTCGCGGCTATTGGCCCGTCTTGATCGTCGTCCAGGCGCGATTGCGAGCCCGATCGTATTCGGGTCCACTGCTGGTGACGTCAAAGAGGGTTTTTGCGACTTCAGGCGGCGGAAAAATGCCCGGGTCGGCGGCAACCGATGGCTTCATCAACTTGCGCGCCGCGATCACCCCAGTTCTACCGTTGAGGAGGTTCGCCGTATCTGCGGCGACTTCGGGGCGCATGATGTAGTCGATCCACGCCAGCGCGCTTTCATAATGGGGTGCCCCTGCAGGGATGGCAACGGTATCGATATACCCGACGCTGCCCTCCTTCGGGATGATGAACTTAATGGTGTAAGGCTTCTTCGCATCCCTGGCGCGTTGCGCCGCGAGAGCCACATCGGTCGACCAGCCGAACGCGATGCAGGCGTCCCCGCCGGCAATATCGTTGATGTATCCGGAGGAATCGAACTTGCGGATTGACGGACGGAGCTTCAAAACCAGATCCGTCGCTTTCTTCAAATCGTCCGTGCTCATGCTATTGGGGTCGAGCCCCAGGGTGAGCAGCGCGACCGGAAGCACATCGGTCGGCGAATCGAGGAATTCGACGCCGCAGGACGCAAACTTCGCAAGATTCTCCGGTTTCATCATCAAGGCCCAGGAATCAAGCGGCGCATCCGGCCAGGCCTTCTTGATCGCCTCGACATTGATTGCAATACCGTCGATGGCCGAGACCCAGGGGATCGCATATTGATTGCCGGGATCGAACTTGGCCATGCGAGCGAGCAATTCGGGGTCGAGATTTCCCCAATTTTTCAACTTGCTCTTGTCGATCTTCTGGTAAAGGCCACCCTGGATACCGCGCGCCAGGAACGGCGAGAGGGTCGGCACCGCGATATCATAGCCGGAATTGCCGGTCGATAGCTTCGCCTCCAAGGTTTCATTGCCATCGAAGGTATCGTAGTTGACCTTGATCCCGGTTTCCTTGGTGAAGCCGGAGACGACGTTCGGGCCGATATAATCCGACCAATTATAGACATTCAGTGTCGGCGGATCGGAAGCTTTTGCCGGCGATGCCATGACCAACCCCATCGCCGCGAGGCTCGCAACCCCGAAATGCGGTATCAGCTTACGATAATCCCGATGCCAAGCCATTTTCCCCTCCGATCGCGAAATACAACGATGAAAAGTAAGCACATTCCATGCCGGAGGCCTTGACGTCATTCGGCGCTGAAAGGCCACTACATCAGATCACGTAGCCTGAACCAAAGCATGCCGAGGCGCAACAGTGGGATCCGAAATGCGCCACCGGGAAAGGCGTGATGAGGAATGCGGGCGAAGACATCGAACCGCTCGGCAGTACCGGCCAGAGCCTCGCCGATGACCTTGCCGGCGATCCCGCTCAACGCCACACCATGACCGGAAAAGCCTTGAGCAAAATAGGTTGTCGGGCTGAGCCGTCCGAGATGCGGCAACCGGTTCATGCTGATATCGACAAGGCCACCCCAGACCGTATCGAACGCGATGTCACCCAATTGCGGGAATACCTTCAGCATGCTGGTGCGCATCTGCTGGGCAAGATCCGACGGATCCCGCCCGGAATAGCTCACCCTTGCGCCAAACAGCAGGCGGTCATCCGGGCTTTTACGGAAGTAGTTAAGGACGAAATTCATATCGCAGACGGCCACATTCTGGGACAAAAGCGCTTGAATCCTGTTCGGCCCCAAAGGTTCGGTGGCAGCGATATAGGTGCCGACAGGGGCGATCTTGTTCTGGATCGATGGCACGAGCTTGCCGAGCAATGCATTGCCTGCCAGGACCAGATACTTCGCGTGAAGCAGTCCGGAGCCCGTTTGGAATGAAGGAGTCGCGCTGGTGTCGATCGCCGTGACAGCAGAATTTTCGTAGATCGTGACGCCGGCCCGTTCGCATGCCGCCGCGAGGCCGAGAGCGTAGTTCAAGGGGTGGAGATGGCCGCTGCCCTGATCCTGGAGTGCGCCGATATAGCGCGGCGAGTCGACGATCTCGCGGGTCGCCGATGAATCGAGAAGTTTCAGCCCCTCATATCCGTAGTCGCCTGCCCATTCCTTCACCATCTCGTGGAGATCGTCGACCTGGCGCCGCTTCAGCGCGGTAAAAAGGTACCCCCAGGTGAGATCGCAATCGATCGACTCGGCCGCAACGGTGTCGCGTATCAGGCTCTTGGCCTCTTCGTTGAGTGCCCAGAGCTTGCGCGAGTCGTCCTTGCCCACCGCGGCTTCGACGTCGGCCATCGAGCGCGCATAGCCGGTGACGATCTGGCCTCCGTTGCGACCGGATGCCGCCCAGCCGACGCGCCCGGCCTCGAGCACACTCACCTTGTAGCCGCGCTTTGCCAGGCTGAGCGCCGCATGCAGGCCGGTATAGCCGGCACCCAGCACCGCGACGTCGCAATGCGCCTCGCCGATCAACGCCGGTCGGTCGATGATCGTGTTCGCGGTCTGGAAATACCAGGAATCGATGTGCGCCGTGCGTGCCGCCATGGTCTGCCTTTCCAACTACTCTCTCGAAACTGTCAGTCCCCGTTGGCTTTTCCTGCCAAGCGGGCATACTCTTGGACACATATTCTGAAACGGCAGAGGAGGCTCGACGCAATTGGCGTCGAAATTGGCCGCATGAACCAGCTCGAAGCTTTCATCAAGCAACGCCAGATTACCGAGGTCGAGTGCCTCGTCCCCGATCTATCGGGAATCGCCCGTGGGAAAATCCTACCAGCCGAAAAGTTTCTGCGCATCCTCCGTGATCGCGGTTTACGTATGCCCGAGGCAATCTTCGTGCAGACTGTGACCGGGGAATTCCCCGACGAAGACGTCACCAGCCCCGAGAACGCCGATATCTACATGATCCCCGACGAGAGCACGATCCGGATCGTGCCCTGGTACAAGGAGCCGACGGCCGAGGTGATCTCGGATTGCGTTTATGTCGATGGCGCGCCCGTCGATATCGCCCCGCGCTTCGTCCTGAAGCGGATACTAGAGCTTTATGCCGCCCGTGGCTGGAAGCCCATCGTCGCACCCGAGCTCGAATTCTTCCTGGTCCAGATCAACAAGGACCCGGATTACCCGCTGCTCCCGCCCATTGGTCGCTCCGGTCGAACGGAAAGCGGTCGTCAGGCTTACGGGATCGACGCCGTGAATGAATTCGACCCAATTTTCGAGGACGTTTACGATTATTGCGAAGCCCAGGATATCGACATCGATACCCTGACCCATGAAGCCGGCGCGGCGCAGATCGAGATCAATTTCAATCACAGCGACGCCCTGGCTCTGGCGGATCAGGTCTTCCTGTTCAAGCGCACAGTGCGCGAGACCGCGATCAGACATAATGTCTACGCCACCTTCATGGCCAAGCCGATGCAGAACGAGCCCGGCAGCGCGATGCACATCCATCAAAGCGTCGTGGATATCGCGACGGGCGCGAATATCTTTGCCAGCGATGATGGGCAGGATACCGACCTGTTCCGGGGCCATATTGCCGGTCTGCAGAAATACCTGCCTGCCGTGATGCCCCTGCTCGCGCCGAACGTGAATTCCTACCGGCGCCTTGTGGCCGGCAATGATGCCCCCATCAACGTCCATTGGGGTCGCGACAATCGCACTGTCGGCTTGCGTGTGCCGCTGTCGACTCGCGAAGCCCGCAGGGTGGAGAACCGGGTTCCAGGCGCAGATGCGAATCCCTATCTGGCGATCGCGGCATCATTGGCGTGTGGCTATCTCGGGATGACCCAGGCACTGCGCCCAGAAGATGCTGTCCGTGGCAGCGCCTATGAACGACCGCTGCACTCCTTGCCGCGCCACCAGTCCGATGCGCTAGAGAAATTCAACGCCTGCGAGCCCCTGAAAGAGGTGCTGGGGAGCAAGTTCATCCAAGCGGTGACATGTGTGAAGCGCGCCGAGTACGACGCGTATCAACGTGTGATTTCGAGCTGGGAACGGGAAAACCTGCTGCTCAACGTCTGATCCATCATGACGGCTCCCATTCTCGTTTGGTTGCGTCACGAGCTCAGGCTCGGCGATAATCCCGCCTTGAGCGCGGCAGTGGCGACGGGGCGGCCCGTCCTGCCCGTCTTCGTTCTCGACGACACCGCGGATACCGGCGGCGGGGTGGCATGGTGGCTGCACCACAGCCTCGCCGTCCTCTCTCGCGGCATATCCGAGCGCGGCGGGTCCCTACTGCTGCGGCGGGGCGATCCCCTGGCCGTTATCCCGGCGCTGATCGCCGAGACCGGTGCGTCGGGCCTCTATTGGAGCCGCTCATACGACCCCCATCTGCGCGCCCAAGACCAGGCCCTGGCGGAGCCGCTGCGACGGAGCGGTGTCGAACTGAGGCGGGCGAATGACGCGAGCCTGCTGTTCGAGCCCGAGGAAATTCGAAACAAGGAGGGCAGGCCCTACCAGGTCTTCAGCCAGTTCTGGCGCGCCTGCCTTGCCGCCGAGCCGCCGCGTCCACCCTACCCTGCACCAGAAACGATCAGGTCACCGGCCATCATGCCCGCGACTGACCAGCTCGCGAGCTGGAACCTGCTGCCGCACAGCCCGGACTGGGCGGGAGGTCTGCGCGAACGCTGGCATGTCGGCGAGGACGCAGCCTGGCAGCAGCTTGGCCGTTTCCTCCAGGCCGGAATCAGCCGCTACCACGATCACCGTGACCGCCCGGATATCCACGGCACGTCGGCGCTGTCGCCTCATCTCCGGTTCGGTGAAATCTCGCCGCATCAGATCTGGCACGCCGTGGCCTCCGTCGGGACCGGACGAGGACCGGAGACGTACCTCAAGGAAGTCGGCTGGCGTGAATTCTCCCATCACCTGCTGGCACAACATCCTGACCTGCGGACGGTGGCGCTGCGCCCGGCCTTCGCGCAATTCCCTTGGCAACCCGATCGTTTGGCGCTGAGGGCGTGGCAACGCGGTCGGACCGGCTATCCCCTGGTCGATGCGGGCATGCGCCAGCTTTGGCACACCGGCTGGATGCACAATCGCGTCCGCATGGTCGCCGCCAGCTTCCTGGTCAAGCACTTGTTGCAGCCCTGGCAGGATGGCGAGGCCTGGTTCTGGGACTGCCTCGTCGATGCCGACGCTGCCAGCAATCCGGCAAGTTGGCAGTGGGTCGCCGGTTGCGGCGCCGACGCGGCACCCTATTTCCGGATCTTCAATCCGATTCTGCAGGGCCAGAAATTCGATCCTCGCGGCGATTATATCCGCCGCTGGGTACCGGAGCTGAGCCATCGGCCCACGAGCGATATCCATACCCCGGCCCACGATATTCCCGGCTATCCGGCACCAATCGTGGATCATGATGCCGCCCGGCAGCGCGCTCTGGCCGCGTTTGCCGAAATCAAAGCTGGCCCCTTGAGTGAGCAGGACTGACTCCAGCCATTGCGAAAGATGCGAGGCCACGCGCGATGTCATACGCGGTAAAGGAAATATTCCTCACCCTGCAGGGCGAAGGCGTTCAGGCGGGCCGCGTCGCCGTATTCTGTCGCTTCTCCGGCTGCAATCTTTGGTCAGGACGCGAGGTTGATCGCGCAACAGCCCAGTGCCGGTTCTGCGACACCGACTTTGTCGGCACGGATGGGGACGGTGGTGGAAGATTTGCGGACGCCGCCAGTCTGGCCGCCAAGATTGCCGCAATTTGGGGTCCTGACCGTAACCGGCGTTTTGTCGTCTGTACCGGCGGCGAGCCGTTACTGCAACTCGACCAGGCGCTGATCGACGCCCTCCACCTGGAAGGTTTCGAGATCGCGGTCGAAACCAACGGCACAATCCATGCTCCTGTCGGGTTGGACTGGATATGTGTCAGCCCGAAAGCAGGCAACGCGCTAGTGCAAACGCAAGGAGACGAGCTCAAATTGGTCGTGCCGCAACCTGGCATCGATCTCGATACACTCATCAAGCTGGACTTCCGGCACTTCCTGCTGCAGCCGATGGACGGCCCCGAGCGCGCGGCGAATACACGCGCGGCCCTCAGGCATTGTCACGCCGACCCCCGCTGGCGCCTGAGCCTGCAGACTCACAAGATGATCGGAATTCCCTAGGTCGCGCTTTGGCGTTGGACGTAAGTCATGACGAGATAGATCAACGCCGTATCGTTGGAGAGGTTGCGATAGGCGTGAGGGGCATCTGCGGCGAAGAAAACGGCGTCGCCGGGCTCGAGAATACGGGTCTCGGAGCCGACGACGATTTCAAGCCGGCCTTTGACAACGACCAGATTTTCGGTCGTACCCGGCGCGTGCGGCTCGGCGTCTTCCGTCGTCAGCGGCGCGAGGGTCAATTCATAGAACTCGACCTGACGCTCGCTATCAAAGGGAAACAGCGCACGGGATGTGAAGTTGCCATCCTTTGATGTCAGGATCTTAACCTTGTCCGCTGACAACACCGTGATCGTTTCAACCTCGCCACTACGGGTCAGCGCCGCGAAGGGGACCTCAAGAGCGCGGGCAATCTTCCAGAGCAATCCGATCGTCGGCATGCTGCGGCCAGCCTCAATCTGACTGACCATCGCGCGGCTAACGCCGGCATTCTTGGCGAGCGTTTCCAGTGAATAGCCACGATGCTGGCGCAGTCGGCGCAGATTATTGCCGATAACCGCGCCAAGATCGTCCGGCATTTCTTCCGTCACCGGAACAGGTACCGCTGCTACTTCTCCGCTCTTGCCACGCGGGATGCGGGTTAGAGACTGCTGATCAACCATCGCTACACCAGTGAATGAATCGTCGAACGATACTCTTGTCACCGAAGTGCAAAGGCGGCAAGTCGTTAGTGCTGGGTTCCATGGGGTGGCGATGATCGCATCGCCAATCGGCAACCCAAATCGTCATCAGCGCTTCGTCGGTCCGCTCCAGCCACAAAATTGCGGCACCTCTTGCGCGGTTATGGGCCGGCTGAACAGATAGCCCTGGAAAAAGCCGCAACCGAGCTCTGCCAGGAGTTCCGCCTGCGCTTCGGTCTCGACCCCTTCCGCGACCACTTCGAGCGACAGGCTCTTCGCGAGGCTGAGGATCGCACGGGCAACGACGCCGCCACCGCCATCCCCAAGCTCCCGCACGAATGACCCGTCGATCTTAAGCCGGTCGATCGGCAGGCTCTGCAGGTAGGCGAGGCTGGAGTAACCCGTGCCGAAATCGTCGATGGCGACGACAATCCCGTGCTGTCGCAACCACGCGAGCGCTTCGCGAGCCTCGTCGAGGCGTTCCATCAGCAGGGTCTCGGTGATCTCGATCTCAAGGCAGCGATGGGGAATCCGAGACGCAACCACGGCTTCGCCGATGGTCTTGGTCAGCGACTGCGACCGAAGCTGCAGAGCGGATACATTGATCGCGATCTTGGGCGGCTCGAAACCCATGTCGAGCCCTTCGCGAATCTGCCGGCACGCTGCGACGATGACCCATTCGCCAAGATCACTCACCAACCCGGTGCGTTCAGCCACAGGAATAAAAACCGAAGGCGGCCCAAGCTCGGGGTCTTGCGCACGGATCAGCGCCTCAAGCCCGGTAATCTGACGCGTCTGGGCATCAAGCTGGGGCTGAAACACAAGATCGAAGGCCCCACGCATGACCGCGACCCTTAGGGCTGCGGCAAGCCTGGCATAAGACACGGCCTGCGCGTTGAGGATGGGGGAGTAGAACGCGTATTGACCGCGACCCGCGCGCTTTGCCTCGTACATGGCGGCATCGGCGTTCTTCAGCAGTTCATCCTTGTCGCCACCATCTTCGGGGAAAATGCTGATACCGATGCTGGCGCCGACATGAAGCCGGTGACCCTCGACAATAATCGGCTGACCAAAGGAGGCGAGAAGTTTTTCGGCGACCCGAGACGCCTCCCGGCCATCGACAAGCCCCTGCAACGCCACGATGAATTCGTCACCGCCCTGGCGTACGACGATATCGGACTCGCGAACGACAAGCTTGATCCTGCGCGCAACCTCGATCAGGAGCAGATCGCCAACATGGTGGCCGAGCGAATCATTGACCCATTTGAAATTATCGAGATCGACAAACAACACCGCCAATCGGCCATGACGGCGGCGGGCTTCGGCAGTCGCGAAATCCATCCAGCCATCAAGCATGCCGCGATTGGGCAACTCGGTCAGCGGGTCGAAATTGACCAGGAAGCTGATACGCTCCTGCGCCGCCCATTTCTCGGTGATGTCGGAAATTGTCGCAATAGAGTACTCGATCTTGCCGACAGGACTCTGGAACGTGGTGAGCGAGCACCAGAGGCGATAGGACGCGCCGCTTTTCTGCTGGGCGGTGAACTCTCCCTCCCAAACGCCGCTGGAGCGGACACTCTGCTCGACGGCATCCTGCAATGCGGCGCGCATGTCTGGAACACAGAAGGAAATCGGCGACTGGCCAATCAATTCGGCCTCGACATAACCGGTAATCCGTTCGCTCGCCTCGTTGGCGGCGATGATCCGGCCATCCTGATCAAGCAAGAAGAAGCCCTGGGTCGCGACCTGAAATATTTTGAGCGCAACATCGAGCCGCTTGGACTTGACACGCTGCTCGGTGACGTCGGTCGCGACGATCAGGACGCCATCCATCTGCGCGTCCAGGGCGTGGGCGGGAAAGCTATTGAGCGACACCCAATGGATATGGCCCATGTCCATGGCCAGGCCGAAAACCCTGCCGGAAATCGCCTCTTTGCTGCCAAGGCCGATCAGGCCGGCAAGCCGCGCCGCCGGAATTGGCGCCCCGTCCGCGTCGAGAACATCGTGGGACGCTCCCTCGCTTTCCAGGACACGGGCGAGCAAACCATCGAGCAGTCGATGGGAGGCCTGGTTACGAGACCTGATGTTGCCATCGGGTGCCAGCCAGATAACACCGGCATCAATCCGTTCAAGCAGCGCCGCCAGGATCGTCGAGGTCGCAGTCGAATCGACCGAAAAAGCGAGTTGAGGCGTCACACCACAGCCTTGGGCTTGGTCCACCTCGATTGCCGATTCAATCGTGTGCAGCTTTCCCGACACGCTCGCCTTACTCCCCACCGAACATCGCGTTGCGGATTCAGTTGCCACATGTGGCGTTCCCGTAACGGTCTATCATCAGGATTTCGTGATCACAAGAAGGCCGTCCAGAAATGGCAGGCCGCGTATGCCTTCTGTCGCTTCATTTCCAGTGTCAGATAAGGTCGAGTGTTCCGCTATCGATGTTGAAGAACCAGCCATGGAGTTGCAAGTCTCCGTGCTCGACGCGATTTCGGATCCAAGGGAAGGTCAGGAGGTTGGCAAGAGACACCCGGATACTCTCGTGCTCGCATAGCTGCCGAGCCGTTTCGACCACGCCATGAGCGGCAACGAAAGAGCGCTCGCGCGCAACGGTCGCGATCTTCATCCAGGGCCCGATGAAATCATCATCATCCGTCAAATTATCCTCGACCAGCGCGCGGATACCCCCGCACAGCGAATGGCCCATGACGATGATATGCGAGACCTGAAGCTTGCGGACGGCAAATTCGAGCGCGGCGCTGGTGCCGTGATTGTCGCTATCGGGGGCATAGGGGGGCACGAGATTGGCGACGTTGCGGACCACGAAAATTTCGCCTGGCTCGGCATCGAAGATCACTTCAGGCGAGACGCGCGAATCACAGCAGGCAATCACCATCGCCCGAGGTGCTTGTCCCTTGGCGGCAAGAGCTTGGAAGACATCCCGATTTTCCGTCCAATAGCGTTCCATAAAACGTTGGTAGCCGCGCATCAGACTTTCCATCGAAGACCCTCTCCATCATCCAAGCAACCAAAGCCCCCACATCCATCGCAATGGCGACTAAGGCGCGGGCGAACATGCCGATAATTATGTGCGCTGTCGAGACTGGGGAACGAACGCGATCGTCGGCCGCTTAGTGGTGATGGTGCCCGGCAAGCATCTCGACGACTTCAAGTGCGAGATTCCGCATCTCGCGTGCACCAGCGCTCTTGGGCGCGAGTTCGCCGATACCTCGGCCTTCGCTCATGCTGGTGGCAAAGCCGATTCGATTGCCAATCCTGGCATGCGCGACCGGGACACCCATTTCGCCCAACACCCGTTCGGCCTCTTCCTGCAACGGGCTTTTGATCGGCAGGCGATTGAGAAGCAACATGACCGGGACCTTGGCATCCTTGGCAATATCGACAGTCGGTTTGGTTGCCCACAGGTCCAGCGGGCTCGCCTGCACCGGAATGACAACAAGATGGGCTGCCCGGATCGCGGCCTTCGCCTCTGTCTGCGCGTGCGGGGGTGAGTCCACGAGGATATATTTGCACTCGCGCGCCAGGCGGTCGATCTCGCCGCTGACTCGCCAACCATGGACATCCGTTACGACCAAGCCCGTCTTGCCGGGCCCGAGTGAGGCCTGTCTCAAGCGGAACCAGTGACTGAGACTGCCCTGGGGATCGATATCGATCACGGCCGTCTTCTCACCCAGCGCTGCCAGAGCCAGGGCGAGATGAACCGTCACCGTGGTCTTACCGGCGCCACCCTTCTGTTGTGCGACCGTGATGACTCGTGCAGCCATGCGGGGATTCCTTTTCGAATTGGTGAGCAGGACATTCGATGGCTATAGTATGACGCAATTCGCGATTATTTCGCAGATGCGAAATAGCATGATTGCTCGTACCGGTTTGAGCAGCCTAAAGCGGTTCGCCAGGCTGGTCGAGACGGTAACCTGCGGAATCCGCCGGCAACAGGAATTGGAACTCGTGTCGACGCCAACACTGACAAGGATATCGCTGCCGGAGCCGGCCTCGCCGATGGGCGATCGGGCGGTGGACAAGGATGCGATCGACCGGGCGGCGGCACTGATCAAGTCCGGCAAGCTGGTCGCGTTTCCGACCGAAACCGTCTACGGCCT
>CAIXXC010000531.1 GCA_903923205.1 uncultured Rhodospirillales bacterium | reverse complement strand
GTACTCCAAGGTGTCATGCATCCATCCCATGTTCCACTTCCCGAAGAACCCGAGCCCACCCTCTGCAACATCGCGGGTTACCCCGGGCCAAGAGGTTGACTCCTCGGCGATCATCAAACTACCTGGGAACCGGTTCAGGATGGCTTCGTTCAACCGCTGGAGGAAGGTCACCGCATCCCAGTTCTCGCGACCGCCATCAGCATTTGGCACCCAGGCGCCCTCGGCGCGGGAGTAGTCGAGGTAGAGCATGGACGCCACGGCATCGACCCGCAGGCCATCGATGTGAAAACGATCGAACCACGACAGGGCAGCCGCGATGAGATAGTTCGCAACTTCACGTCGACCATAATTGTAGATCAAGGTGTTCCAGTCATGATGGAATCCCTGTCGAGGATCTGCATGCTCGTAGAGTGCCGTGCCGTCGAAGCAAACCAGACCATGGGCGTCGGACGGAAAATGGGCGGGCACAAAATCGACGATAATCCCGATCTCGGCATGATGGCACGCGTCCACGAAGGTTCGGAAACCATCGGCATCACCGAACCGGGCCGTCGGCGCCATTAGGCCGATCGGTTGGTAGCCCCAGGAGCCGTCAAACGGAAATTCACTGATCGGCAGGACTTCAATATGGGTGAATCCCAGATTCTTGACGTAAGGGATCAGCTCTTCGGTCAATTCGTGCCACGAGAAGAAACCGCCGTCTGACCAGCGTCGGCGCCATGACCCAAGGTGCACTTCGTAAATCGAGATGGCGGCGTCAGAGCCTTGGCGAGCAGCACGCGCCGACATCCATGGCGCATCTGACCATGCGTAGTTGGACTTGGCAGCAACCACCGATGCAGTTCTCGGCGGCATTTCTGCCGCCAGTGCACAGGGATCGGCCTTCAACGGCAAATGCTCGCCCATTTTACCACGAAGACGAAACTTGTACGCGGCATCGGGCGCGAGCCCCGGGATAAATAAATCCCAGACACCGCAGGCGGGGTGAAACCGCATTGGATGACGTCGTTCATCCCAGTCGTTGAAATCCCCGACGACACTAGCCGCTGAGGCATTGGGCGCCCAGACTGCAAAGCCTACCCCACAAACGCCGTCGCTCATCAGGGGGTGAGCGCCTAATTTTTCATAGGCCTGAAGATGTGTCCCCTCGGCCAGCAAATAGACATCCAATTGTCCCAGCACAGGTGGGAAACGATACGGGTCTTCGACCACAACGCTACCGCCGGCATACTTTACCAATAGCCGGTAGTCAGGGACCGTATGCCGCCCGGATGCGCGACCGACGAACCAGCCCTGCCCGCCCTCGCTATGGAGCTGACAAAGGTGTCCGGCGGGCTCATGTCGGCTAATGGCAACAACCTCCATAGCCCAGGGCAGGAAACAACGCCAAATCAGACCATCGGCGTCACAATGGCAACCGAGGTGGGCGAACGGATCGTGAAGCGAGCCTTCGAGTAGGCTCTGGAGGCCGGAATCTTCAGCCACCTTGCGACATCTTCTGCATCGGGGCGGGCGGGATCGGGGCCTGTGCTTTAATAAAGACGGCAATCGCAAGCCGGTCCTCATTGCTCAGTGCACTAGTGCCCCGGATAACCTCGGCCATCGCGCCCCCCGCGATATCGCCGGAGGGCGTGAGGCCGTCATCGAGATAGGAGGCCAGATCATCAACGGACCAGCGTCCTATTGCCTTGGGGTCGGGAGTGATGTCAGGAGCCTTCACGCCGTCCACCGCCATATTCGCACCCGCAAACCGACGATTGGTCTCGACCCCGCCAAGCAGATCACGTGGCGTGTGGCATTCGCCACAATGTGCGACCGCTCGGACCAGATAAGCACCCCTGTTCCATTCCTTGGTTTTATCCGGGTCGGGCTCGATGGGACCCTCTCGCAGATAGATGATCTTCCAGAGCTTGATCCCGGCCCGGATACGGTAGGGAAAATGCATCACAGGCGCGCGGTCAGCCCGACGCTGCGGCGGCAGAGAGAAAATATAACGCTTGATGGCGAGAATGTCGTCGTCAGTCATCTGGGTGAAGGCAGGATAGGGAAAGCTCGGATAATAATCCTTCCCCGTGGGGCCGACGCCGCGCCGAAGCGCGCGGATGAAATCGATATCAGTCCACCGCCCGATCCCGAAATCACGATCGGATGAGATATTCGGCGTATAGAACGTGCCAAACGACGTCACCAGCGCCCGCCCCCCGGCAAGCAACGCGCCACCGTGAGGGCGATCTGTATGGCAATTGGCGCAGCCAGCGGCGGCAAAGAGCGTGGCGCCGTCGTTTACCGTCAAACCAGCGGGGGCCGACCGCAATCGGATACTCGAGGGGTCCGTGCGGCCGCCGATCAGCCAGACCATTCCCGTCACCGCAAGGATCGCGATCAGGGCAGCACGCCAATTCGCGCGCATGATCATCAAGGTCTATTCGCCATCCCTGCGGCCACGATAGTTCTCATGACACGCGCCGCATGCGTTCTTTGCCAATGCCCGCATCGAGCTTTGAACATTTGTGGCCTCACCTGTACCAACTGATTTCCGCAAATCCGCCGTCCCGGCACTGAGCGCCTGCAGCAACTGCTGGAAATCGTCCGGATTATCCCAAATCTCAGGTTTGGCGGCAGATTTTCCAGGCCACTTAGCCGAGTCCGAACCTTTGGGGAACAGGCTTGGCACCAGGCTCGCCGTCTCGTCCAAATCCTGTGCTGCGCTCAACGCAGCCGCCTGATCAGCCTGCCCAGTAACATAGCGCTTGATCGCCTTCATGTCGTCGCCAAGCCGATCCATCACCGTTTGCCGGTGTTTGGTGGCCGCCAGGCCATCTTCGGCAGCGCAAGGCTCGGACCATCCGGACACGATCAAACCGATCAGGATCAGACAGACAATCGACCGGGTAAGGCAGACACCAATCTTCAAAGCCAGGTTCCCTTCTACTTCGTGGTGCAAATCGATCCTGCCGCAAGCCGGCCGCGGCCACCAGTCATCACCGGCTTTCTCGCCTGCGACGGATCGCATCATCGAAATCTCCAAGACGAACTCGACCTCACGACCCTTGACAGCGAACCGGTCGCAAGGGCATATCACGGCCCTCCGCAGTCGCTGCGGTGGCTGTCTGGATTGGGGTCGTAGCTCAGTTGGTAGAGCGCGACGTTCGCAATGTCGAGGTCCGGGGTTCGATTCCCCGCGGCTCCACCAGACGACCCTGGAAGAAACACCCTGCATGCGCAGTCCTGCGCCTGTCCTCCGCCCTTGGGCCGGCAGAGAATAAACTTCTTGTAAGATAGTCTCTCTCGGCCCACAGTGTCTGTGCCCATCCTTTGCGGGTTCGGTCGCATCTCCTGCTCTTGCGAGTCCCGGACCTGCAAGCCACACACGCTTTGGATCGTGCTCGCCGCCGAAATCTATTCGCGGCGATTTTTCGTTTTTGGAGTCTCTACAATGTCGACCGGTACTGTTAAGTGGTTCAACACGCAAAAGGGCTACGGCTTCATTCAGCCTGACGATGGCTCGAAGGACGTGTTCGTGCACATCTCGGCCGTGGAACGCGCCAACCTCGGTTCGCTGCACGAAGGCCAGAAGTTGAGCTACGAGCTCGAGCGTGGCCAGCAGGGCAAGTCATCGGCCGTCAACCTGCGCGCCGTATAAGACTTCCCTATTCCATGTACCAGTCATTGGGTGCGCCCGATGGCTGGCGCACGGCATGTGATGCCTGCGAGGACAGGACCAAAAAGGTCCCAAAAGACTTAAGGACGCGCGGTTGAAGGAAGATTTTATCGAATTCGAGGGCACTGTCACTGACGTGCTCCCGGACGGTCATTACCGCGTCCGCCTGGACAACGGTCATGAGGCACTTGCCTACATGTCTGGGAAGATGAAGAAGAACC
>CAIXXC010000530.1 GCA_903923205.1 uncultured Rhodospirillales bacterium | reverse complement strand
CGTCGGCTCGGGGACGGATGCCATCAAATTGCCCCTGAAAGCGTTAGGGGTCGGCCATGGTGACGAGGTCATCACGGCTGCCAACACCTTTATCGCGACGGTGGGCGCGATTGCCGAAATTGGCGCGACGCCCGTCTTTGTCGATTGTGACGATACGTTCTGCATGAATGTCGATCAGGTCGAAGCGCAGATCACGCCGCAGACCAAGGCGATCGTCCCGGTTCATTTCACCGGCTATATGACCGATATGCCCAAGCTGATGGCGATTGCGGCACGCCATAATCTTCCCGTCGTCGAGGATGCCTGCCAGGCGATCCTCGCGGATATCGGCGGCAAACGCGCGGGCACCTGGGCGTCGGCCGGGGCGTTTTCGCTGCATCCGCTGAAGAACCTCAATGTATGGGGCGACGGCGGGATCGTGACGACCGACGATGATGACCTGGCACGCGAACTTCGGCTTATTCGCAACCACGGCATGCGCAATCGAGATGAGATCGAGGTGCTTGGTTACAATTCGCGTCTCGATACGTTGCAGGCTGTTGTCGGTAACTGGCTGATCGGATCGACCCACGACATTACCCGGCAACGCATCGACAACGCCGCCTATTACGACGCCCATCTGGGAAAGTTGGCCCAAATCAGAATTCCGCCCCGGATCGACGGCATGCGGCGGGTCTATCACCTCTATATCGTGTTCGCCGAAGATCGCGACGGCTTGTACAAGTACTGCCAGGCGCAGGGGATCGAGTGCAAGATCCACTACCCTATCCCCTTGTATCTTCAGGATGCCCTCGCACATCTTGGCCACAAGCGCGGCGATTTCCCGGTTTCCGATCGCCATACCGACGAGATCATTTCCTTCCCCTGCGACCAGCATCTGTCCCGCGAACAGCAGGACCATGTCATCGCAACCGTTGCTCAGTACTATGCGCGCTGAGCCGATCAGACAGGTACCCTACGTCAATCTGCCGGCCCAGTTCGCGGAGGAGCGCGAACAGTTGCTGCCGCTGGTTGAACATGCGCTTGCTGCCGGCGACCATGTCGGCGGGGAAGCCGTAGCCTTGCTTGAGAAAGAGGTCGCGGACATGTGCGGCGTTCGTCATGTTGTTGCGCTGAATTCCGGCACCGATGCGCTGATGTTTGCGCTTGTCGCGCTGGGGATCCGTGCCGGTGACGAGGTGATCACGCCGCCGAATTCTTTCATCGCGTCGACCTCTGCGATTGTCCATGTCGGCGCGATTCCGGTGTTCGCCGATGTCGGGCCGGATCAGAACATCGACCCAGCCGCGATCGAACGCGCGATCACGTCGCGCACCAAGGCGATCATGCCGGTTCATCTGACGGGGCGCGTCTGCGAGATGGATGCGATTTCCGATATCGCGAGGCGTCATGGGCTCAGGATTGTCGAGGACGCGGCACAGTCGATCGGCTCGACCTATCACGGTCGGATGAGCGGGGCGCTCGGCGATATCGGCTGTTTCTCGCTGCACCCGCTGAAAAATCTCAACGCTGCAGGGGATGGCGGTCTGCTTGCCACCAATGATGACGGTGTGGCCGAGCGGGTGATGCGTCTGCGCAATCATGGCATGAGCGATCGCAATACGGTTGTCGAGTTTGGTTTTGTGTCCCGGCTGGATACCATGCAGGCAGCGATTTTGCGTCTCAGGCTGTCCCGTTTGGCGGACGTCGTTGCGCGGCGGCGGCGCAATGCGGCGCTCTATCGTGACTTGCTCGATCGGCGCCATGTCTTCTTCCCCGGGGAGCGTGGGGATACGGTCGACACCTATCATACGTTCGTTGTCCAGGTGGATCACCGCGACGCCTTGAAAACATGGCTGGCCGACCAGGGGATTGGGACCGCGGTCCACTATCCGGTGCCAATTCATCTGCAGCCGGCCGCTGCCCGGTTTGGCTATCGCATCGGCGATTTTCCGGTCACCGAGGCTCAGGCCGCGCGGATTCTGACCCTGCCCGTGAACCAGTTCGCCACGCCGGAGGACATCGCCTATGTCGCCCGTCAAGTGAACCGTTTCTTCGAGAGGACGCGGATATGAGCGAGCCGCTCGACTACGAGGCGCTGGTCGCCGCCTTCGAACACAGCCTGATGACCCAGCTGCGCGGCCATAGCGCCGCCGCGCCATTTCTCGAAGTCTGGGTGCCGGACGAAGATCCTGTGCGGGGGCTTCAGAATATGTTCGAGGCCGCCGAAATCGCGGGCGAGCGAAGCCTGGCCGTGACCGTCTCGAACGCAAGCGTGCCGCACGAGCGTCTTGCCGAGATCCGGGGCATCGCCGAGGAATTCGGGAGCTTGACGATCACAGCTCAAGGGGATCGCCTGCTGCTCGAACTGGATGGGATCGGTTTGGGCCAACTCCTCCATCGTGTTGCCCCGGCCTATCGGGAGGCCCTGCGCAACCGGATCGGTCGGCTTGAGCATGCCGGCTGGCTCGAAGCGCCGCTGGAGATGACACGTCTGGTCACCGTCGAGCGTGACGGATTCACGCTGACGGTGCTGGTGGGTCGCGAGTCCGCGACGATCATCGATGCGTGCCATGACGGGCCGAATGATCTGGTCAATCGCGTTGTCCTCGACTATCTCTGCGAAATTCTGCGGGATCTGCCAATCCAGGAAGCGTCCGACCATGGCGGTCATCGCCTGGTCACGCGCCTTCGCGCGGCTGACGCGCCCCGGTCGGTTCCGGGTATTGTTCTGCCCGACAATGCCGATCCGCTGTTTCGCCTACCGAAAGCGATCACCCGTAAACTGTTGGTGGAATGGCGCGAGTTGACCGGTTACCTCGGCCGTGAGAACGAATTCACGACGGTGCCGGACTCGCGCTGGGCGAAACTGACTGCTCCAGAGAGAGCGTCAGCGGTGCAGACCTTGCTTGAAATCGGCGCTGAAGATCAGGGGGTGCCGGCTGGCGCCCTTCGATTGATGGCGATGGAGCCCAATATCCTTGGGCACGAGGTCCGCGCGATCGTCAGCTTTGGCGAAGGCGTGGCGTCCGAGCTCAAACCAGCGCTGGTCCGGCGCGGCGAGGTATTGTTGAAACGCCAGCTTGATCCTCACCTTGAGGTCTACGTGGAAGAACTCAAAGACCAGAACGCGATCCGTCGATTATGAGAGTCTTATCGTGACGAACATCCTGATCACCGGCGGTGCCGGCTATGTTGGAACAGCCCTGACGGCGCGCCTGCTGGCGCACGGCCATAATGTTCTTGTCTATGATGCCATGTACTATGGCAACGACCTGACACCGCATCCTCGGTTGAAGGTCATTGAGGGCGATATCCGCGACACGGCGAATTTGTCCGATGCTCTGTGGGGGATCGAGAAGGTCATCCATCTCGCCTGCATCTCCAATGACCCGAGCTTCGAACTCGACGAAGGTCTTTCCCAGACCATCAATTTTGACTGTTTTGAGCCCATGGTCGCGGCCGCCAAGGCCCGCGGGGTCGGCCGCTTCATCTACGCCAGTTCAAGTTCGGTCTACGGCGTGTCGGATGCACCTGACGTGACCGAGGATCATCCGCTGTTGCCGTTGACACTCTACAGCAAGTTCAAAGGCATGTGCGAAGAGGTATTGGAGCGCTATCGCTCGCCCGACTTCGTCACGGTCACGATCCGGCCCGCAACCGTCTGCGGTTACAGCCCGCATATGCGGCTCGACCTCTCGGTCAATATTCTCACCAATCACGCTGTCAATCTGAACAAGATCACCGTGTTTGGCGGATCACAGAAACGCCCCAACCTCCATATCGAGGATATGATCGACGCATACGAGGTGTTTCTCGATGCCGATCCGGCGGTCATTTCGGGCGAGATCTACAATATCGGAGCCCAGAATCTGCCGATCGCCGAGATCGCCGAGACCGCGCGCCGAATTGTCCAGGAGGAGTTTCCGGAAAAGCCGGTGATCGAGATCGTCACGACCCCGACGAATGATCTTCGCTCCTATCATGTCAATTCAGACAAGGCCTTCCGGCATCTGGGCTTCCGCCCCAAGCGCGGCATCGAAGACGCCGTACGAGATCTGTGTGCAGCCTTTCGCGCGGGCAAAGTCCCAGACGCCATGACCGATCCGCGCTATCACAACGTCAAGGTCCTCAAGTCGAGAAACGCGGCATGACGAGAAGCGCGCCCCTGATCGTCGTCACCGGCGGTGCCGGATTCATCGGCAGCCATATGGTCGATCTTCTGGTTGATCGCGGTTTTCGTGTCCATGTCCTCGACAATCTGACAGGCGGTCGCGCGGCCAATCTCGCCCACCACTCAGCTGACGCCAATGTCGTGCTCGACGAGCGCGATATCCGCGCCATCGAACCCGGCGACGCCCTGTTCAAGGGCGCCCGCTACGTCGTCCATTTCGCCGGGATCGGCGACATCGTGCCCTCGATCGAGCGGCCGGTCGAGTACATGTCGGTCAATGTCCAGGGCACCGTGGCGATGCTCGAGGCGGCACGCAGCGCCGGGGTCGCCAAATTCGTCTACGCCGCCTCGTCGTCCTGCTACGGCCTTGCCGACGTGCCGACGACGGAATCCCATCCGCTCAATCCGCAATACCCCTACGCCTTGTCGAAGTACCAGGGCGAGCAGGCTGCGCTGCACTGGCACAAGGTCTATCGCCTGCCGGTCAACTCGATCCGCATCTTCAACGCGTATGGCATCCGCTCGCGGACTTCTGGCGCCTATGGCGCGGTGTTCGGCGTGTTCCTGAAGCAGAAGCTCGCCGGCCAGCCCTTCACCGTGGTTGGCGACGGCACCCAGCGCCGCGATTTCCTCTATGGCAGCGATGTTGCGGCCGCGTTCCTGGCGGCCGCGGAGACCGCGCTCGAGGGCCGCGTCTGGAACGTCGGCGCCGGCCGGCCGCAGAGCGTGCTCCGCCTCGTCGAGCTGCTCGGCGGCCCGATTGTTCATATCCCCAAACGCCCGGGCGAGCCCGACTGCACCTGGGCCGACATCACTCGCATCAAGGCCGATCTCGGCTGGTCGCCGCAGGTCAGCTTCGAGCAGGGCGTCGGCCGGGTGCTGGAGAATATCGACTATTGGCGGGAGGCGCCGCTCTGGACCCCCGACACCATCGCCGTCGCGACCCGGACCTGGTTCGATGCACTCGGCTGAGCGCAGCGGCGATACCGGGCGAGCGATCCGTGCTATCGTTTCGATCACCCGCGCGGATTGTGGTGTCGATCAATTCGGCGAAAGCCGCAATCCGAGTCCAGCTTTAAAAGCGTTTGGGAGGCAGGAGCCATGAGAGTTCTGATCGTTGCGCCGAAATACACGCCCAAGATGGGACAATTTTATCAATTCCCGCTCGGGCTCGGCTACATCATCTCCGCGCTGAAACGCGCCGGCTTCGAAGTTCATGCGCTGAACTGTAACGAGTCCGTCGAGCCGAGCGATGTCCAGGTCGCGCGGATGGTGACCTTGCTGGATCCGCAGATCTGCGCGACCGGCGCCTTGTCGCCCTTCCTGCCGAAGGTCCAGGAGATCTTCGACGCGGCGCGGCGGGCCAAGCCCTCGATCGTCAATATCGCCGGCGGCGGCGTGCTCAGCAGCGATCCCGAGGCCGGGCCCCGGATCATGGATATCGATATCGGCGTGATCGGCGAGGGCGAGGAGACGATTGTCGATGTCGTGCGCACCATTCAGTGCGGCGGCGACCTCGCCGGCGTGTTCGGCATCGTCTACCGCAAGGCCAATGGCGATGTCGTCCGCACCATCCCGCGCCCTGCGATTGCAGATCTGGGGAGCGTGGCTTGGCCGGACTATGATGCGCTCGGCTTTGGCAAGGTGATGGACACCCAGCGTGCCTCCGACAATTATTTCTACCACCACAGCAACGCGCCGCGCGCGATCGACATGATCACCAGCCGGTCCTGCCCCTATCGCTGCACCTTCTGTTTCCATCCGACGGGCAAGGTCTATCGCGAGCGGCCGCTTGATGATTTCTTTGCCGAACTTGACCATGTGGTTGCTCGTTACGATGTCAACATGGTGGCGCTCATCGACGAGCTGTTTTCGCTGAAGAAGGCGCGGCTGCTCGAATTCTGCGACCGCATCGCGCCCTACAAGCTCAACTGGATGGTCCAGCTCCACGTCAATTGCGCGGATGATCATATCCTGCAGCGGATGAAGGAGACCGGCGCCTCCTATATCAGCTACGGCGTCGAGAGCATGAGTCAGGAAGTCCTGATCAGCATGCAGAAGAAGTCGAAGAAGGAGCGCATCCACACCGTCCTCGGCAACACCTACGACAAGAAGATCGGTATCCAGGGCAATTTGATCTTTGGCGATTCCGCGGAAACGCTCGAAACCGCCAATGAGTCGATGGACTGGTGGGCCGAGAACGAGCGCTACAAGATCTGGATCAACAGGCTGTTGGTCTATCCCGGCAGTCCGGATTATATTCAGGCCGTGCGTGACGGCCTGATCACGGATCGTCTCGGTTTTATCGAGGATCTCGACGCCGTCCGCATCAATATCAGCCAGCTGAACGACGCCGATCTCGACGGCTTGACCGACAAGCTCCGCCTCGCCGATCACGTCCTGCTCGATTTCGGGAAACTCGTGAAATTCGAGAAGGAAGCCGAGATCGACCCGTTGCGGGGCGAGTCCTACAATATCGTTTGGGACTGCCCGCGCTGCGAGCACCACAATGATTATCGCCGTGTCCTGCTCGATCGCTGGGAGTGTTATCACTCGGTCCGGCTGACCTGCCGGGGCTGCAGCTCGCGCTTCGATCTCCGCAACCCGGCAGAACTGCCGTTCGAGGATCGACCGACCCAGGTCGAGGACGAGCGTGACTACGCCGCCGCGATCGCTCTCCTGGAATCCGGTCGGGAGGAGGAGGGAACCACTGCGCTGGTCGACCTCGTGGCGCGGCGGAAATGGTATTTCCCGGCGCAACTGGCGCTCGGCGAGATTGCCAAGGCCAGGGGCGAAAAGCTCCAGGCTCTCAAATACTTCAGCATGGCGCTCTACCTCTATCCGTTCCGGCCGGAGCTCCATATCCGGTTCGCCGACCACATGGTCTGGGAAGGTGCCCTCGGGATGGCACGCCTGCACTATCGGCAAGCGCTGCGGCTCGATCCCGACAATAGGGAAGCGCAGAACAAGCTTGCTGCGCTCGACGGGCCGGCCTGGACTGACGAACAGCGCCGAACCTACTTCATTTCCTACTCCGCCGCTGCACCGCCGCAACGCCTCACCGTTGCCGCCGAAGCCTGCGGTCGCCGCAAGGACGAGAAGGAATTCCCCGATATCGAGAAGCTCGAAGAGACCGCGCGCCTGGAAATGGCGCTCGCGGAATAGGAAGCAGACAGCATGACCGGCATGACCGACCACACCGAGCTCATCCTCGACGGCACCAAGATCGCCTGGCACCGCGATCGCGTCGACGCCTGGCAGCGTGGCGAGCGGATCGCGCCGATCACCATCGACATGGCGCTGACTCGGGCCTGCAACTACGCCTGCCATTTCTGCTACGCCATGCTGCAGGAGAACGACCGCAAGCAGATCACAAAGAAGGTGATCTTCG
>CAIXXC010000529.1 GCA_903923205.1 uncultured Rhodospirillales bacterium | reverse complement strand
GGTGTCCTAGGCCTCTAGACGATGGGGACGTAGAGAAGCGCTGCTTCGAGGAAGGAGGGGATACAGTTTGGCGAGGGCAAAAGCAAGCCTATCCTCACTCATAGAAGCGATGCACGTTTGCACCATCGCGGATCTATAGCCCAGCGGCGTAAGCAGCATCATCGATCAGCATCTGAACACCGCTGCGCCCCTGCCAAAGATCGAGCCGAAGGTGACCGGCAATGTGCAACGACGCCCCCGATGAAGCCAGCAAGGCGTCACCCAAGGGTGTGCCCACCGCACGGAAGGCAATTGCCTTCAATCGCTCTCCAGCGCCAGCCACCAGGAAGCAGCGAACATGCGCGCTGCCGACGATATCGGCCTTGGCGACGCGCACCCTTGGCAGCACGAAGCGGGGCTCAGCATTACCGGCACCGAAAGGTCCAAGTCCTGACAATGTCGTGATCAAATCGGGCGTGGCGGCCCCCAGTGCCAGGGCGCCATCGATCCCGATTTCCGGCACAATCCCTTCCGCCGGAGCCAGATCGCGGACCCGGCGCTCGAGGAAGGCTGCGAATGCCTCGTAGTGATCTTGTGCGACGGTGAAGCCCGCAGCCATCCGATGGCCGCCACCGCCCAGCAAGAGGCCCGACTGGCGTGCCGCGATGACGGCTGCGCCAAGATCGACCCCGGGGACGGAGCGGCCGGAGCCCTTGCCGATCAAGTGGCCAGGATTGCCAGGATCGGCCTCCCACGCGATGACGCATGCCGGACGGTCATAGCGCTCTTTGAGGCGCGAGGCGACGATGCCGATGACACCCGGATGCCACTCACGACCGCTCGCCAGTACGATCGAGGCGGCCCCTGCCCCGGCACCTTCAACCTGCGCCACGGCCTCGGCTAGCACCTGAGCCTCGATTTCACGCCGCTCGGCGTTCAGCCCTTCAAGAACGGCCGCAATCTCAGCAGCCTCTCCAGGATCGTCCGTACCGAGCAAGCGCGCCCCGAGATCCGATTTGCCGACCCGCCCCCCGGCGTTAACCCGGGGCCCCAGCAGATAGCCAAGATGGTAGGCATCAATCCGCTCCGCCACCGACGCCGAGTCAGCAAGCGCCACAAGACCGGCATTGCGCCGTTGGGCCATGATCTTGATGCCTTGAGCAACCAGGGCACGGTTAAGGCCAGTCAGCGGAACCACATCGCAAACAGTACCGAGCGCCACCAGATCAAGCCATTGCAGCAGATCGGGCTCGCGCCGGTCCCCCTGATAGTGCCCGGCCTGGCGCAGGGCTCGATTGACAGCGATCACGAGGAGGAACGCGACACCAACGGCGGCGAGTGTGCCAAGCCCACTATCGTCATCCAGTCGGTTTGGGTTGATGACCGCATAGGCTGGCGGCAAGGCTGGCTCCGCAGCGTGATGATCAACAACTATGACGGATATGCCAGCATCTGCTGCAACCTTCAGCGGCTCATGCGCGGTGGTGCCGCAATCGACTGTAACGATGATCCGCGCACCCTGCTCGGCCAGTTTCAGCAAGGCAGCCGCATTTGGGCCGTAGCCTTCGCCCCGACGGTCCGGGATATAGCAGCGGACATCGACATCGAGACAACCGAGGAACCTCGCCAGCAGCGCGGTCGAAGTCGCGCCGTCGACGTCATAGTCGCCGAAGATCGCGATGGGCTCTGATGCGATCACAGCATCCGCAATCCGGCCCGCCGCCCTATCCATATCCTTGAGGCTCGATGGGTCCGGCAAAAGGCCGCGAAGGGTCGGGTTCAGGAATTGCTCTACCGCTTCGACGGAAATACCGCGGCCGGCGATCACCCGGCCAACGACCTCGGGCACCCCCAGTCGCTGGGCAATGGCAAGTCCAACGCGGTCATCGCCGCTGCGTTGGCGCCAGCGACGTCCCGTCAGCGACACCCCTACCCCCATGAAGGCCGCCGCCTCGATCGATGCGCTCCCGTGCCCTGGAGAGACGTCAGCGCCTGTCATCGCCGCTCCGTGCCAGGCGCCTATTTACCGACGAGAGCGCTCCAGTCTGTCTTGCGCTCGAAATTGTGATACGATTCGACGAAACGGACTGTTCCAGTCTTCGAGCGCATGATGATCGAATGGGTATAGGCGCCGATCGGCGTGCGACGAACACCGCGAAGCATGGTGCCCGTCGTTACTCCCGTCGCGGCAAACATCACGTCGCCTTTCGCCAGGTCGTAAAGCCCATATTTCTTATCGAGGTCCGTAACGCCCCAGCGCGCGGCGCGCTCGCGCTCATCGGCATTCCGGAACAGCAGACGGCCCTGCATCTGGCCGCCGATGCAGCGCAATGCTGCAGCGGCCAGAACGCCCTCCGGCGCGCCACCCGAACCCATATAGATATCCACACCACTATCGGGCTGGCTGGTCGAGATCACGCCGCTGACATCCCCGTCACCAATCAGCATGATGCGCGCGCCGGAAGCACGTACGGCCGCGATCAACTCGGCATGGCGCGGCCGATCGAGGATGCAGGCAACAAGGTCGGAGACATCGAGATTCTTCGCCTTGGCGAGATTTCTCAGATTTTCCGCAGGCGAGGCATCGAGGTCCACAACGCCTTCCGGCAAACCGCCACCCACAGCGATCTTGTCCATATAGACATCGGGAGCATTGAGAAAACCACCCTCGTCAGCCATCGCAATGACGGCAAGCGCGTTCATCCCTCCTTTTGCCGTAATCGTCGTTCCTTCGAGAGGATCCAGCGCAATGTCGATCGCTGGTCCGCCCTTACCCTGGCCAACCTTCTCGCCGATATAGAGCATCGGCGCCTCGTCGCGCTCGCCCTCTCCAATCACGACCGTGCCATCGATATAAAGGCTGTTCAGCGCGGTGCGCATCGCATCGACCGCCGCCTGATCAGCTGCCTTTTCATCCCCCCGACCCATGAGGCGCGACGCCGACAAGGCCGCAGCCTCGGTCACGCGGACAACTTCAAGCGCCAGGTTACGGTCCATCTTGGGCTTCTCGGGCATTTTCGGTCCTCTTGAAAACTCTGCTGATCGTAAATCAATCGCCCGGTCAGGGCCATGAATTTGAGGTTGAACGCGACAATAAGAAGCGTCAGGCTTCGATTCGGAACATGGTCGGGGGCTCAAGCATTGTTCCCAACCGCGCGATACGATCCAACGCGCGGCGCAGGGCTGCTTCCTGACTAGGGTGGGTCGTGAACACCAACGGTACTGGATTTCCCGGCGATGGTCGCCGCTGGATCATAGCCTCCACCGAGACCTTTTCGGTCCTAAGTTCAGCGGTGATATCCGCAATAACACCGGGCTGATCGCGCACCATCAAGCGAACATAGGATGCGCCCGAATGTTCGGCGATTGGTACCGTGGTCAGACCACTGTTATCCGTCGGGATAAAGGATGGCAGGCGTCGGCCGGCCGCAATATCGATCAGATCAGCGACGGCGGCAGAGGCTGTCGGACCGGCGCCGGCGCCGCGACCCTGCAGCATGACTTGACCAACGAAATCGCCCTCAACGACAATGGCGTTGAACACCCCTTCGACCTGAGCGATCGGTGCGGTGACGGGAACAAGCGTCGGATGAACGCGTTGTTCGATACCGCGTTCGGTCAGGACGGCCGTGCCAAGCAATTTAATCCGATAGCCAAGCTCCTGGGCATATTCTACGTCCAGATGTGAAACATTCCGTATCCCCTCGACGTAGACGGAGTCAAAATCCACGGGGATACCGAATGCAACACTCGCAAGAATAGCGAGCTTATGGGCAGCGTCATAGCCATCGACATCGAGACTCGGATCGGCCTCCGCGTAGCCGAGTTCCTGTGCCTCGGAGAGCACACCAGCGAAGTCGCGACCACTCTCCCGCATTGTCGAAAGAACATAATTGCAGGTTCCATTGAGGATTCCTGAAATCCGGCTCACACGATTGGCCGCAAGCCCTTCGCGCAAGGTTTTTATAATCGGAATCCCGCCCGCGACCGACGCCTCGAAGCCGAGTGACACGGATTTCGAAGCAGCCAACCGGCCAAGTGCGACGCCGTGATGGGCCAGCAATGCCTTGTTCGCGGTCACAACCGACTTGCCAGCCTGCAACGCCTTTTCGACAAGCTCCCGCGCGATACCCTCGTCACCGCCGATCAATTCGACCACGACATCGATCGTTGGGTCACCGGCCAGGGCACGCGCGTCATCCACCCAGCGAATGCCGTCGAGATTGACGCCGCGATCTCGATCGCGATCACGCGCGGAAACCGCAACCACCTCGATCGAGTGCCCGGCCCGAGCGGCAATCAAGTCCCCGTTTCGGTCGAGAACCTGAAGCACGCCAACACCCACATTACCGAGACCGGCAATGCCTATGCGCAACGGCTTGTCCTTGAGCCCCGCCATATCAGGCCTCCGCTATTTTCCGACCAGAACCTCGGCGGTGTCATTGGCCTCATTGGTGATGCTGGACGAGACTTCGGTCGCAATGCTGGACTCCGGGATTCCGGTAGCCACCAACCCTAGCCTGACCGCCTTCGCGCGCGCCAAAGCAGCCTGATACGCAGCAAGCGACGCTGTTGCATCGCCGCCCGAGGCAGCATGGCTGACGACATGAACCCTCCCGCCAGATTTCGCCAGAACCCCGGCAACCTTTGCGAGACTTCCCGCTGAATCTGCGGGCAAGCTTGTTGAGCCCGATGCAAAATGGATCGCCGTCACAACGACGGGCACGGCATCTGCGACAGATTTCGCGACAATGGCGGGCTTTGTTGACGGCACGACAGCTAGCGCAGGCGCCTCAGGGACCGCTGCATCCACGGCCTGGGCTGCAGCAGGTGCTGCTGCGGGAGTCGGCGGTGCGACCGGGACCGGCGGCAACGAGGGCGCGTCAGGCGCTGGCGCCGCAGCATCGGGCTCAGGCGATTCTCTCGGGCTTGGCGAAGATGTGCTCTGGTCGAACGGCCCGCCCGAAGAAAGGCCCGACGCGGCCAGCGAGTTCTCTACGGCCGAAGCGGTCGACTTTTTCTTCGTTCTCACCTTCCTGACCGGTGACGGCGGCGGGACAATTGCATCAGGCGCACTGACGGCGTCGGAGGCTGCCGTGTCCGGGATCGCAGGTGGGGGCGGCGCGGATACCGCTGGAGCCGGCGGCATCGGCACGGCGTCAGCAGCCTCAGCCTCCTGTTCGACATATTTGGCGTGCTGGCGATCAGCCACGAGTCCTTCCGCGAGTCCGGCACGCTGCGCGTCAGTGAGCCCAAAGGTTGACGGCGGCGGCACAGTGGCGAGACTGGGATACGGTTCTTCGGCGCTCGCGTCGGGCACCGGCTGTGGCACAGGGGCGGCGGCAGTGGCATCGGGCTTGTGTCTTACAACATGCTTGTACCAATGAACCGGGTTTACGCTGCTGCACCCTGCCAGGGCCAGAATTACCGCTAAGGCGCCGAAGCGCGCCGCGCCTCGATAGTGCCAAATCCCGCTAACCATCACACCTCCGGCCAAGATCGATAACATCCCGACGACGCGCGGCGTAACATTCCGCGCGCCAATCGGCACCATCGTTCACCAACCTCTTAGAGTGGTGCGCCAAACCGATCAAGCGTGACCTCGCGAGAATAGCCATTCCGAGATTAAACAATTTCGAGCGAACGGTTATTGTAGCCCTGATTGTCATGGCGGATTGTGTGGTTGCGATGCGCGTTGAGTCATCGCGATGCTGGCGATTGGGGCTCGGGGAGCGTAGGCTGTCCTCTAATCGGCAGTGGGGTATTCATCGCAGCCCCACGAACAAAGCTCAAACGCGCGTCCGCGCTATCTGGGTTGGCGCACAAAGAACAACTGGTCGACTGGAAACTCCATGAACGAGATCAACGATCAAGCAGGGACCGTCGCGAATCCGGCCGAAATGTCACGTGCCGTCGCGAATATCGCTGAACGCAGCCAGCGACTGGTTCGTGAATTCATTGAGCGTCAACAACTTGAGGCAGCCAGTGGGGGCGACCCTCAAAGCGCGGCGGACACCGTGAACATCGCCTCAGCCTTCCTTGAGATGACGACCAAGCTGATGTCCGATCCCGGTCGCCTTTTCCGTGCCCAGGTGAATCTCTGGAATGATTATCTGCGCCTTTGGCAGCGCACGACGGAACGACTCCTGGGCGTCGAGACCGCAGTGCCCGTGATCGAACCAACGGATTCTGACAAGCGATTCCGGGATCCACTCTGGGAAGACAACACGCTCTTCGACTTTATCAAGCAGTCATATCTCCTGAGTGCTCGCTTCCTTCAGTCAACCGTCCAGACCGTCGATGGCCTCGATCCCAAGACATTGCGCAAGGTCGACTTCTACACCCGCCAATTCGTCGATGCGATGGCGCCGTCGAACTTCGTGATGACAAACCCGGAAGTTCTCCGTGCGACGGTCGAAAGTGGTGGTGAGAACCTGATCAAGGGTTTGACCAACATGCTCGACGACCTTGAACGCGGCAAGGGCAAGCTCTCGGTCAAGATGACCAGCACCGAGGCCTTCACCCTGGGCGAGACGATTGCCGTGACGCCGGGCAAAGTGGTTTTCCAGAATCCTCTCTTCCAACTCATCCAGTACACGCCGACCACGGAAAAGGTACGCCGTCGTCCGTTGCTGATCATCCCACCCTGGATCAATAAATTTTATATTCTCGATCTGAAGCCAAAGAACAGCTTCATCCGTTGGGCCGTCGCCCAGGGTCACACGGTCTTTGTGATGTCCTGGGTTAATCCCGACGAGAGCCTAAGCGAGAAGAATTTCGAGGATTACATGCACGAGGGCCCGCTCGCGGCTCTCGACGCGATCGCGGCTGCGACGGGTGAGAAAGACGTGAATGTGATCGGCTACTGCATCGGCGGTACGCTTCTGGCAACCCTTCTAGCCTATATGACGAAGACCAACGATACCCGGATCAAAAGCGCCACCTACTTCACGACGATGGTCGATTTCACCGAGGCGGGCGAGCTTTCGGTCTTCATTGATGAAGAGCAGATACAGTCCATCGAAGCGAAGATGCGCGATCGTGGCTTCCTTGAGGGCAGCGACATGGCGCAGACATTCAACATGTTGCGCGCCAACGACCTGATCTGGTCGTTCGTAGTCAACAACTATCTGCTTGGCAAAGAGCCGTTTCCCTTCGATCTGCTCTATTGGAACAGCGATTCCACGCGCATGCCGTTCGCCATGCACAGCTACTACCTGCGCAATATGTACCAGGAAAACCGGCTGATCGAGGCGGGCGGAATCACGGTCAGCGGTGTGCCGATCGACCTGAAATCAATCAAGACGCCGACCTATATCCTCTCGACCAAGGAGGATCATATCGCGCCCTGGAAATCGACCTACTCCGCTACTCAGCTTTATGAAGGCCCGGTGCGCTTCTGCCTTGCAGGATCAGGCCATATTGCGGGGGTCATCAACCCGCCCGAGGCAAACAAATACGCCTATTGGACCAATGCCAAGCTCCCCAAGACGCCAGATCAATGGTTTCACGGCGCGACCCAAACACCGGGTTCCTGGTGGCATGACTGGGACAAGTGGGTTGCCAAGCATGCCGGTGGCCAGGTCACGGCCCGCGCACCGGGTGATGGCGAACTCAAGGTCATCGAAGACGCTCCAGGCAGTTATGTCCGGACCCGCATCGTGTCGTGAATCCTCGCAAGGGGCTGGGGTATGATCGAACTGTATTATTGGCCAACGCCCAATGGTCACAAGATCACCATCTTCCTCGAAGAAGCAGGCCTCCCATACGTCATTAGGCCGGTCAATATCAGCAAAGGCGAACAGTTCGAGAACGCGTTTCTGGCGATCTCACCAAACAACCGGATGCCGGCAATTGTCGATCGCGACCCCGCCGATGGTGGCGCCGCCGTTTCTGTGTTCGAGTCCGGGGCGATCCTGGAATATCTCGCAGATAAATCCTGCCTGTTCCTGCCGAAGGAGACTCGGGAACGGTTCGAGGTATTGCAATGGGTTTACTGGCAGATGGCAGGACTTGGCCCCATGGCAGGCCAGAACCATCATTTTTCCGCGTACGCGCCGGAGAAGATACCGTATGCCATCCGGCGCTATGTCAACGAGACAGCTCGGCTTTATGGCGTCTTGAACAAGCGTCTCGCGGATCGTGATTACATTGCCGGCAACTTCTCAATTGCCGACATCGCGAGCTATCCATGGATCGTGCCGCATGAGCGCCAGGGCCAGGATCTCGATAATTTTCCGCATCTGAAACGATGGTACAAAACAATTGCCATACGCCCTGCTGTCATAAGGGCCTACTCCCGGGGCAAGGAGATCAGCGGCGGCGCCCCTGTCGTGACAGAGGAATCACGCAAGATTCTGTTCGGGCAGGACGCATCAACCGTCAAGTAGGTCAACGATATCAATCAGCTTCGGCACGATCCAGTGGTCGCCAGTGCGACGGATAGCTGTGGCTGCCTCATCGAAGAGAACCCGATGCGCGATCCCTGCCCCCGCAGCCGCCTCCAGGTCGCGCATCTTGTCACCGACAGCCCAGCTCTTTGACGGATCGAGGCCGAGCTCGTCGACCGCTTGCCGCATCATCCCCGGCTGCGGTTTGCGCCAATCACTCTCGCGACGGTAGACACCAACACCCTCGGTCGGGTGATCGGGACAAAAATAAACCGCGTCGAACACCGTTCCCGCTTGCGCGGCGACGACATGCCCGATCTCTTCCATCAAGCGATGGAAGTCTCCCTCGGTGAAATAACCACGACCGATCCCGGATTGGTTGGTCGCAACCGCAATCGCGAAATTCCGTGCGCGTGCGGCGCGAAGCAGATCAAAAATTCCCGGCACGAACTGGCAATCCTCGATCCGGTGGACAAAGCCCGTATCGGCATTGATCACACCGTCGCGATCGAGAATGAGACCGGCCCGCGCGCCCGTCACGCGCCGACCTTGGACCTGCCCTTCAACAAATCATCCACGACGCTCGGATCGGCCAGCGTACTGGTGTCGCCGAGCGATTCGGTTTCGTTGGCAGCGATCTTGCGCAGGATGCGACGCATGATCTTACCCGATCGCGTCTTGGGCAGGCCTGGTGCCCAGTGAATGGCGTCGGGCGTTGCAATGGGTCCGATCTCGTGGCGTACCCAAGCGATCAGTTCCTTGCGCAGTTCCTCTGTCGGTTCGGCTTCGGCAATGAGAGTGACATAGGCGTAGATGCCCTGACCCTTGATATCATGCGGGTAGCCCACCACGGCAGCTTCGGCGACCTTGGGATGGAGCACCAGTGCACTTTCAACTTCTGCCGTACCCAGGCGGTGGCCGGAGACGTTGATCACGTCGTCAACGCGTCCCGTAATCCAGTAGTACCCGTCGCTATCACGACGGCAGCCGTCACCGGTAAAGTAGGATCCCGGGTAGGCAGAAAAATAGGTCTCAATGAAGCGTTTATGATCGCGAAAGATCGTCCGAGCCTGACCGGGCCACGAATCGGTAATACAGAGATTACCCTCCGCAGCGCCCAGCAAAACCTCGCCATTGGCATCGACGACGGAGGGGCTGACGCCGAAGAACGGCAATGTCGCCGAACCCGGCTTCAGTGCTGTTGCACCGGGCAATGGCGAAATCAGGATACCGCCGGTCTCTGTCTGCCACCAGGTGTCGACCACAGGGCACCGCTTGTCGCCGACATTCTCCCAATACCAGCGCCAAGCTTCGGGATTGATCGGTTCTCCGACCGACCCAAGCAGGCGCAGCGACTTCCGACTAGTCGCCTTCACCGGTTCGACCCCGTCGCGCATGAGGGCGCGGATCGCGGTCGGTGCGGTGTAGAAAATATTGACCTTGTGCTTGTCGATAACCTGCCAGAAGCGAGATACGGTGGGGTAGTTGGGCACCCCCTCAAACATCAAGGTGGTGGCACCGTTGGCGAGCGGTCCATACAGAATATAGCTATGGCCGGTGACCCAGCCGACATCCGCCGTGCACCAATATACGTCGCCTTTGCGATAATCGAAGATAGCCCGGTGGGTGAACGCCGCATAAACCAGATAGCCGCCGGTGGTATGCAACAGGCCCTTGGGCTTGCCCGTCGAGCCAGAAGTATAAAGGATGAACAGGGGGTCTTCGGCATTCATCGGCTCTGGCGGACATTCCGGCACCACCTCGGCCATAGCTTCGTGATACCAAACATCGCGCGAATCGGACCAATTGATCCGACCGGCGGTACGGCGCACGACGATCACAGTATCGACATCCGGGCACTGCAGCAGGGCTTCATCGACATTGGCCTTAAGCGGCACTGATCGGCCACCCCGAACGCCTTCATCCGCAGTGATAACGACGCGGCTATCGGCGTCCTGTATCCGGCCGGCCAGGCTATCGGGCGAGAAACCGCCAAACACGACCGAGTGAACGGCGCCGATGCGGGCGCAGGCGAGCATCGCGAACGCTGCCTCGGGAATCATGGGCAAGTAGATCGTCACCCGGTCGCCACGCTTCACACCACGCTTCTTCAACACATTGGCAAAGCGACAGACCTGTTCCTTCAATTCGAGATAGGAAATGCTCCGCGATTTCTCAGGGTCGTCACCTTCCCAGATGATTGCGATCGTGTCGGGCTGGCTCGCGGCATGGCGGTCGACGCAATTGGCACTGACGTTGAGTTCACCGTCCTCGAACCACCGAATATTCACATCGCCGGTAAAATTGACGTTCTTGACCTTCGAGAAAGGCTTTATCCAATCGATGGTTTTACCTTGCTCAGCCCAAAAGACATCCGGCTGATCCATCGACTGGCGGTACATCCGGGTATAGCCCTCAGCATCGATCGTGCCTTCGCGGGCGAAACCTGCAGGAACCGGGATCAGGGAAGTATCAGTCATCGGAAGCTCTCCTCCAGGGCGAAATCCACTCACGCCCGCTTACATTTAAGTTTTTAGGTGCCAAATCGTAGACACACCTAATTTCCGCGAGGCTACCCCACAGGAGATTAGCCGCCAAGCCCGCTACCCCCCGACGCCAGCCATGCCCAGTAGAACGCCCCATTCGTCGGCACTTACGGGAACGACGGAAAGACGCGACTGCCGGACCAATGCCAAGTCGGCCAATCTCGGCTCAGCCTTGATGGCCTGCAATGTCACTGACTTCGGCACCGGAAACAGTGGACCGATATCGACCATGACAAAACGTCCGGACTCGTCGCTGGGGTCGGGGTATGCTTCACGAACGATCTCGGCAACCCCGACGATCTCAAGCCCCTCGTTGGAGTGATAGAAGAATGCCCGATCGCCGAGTTTCATCGCCTTGAGATTATTGGCCGCCTGATAGTTGCGGACACCGTCCCAGTGGGTCCGGCCGTCTGCGACGAGCTTACTCCAGGCATATTTGAAGGGCTCGGACTTCAGAAGCCAATAATTCATCGTCGTCCCCTTGCCTTCCCCTCAAAGCCCGGTCAACGGCAGGTTCTGTAATGTAACCCGGAATGGCGTGATGGTTATCGAAGAGAACAGCCCGGCTTTGCAGAATGGATCCGCCTTGGCGATGGCCTCCGCATCCACGTGATTCGCAGCTTCGAAAATGACGAGACTACCCACCGGCGTCTTGCCGTCCGCAGCAAGATAAGGTCCTGCAAACGCCACCTTCGTGCCCATTCGCTTCAAATGCTCCAGATGTTCGGGGCGAGTGTCCGCGCGCAGCGACCCTGCATCGGTGCGATCGGTTGCTGACATGGCAAAAAGCATCGTGTGACTCCCTGACGATATTTTGTCTGTTTTAGCCCAAGCGTCGCGACGCCGCGATTGGAAATCACGCAGATTCGTGCTCCGGTTTGAAAGGACGAGCGAGAAGTCCGCGAATCGCATCATCGATCCCGATCCGACCCTCGATGATCGCATCGACAGCGTTGACGATCGGCATCTCGACACCCAGCATCGACGCAAGTTCACGGACCGCCCGCGCGCTTGGCACGCCTTCTGCTACCGAATGACGTTCCGCCATCACCGCCGCCAATTCTCTGCCGCGTCCAAGCGCGATCCCCAACGAGCAGTTCCGCGACTGCTCCGCGTTACAGGTCAGAACCAGATCACCAAGGCCGGAAAGCCCCATCAGGGTTGCGGCACGCCCCCCTTTTGCAATCGCGAGGCGGGTGATTTCGGCAAGCCCCCTGGTGACCAGCGCCGCCCTCGCATTGTCACCCAATCCCCGGCCCCAGACGATTCCACAGGCAATCGCCAGCACATTCTTGACGGCGCCGCCAATCTGGCAACCGATCGGGTCATCGGAAAGATAGGGGCGGAAGCTCTCGGTCCCAAGCGCCGCAACCAAGGCACGACCGACAGAATCGTCCTCAGCCGCAAGCGTTACCGCGGTGGGCAAGCCACGTGCAACCTCGGCCGCGAAAGTCGGACCTGACAAAACCGCCGATCTTGCCTGGGGCATGGTTGTCGCGACGATTTCACCGGCAAGCGCACCAGTCCCGATCTCCACACCTTTGCTGCACAGGACGACAGGCGTTCCCGGCTGGACGTAGTCGCGGAGCGCTTCTGCTTGTGCGCGCAGATACTGTGTTGGGACCACAAGCAGAATTGCGTCGGCGTCCGCAGTCGCGAAGCCGAGATCAGACGTCGCCGAGATCGTGGGGTCTATCGAAATTCCTGGAAGATATATCTTGTTCTCATGTTCCCGATTGAGCCTCGAGGCAACGTCGCCGTTGCGGGCCCATAGAGTTACTTTCTGGCCCGCCCGCGCGGCAGTCATCGCCAAAGCGGTACCCCAGGCACCTGCGCCGATCACGGCGACCCGATTGATGTGTCCATCCCTCATGCTTTCACCCCGGCATAGGCCGCCGGTGCCGCAGTCGCGTCGAGCGGCCAGCGCGGTCGCGCGGCAAAGTCAAAACCATCGGTAAGGCCAAGCCGAAGCCGTTCCAGACCTGCCCAGGCTACCATCGCCCCATTATCAGTACAAAGTTTCGGCGGCGGCACGACGAGGCGCAACTGGCTATCGATCGCAATCTTTGTGAGTGCTCCCCGGATCGCCGAGTTCGCCGCTACACCGCCCGCCGCTACGAGTGCCCGACCTTCGGGGTAACGATCCTTGAAGGCGGAAATCGCCTGACCCACGCGACTGGCCAAGGTTCGCGCCACCGTCTGCTGGAATGATGCCGCAAGATCGGCCCGCGCCTTGTCATCTTCGGGGTCGAGGCTCATCGCGATCACCCTCACCGCAGTCTTGAGACCAGAGAAAGAAAAATCGCAACCAGGTCGCCCGACCATCGGCCGCGGCAGATCGTAACGTTCCGGATTTCCCGCAAGCGCTGCACGTTCGATCGCGGGCCCTCCCGGATACCCGAGCCCAAGCAGTTTGGCCGTCTTGTCAAAGGCCTCGCCCACGGCATCATCGATCGTGGTGCCAAGGCGGCGGTATCGACCGACCCCTTCCACGATAAGCAACTGACAATGACCGCCCGAAATCAGCAGCAGTAAATAGGGAAAAGGGACGTCTTCGCCAAGGCGCGGCGTCAGGGCATGGGCCTCAAGATGATTGACCGCGATGAAGGGGAGCTTGCCAACCAAAGCCATTGCCTTGGCGGTGCTGACGCCGACCATGACACCTCCGATCAACCCAGGCCCAGCCGTCGCCGCAATACCATCCAGTTGGTCGAGCCTGAGCCCTGCGTCTGTGAGCGTATGCCTGATGACTGTATCGAGCCTGTCCAGATGCGCCCGTGCCGCTATCTCGGGGACAACGCCACCAAAGGCTCGGTGTTCATCGAACTGCGCATAGATCTGCTGCCCGAGGATGGTGCCCGTGGCGTAACCGTCGCTGCCGCGCGCACCGCGGACAATCGCAGCCGCAGTCTCGTCGCAACTCGTCTCGATTCCGAGAACGGTGATCTCCTGCTGAACCATCCTGCGGGTATACAAGGCGCTGCAAGCTGCGACAATCCGGTTGCTGTTCGATCGGGAAACTGAATTGAAGCCTCTGTCAAAGGCAGGCACATCGCGATAAACATTGTCACATGGTAGTCGCTCATACTCAGACCAGCGTTCGGACCTCGGCAATTAGGCCGGATTTCGGACGGTTTTGCCCCTTTTTGGGGTGCCTATGAGGCTCCTTGTCACTCGCCCGCAGGGAGACGGAGAAGCGCTCGCGGAATTGCTGCAAGCCAAGGGCTATAGCGTTTTGCTGGCGCCGCTGCTCAAGGTCGAATATGTGAACCAGCACGTCGTACCGCTTCATGATGCGGCGGCATTGATATTCACGAGCGCCAACGGAGTCCGCGCTTTCATCGCATGCTCCGAGCGCCGCGACATCCCCTGCTATGCGGTCGGTGACCGTACCGCCACCGCACTTTCGGAAGCCGGCTTTGAGAACGTTACTAGTGCGGCTGGCGACGTGGACAGTCTTGCCAAACTGATCCTTGCCGATCGCAGGCCCGACACGGGACGGCTGCTCCACATCGCGGGAAGCGACGTCGCAGGTGACCTCGCGGGTGTTCTAGGTGAGGCGGGATACCAGATCGATCGGGTCATGCTTTACAAGGCGGTTGCCCAAAAACTCGACATGGCAAGCCGTAATGCCTTGCGTGCGCGCGCGCTCGATGGTGTCTTGCTGTTTTCGCCCAGGACCGCGCATGCGTTTGCCGACCAAATTCGAGCCGCGGCCCTTCAACCGACACTCACAGGCGTGACCGCCTGGTGCTTAAGCGCTGCCGTCGCCCAGGCCCTTGGCGATCTTGTGTTCAAGCGTATCGCCATTCCGGAAATACCTACTCAAGATGCTCTTCTCCGTTTGATAGACATAACATCGGAGCCAGAGACCACCATCATTGAACCCGCCGCTGTCCCCGTAGTGCCACCGAAGGATGACCCCGTGACGCCAGCACTCCCGTCGCCGCCAGCCTCGCCCGCGCGTTGGCGACGATTGCCCGTCTACGCGGTTATCGTCGTGCTCGCCATTACCGCGGGCGCCGCAACGGCACGTTTCTGGGTGCCGGAACGGTGGGGGCTTGCGCATGGTTTATTCTCACCACCTGAACCGCCCCCACCCGGTCCTATGCCCTTGTCCGCGCTGGCCTCGTTGCCCGCAATCGCACCATCAACGTCGGCAATCGTGACACAGTCAGGGATCACAGCACCCGTCGCGGGGACGTCTCACGACCTAGCGGCGACATCTCAAGATCCGCGATTCGATCGCATGGTCGCCGACCTGGCTGCGGTTCAACGCAAGATCTCGTCACTTGGCGGCACTGCCCCGACAGACCACGCCGGTTTGGAAGCCATCATCGCTGACCAGAAATCCCTGGCCGTCAGTGTCGCCGCGCTGGAGACACGGGTAACGATCATGGAGAAAAAACTCCACGACGCCGATGCTGCTGCCTCGGTAAATCACGCCCTGCTGCTCGCAGCCGAGCAATTACGACAGGATCTCTCAAGTTCGGCGCCCTATGCTGGCCCATTCGCGGTCTTGAGCGCGCTTGGCGGGAAGGATCCCGCGATCGCGTCACTCTTGGCATCTATTGCATCTCATGCAACCACGGGAATCGAAAGCAGAGCCCTATTGGCGCAGAGGCTTGGTGTTTTGGCCCGAACTCTGGCTGAACCGCCGCCTCTCCCAGGCAACCCCTCGTGGTGGCAACGACTGCTCGATCGCCTGGAGCGACTGATCGTGATCCGCCACGTAACAGGCGACGAGGCCACCGCCTTACCCGACGTTATTGCCCGCAATGCGGCGATGGCGCTCGACCAGGGCGACCTCAATGGCGCAGTCTCCCAGATGCAAGCGATCACGGGGGAGAAAGCGGAAGAGATCGCGCCCTGGCTTGTTATGGCGCGCGCCCGACTAACAGCGGAAACGACCGCCGATTCGCTGGTATCACAGCTGACATCGCGGCTGACCACCCCGGTGCCGCTAGGATCCACCCCGTGATCAGAGTCCTTCTTGCACTCGTCACAATCGTCGTGATCGTCGCGGGCACGCTGCTCTTTGCCGAACATCCTGGCACAGTCAGTCTCGACTGGGATGGCTGGCAGATCGATACCAGCGTCGGCGTTGCCATCGCCCTGGTACTAGGGATTGTTCTTGTCCTGATAGTTACGTGGCGTGTGCTCGGCTTCGTGTTGAGCGCGCCCCGTCGCCTCCTACGCCAACGAAGCGAGGATCAAAGGTTGCGCGGCTTTCGCGACTTGACGCGCGGTTTGGTTGCGATTGCCTCTGGTGACGGCAAGGAGGCCGAGCGTCATCGGCTTCGGGCGCTATCGGCCTTCGCAAAGGGAGGACATGGGCAACCGCCACTCGCTCTGTTGCTCTCGGCTCAAGGTGCCCTGCTCAGAGGTGATACGGAAGCAGCGCAGCAAGCCTTTACGGCGATGCTTGAGAGCCCGGAGACGGCATTCCTCGGCTACCGGGGTTTGGTCATGCAGGCGGCCCGCGCCGGCGACGACGCGGCAGCGCTGCAGTTGACTGAGAAAGCACGACAGTTGCGGCCCAATTCGTCATGGGCGCTGCAGCATCAGCTTGCGCTCGAGGCGCGTCTTGGCGACTGGCGCCGCGCAATGGATACCTTGCGAGAAGCGGTAAAGCGACGGGCGGTGTCCGCCGAGACCGGGCGGCGCTACAAACAGGTTCTGCAAATCGCCCACAGCCAGCGCGCCTGGTCGGAACAGCGGACACGGGATGCGCTCAGCTATGCCGCGCAGGCACATGCGCTTGACGAAGGATTCGTTCCGGCTGCAACGCATTACGCCAGCATCCTGCGGGACGAAGGCAAGACCCCGAAGGGTCTCCGCGTGATCGAAGCGTCTTGGTCCCGGCAGTGCCATCCGGATCTCGCGCGAACATATGATTCCCTGCTTGCGGGAGAGGCGCCCATCCTCCGCGCCCGTCATTTTGAACGTTTGGTTGATCTCAAATCCGATGATCCACAGGCGCACCTTGCGGGAGCGGCAAGCGCCCTCTCCGCGCAATTATGGGGCGAGGCACGACGACATCTCGATCGCGCCGGCGCGAGAGGTCCTGGGCCATGGACGCAGAAGTTGTGCCGACTGATGGCCGAAGTCGAACGGCACGAAAATATGACTCCGGGCGGGGAACGGCTCTGGCTGGAGCGTTCAACTCAGGCGTTGCGCGACCCAGCGTGGCTGTGTCGGGATTGCCAGACCAAACCGGGCACGTGGAGCCCCATCTGCCCGGCGTGCCAGAGCTTTGCCTCGCTCGATTGGATATCCCCGACAGCGGAGAATGACGCGGCGCGCAGGTCAACGGCAGAAATCATCGAGCCGTCGATACCGGTCGGGCGAGCAGCACCAGCGCTTCGGCAGCCGCCAGCTCCGCCGCCGTGTTGACGTTGAAGAGCGGGTCGAACCCTGTGCCAGCGAACATCACACGGCGAAGCGGGTAGCGCGCAACAAAATCACCAACCCGCCTTATTCCCGCCGTGACGATGGCGTCTCTGAGAGCATCACGCAGACCAATCGGCCAGAGCGCGACGACCGGATGCAGCCCATGCCCCGTTTCGGCGCAGACGATCGTGTCATCTGACGCACCGGTCACTGCCTCTTCCAACCGATCCAGAACGTCCTCAGGCAGCAAAGGTGTATCCGTCGGAATCGTTCCAACCCTTCCCCATCGGCACTGGAGGAGCTCCGACGCCCATTCCATCGCCGCCAGAACCCCCGCGAGCGGGCCAGGATGCCCGGGGATCGAGTCGGCAAGAACAGGTAGACAAAAACGATCGAAGCGCGCCGAATTGCCGTTGGCATTCAGCGCAATCGGTCGCCGCCGACCATTTCCACTCACCCGATCGAGCACAGCATCCAAGAGCGTCGCACCGGCGAAGGGCACCAACGCCTTGTCGCCGTTCAGGCGGCTTCCCATTCCACCGGCTAGGATCACAAGCGGCACGCCGCCTTCGCTCTGGCCTGTGATGCCGCATTGCGGTAGGGATGCATTGCCGAAAAATCGTGTCACACAGGGTCATCCATGAACAAACTCCTTCTGCTCGTCCTGCCGCTCGGTCTCTTCCTTGCCATCGCGCCCCTTTTGGCGCAGGCGCAGGCCGCCGGGGGTGCCGACAAGACCATCAATCTGCCGTCAGGGCTGCGAATGATCGAAAACACCATTGGCACCGGCGCCGAGGCCAAGTCCGGACAAACGGTCACGGTCAACTATACCGGTTGGCTCTATCAGAATGGCGGCAAAGGCAAGAAATTCGATTCCTCCTTCGATCATGACGGAACCTTCAAATTCACGATTGGTGCCGGTCAAGTGATTCAAGGCTGGGACCAGGGCGTAGTTGGCATGAAGGAAGGCGGCAAACGTACGCTGATCATCCCGCCCGACCTCGCCTATGCCGATCAAAATATCGGTGACGGCCTGATCCCACCATGGTCGACCCTGATCTTCGAGATCGAGCTGGTCCGCGCAAACTAATGATCCCGCGGGCTGTCACGGGCAGCCCGCAACCGTGCAAAGCCGGCCTCGAGGTCGGCGAGAAGATCTGCCGGCTCCTCCAGACCAGCATGGAAGCGCAAGAGTGTGCCAGGCTCATCCCATATGGTCGCCGTACGAATTTTGCGCGGATCATTCGGCATAACCAGGCTTTCATAACCGCCCCAGGAAGCGCCAAGGCCAAAATACTGGAACCCGTCGACCAAGGCTGCAAGAGCCGACTCGGGCAATGCCTTGAATACAACCGAAAACAGACCGGAAGCGCCGCAGAAATCCCGCTGCCACAACGTATGTCCGGCATCACCCGGTAGGGCCGGATGAATGACGCGGGCCACTTCCGGTTGCTCCTGAAACCAGCGCGCCAGAACCAGACCGGTTTCCTGCTGTCGGGCGAGCCTCACGCTGATCGTTCGGAGCCCGCGCAAAGCCAGATAGAGATCGTCCGGGCCACAACAATACCCGAGGTTATTCGACAGGCTGCGGAGTTGCGGGCCGAGTAGCTTTCCCGCCATGACGACCCCGATCATCACGTCACTATGGCCTGAGATGTATTTTGTCGCGGCCTCGACGACAACATCGATGTCGTGGACAAACGGATTGAAATAGACCGCCGTGGCCCAGGTGTTGTCGATGACGACTTTAGCGCCGCGGGCGTGAGCGGCGGCGACAATCGCCGGAATATCCTGAACTTCGAGCGTGATTGAGCCTGGCGATTCGGTAAAGACAACGCTGGTATTGTCCTGGATCAACTCAGAGATGCCGGCACCAATGAGCGGGTCGTAATAGGTCACCGAGACGCCATAACGCGCCAGGATCTGATTGCATAAGCGCCGGGTCGGAGCATAGGCACTGTCCGTGACGAGCACGTGGTCGCCGGCCTTGGTAAGTCCGAGCATAGCAAGTGTGATGGCTGCCAGACCCGACGGCACTGCAACAGCCGTATGACATTGATACAGAGACTCGATCGCCTTTTCGAATGCCCGGCTGGTCGGCGTGCCCGATCTGCCATAGCTATAACCCTCATAGCCCGGCTTCGAGGACTCGTTCCACTCAGCGAGTGTCGGCTTGAGGATCGTAGAGGCATGATAAACGGGCGGATTGACCACGCCGTGATTGGCGTGGGGGTCGAGCCCGGCATGGGTGATCCGGGTGGCTATGCCGCTTTTGCTGTCTTCGGCCATGATACTCATCAGTTGGGATGGGAGTCATTTCCATCATTCCGTATCATCGGCCTGATGGCTATCCTCGTGCGATGCCTGTCACGCGTTTTGCCCCTAGCCCAACCGGTTTTCTCCATCTCGGCCATGGCTACAGCGCCTTGTTCGCGCGCCAGCAGGCCGGGCAGAACGGGACAATGCGCCTGCGCGTTGAAGATATTGATCACAATCGCTGCCGACCGGCATTTACAGAGGCAATGTTTGAAGACCTTGCCTGGCTCGGCCTTGAGTGGCCGGGACCGGTGAGGGTGCAGTCAGAGCATTTCAAGGATTACGGCACGCAACTCGATCGCTTGGCCGCACGTCAGCTGCTTTACCCCTGTTTCTGCACGCGTTCACAAATCGCCGCTGCAGAGAGCGATCCCCTCTCCGCGCCTCACGGGCGCTCGCCAGTTTATCCGGGCTTCTGCCGCAATCTCGACGCGACGGAACGTCAGGATCGGATCGACGCCGGCGCCGCTCATGCCTGGCGGATCGATATTGCGGCGGCCTCGCGACAGACCGGGCCTCTGACATGGACTGACCTCACCCGCGGCCAGTTCGATGCATGCCCGGAATTGCTGGGCGATGTGGTGCTATCCCGCAAGGAATTTCCAGCAAGCTACCATCTTGCCGTCACCTCGGACGACGCCCTCGAAGGCATCGAGATCGTTACCAGAGGCGAGGATTTATTGGAGGCAACCCATCTCCATCGCCTGCTGCAGGCTCTGCTCGACCTCCCCGTCCCGGTCTGGAACCATCACCCCCTGATCCGCGACGAGAGCGGTGAGCGTCTTGCCAAGCGCCGCAATGTCCCTAGCCTGCGTGACCTGCGCAATCAAGGGACCGCGCCTGCCACACTGCGTGCTCGGCTAGGGTTCTCGGATTAGGTCACCCCGCAGGGCACCCTTCAGGAACCCGTGTTCAGGCACATCCACTTCGATCAGCCGATGCCGCAGCGCGAAGTCGATGATCGTAAGGTTGACATTGAATTTGAAGAGATCGGTCATCGCGACGAGCTCAAGGCACCGGGATACCGACATGCGTTCGAAAAAATCGAACTCGCCGTCGGTATTCTCGGGGCTAAAATCGTCTGGTACCTCAAGATCGTAGACGAACAGCACATCATCACGCATCCCCTCCGGAATTTCGAGACGATAACGAATTTCGCCAACCGATATGGCGCCCTCAAGCAGTTTCGCGGGCATGGCCGCCTCCTCCGCGCCTTCCTTGATAAGGGTTTCGAACACCCCATGCCCGCTCGCGATACCCCCGGCGACGACATTATCAAGCTTGAACGGATCTACCTTCTTGGTCGCCGAGCGATGGCCAATCCACATGCCGAGGCCGCCTGCGTCTTCGAAATAGCCGTTGAGGTGGACCCCAAAACCCTTGACGCCAAAAAACGGCAAAAGGCCGCGATCGAGTTCGAAACACGGCTCCTGCCCCCATGCGGCGACAGCCGCGAACAACTCTTGACGGAACGGCGGCACATGGCCGCCGTCGAGAAGCGCTTGTCCAACCTTTTCGATCGCCGCCCCACGGCTCTCGAAATCACTCAAGCGATCGACGACATGGATGCCCTTGGCCCCAGTGACGAAGACGTCCGTGAATTTGCTCAAGAGTGGCAATCGATCCCGACGAATCCAACCGATTCGCTGGTCATCAACCAGGAATGGGACGAAGCGCCCAGGGTCCCAAGTGTTACAGGCAAGGATATGTCTGAAGTACGGCGTCATCCCGCGAAGCTATGTCGCCCAAGCGCGTGTGGTCAAGGTTGGCAAACCTCATGCTAACCAAGACCAGCAAAAAGGGCCGGGTGGTGTCCCACCCGGCCCCAGCCTAACAATCTGTATCAGCGAAGGCTCAAGGACGTCGCTCAAGCTCCGCGATCGAATCCTTAATTCGCAATTTCTCACGCTTCATTTCATTGAGTTTGAAAGCGTCAGGAAGTGGTCGCGATACCTCGCGACTAATCGCCGAGTCGAGTTTGGCATGTTTTGTCCGAAGCGTCTGGATATGATCTTCAACAGCCATGTGATGCCTCACGAGCAAGATTGTGGCAAAGTCCACGTGAAAACCGTAATCCCATTGTCATGTCGCTCCAAGCCCCTAGATCCGGGTGGCTGATCCCCTTGGTCATGCGGCCCACGCTTATCAAAACCGACTAGAATTTAGGTGACACGACATGACTTCTCACAAGCGTCTGATTATCGGGATAACCGGTGCGACGGGTATCCAGTTCGGCATTCGCATTCTCGAACTGCTCAAGCCTTTGCCTGTAACCACACATCTGGTGATGTCGGCCACCGCGGAGATCGCACTCGCCTACGAAACGACCCGTAAAGTTGCAGAAATCCGCGAACTTGCCGACGTCTGGCACCCCGTCAATGATCTTGGCGCGTCAATCTCCTCGGGCTCCTTCAAGACAATGGGAATGATCATCGCGCCCTGCACGATCCGGACAATGTCGGAGATCGCGACGGGCGTCACGACGACCCTGCTCTCCCGCGCAGCCGATGTGGTTCTCAAGGAACATCGGCGGCTCGTGCTGATGGTCCGCGAAACGCCCCTTCATACCGGTCACCTGCGAAGCATGACTCACCTGTCGGAGATGGGCGCGATCATCGCTCCGCCAATGCCTGCTTTCTATGCGGCACCCCATACCTTGGAAGACATGGTCGACCACGCGGTTGGCCGGGTGCTCGATTTATTCGATATCGAGACAGGTGCGGTTAAACGCTGGGGAGACGAAGACCTGCCCAGACGACGGGTATAACGCGCGTGGTGCGGACTGTTTGCGCGAAAGCGGCTGATTTTAGTTCACGGATTGCCTATAGTCCCGCACCCATCCGGGTCAAGGCATCTACAGAACAATCCCATGAGCATCGAGTCCGACACGATCAAGCAAAATCTCGCGACGCTGCGCATGGAGCATCGCGATCTCGACGCGGTCATTGATCGTCTGGTCCAAGATCCCGACGCGGATCAGTTGCAAATCCAGCGGCTGAAAAAACGCAAGCTCGCCGTCAAAGACCTAATCGCTCGGCTCGACAGCTTAATGCTGCCTGACATCATCGCTTGAGAGAGTTGGCAACGCCCGACCCGGCTATCCCGCCAGGTCGGGACACAGAGCACTAGTTCCCGGAAACCTTGCTCTTCAGCATGTCGATCAGGGCCTGGACGTTGCCGCCACCATTCTCGATCACGGAACCGAACTCGTCGCGCTTGGTGACACTCAAGCTCAAATTCTCGGCAACGACATCGGTAATTTTATAGCCACCTGGCGTGTCTTCTACCCGCCACTCAATATTGATTATCGGCGCGCCGCCGCCACGATCAACCGTACTCTCGACGGCAGTAATCGTGTCATCGACCTTGGTCTGACTGACAACGCTGAACTTCACATCCCCATATGCCGTGAAACGATCAGCATAGATGGCAACCACGTACTGACCAAAGACCTTAAGATAGTCAGCCTTCTGGGAATCAGTGGCTACGCGCCAGTAGCGTCCAAGTACGAACTTGCCGATGTAGGGGACATCGAAATTATCGAAGAAGGCTGAAGACAGTGTCGTCTTACGGACATCGGCCGAAATCGTTTTATCGGCGACAATCTTGAGAACCTTGTCGCCCAGATCCTGAATGAACTGGGTCGGCGCCGGCGCTGCCTGAGCCGGCGCGGTCACGACCGTGCCGCCGGCTAGAAGCACAAAAAAGATGGTCAAGACGCGGATGATCATCGGACGCATGGAGGTGCTCCTGGAGTCTTGGGCGGCACCGTGCCGCCCTGTCATTTCAGTGAAGCCGATCAATGCGATATTTTTATGGCCGCTCGCACGTCGTTGCGGTCCTTCGAAACGCTGCTTGACCCGGAAGCCAGATCGAGGGTGATAGCCTGCTTCGATAGATCCATCGCCTGCGCCTCCGATTCCAGGGAATCCGACGGCAGGAACGCTTGCTGGTCGCCTCCGGCGAGGGCTCCGGAACCGGCAGACGCAAATGCCGAATGAGCCTTCCCTTCGCGAACGACGCCGACACGATGCTGCTGATAGAGGCTTCTAACCGCAGCATAGAAGTCGAGCGAG
>CAIXXC010000528.1 GCA_903923205.1 uncultured Rhodospirillales bacterium | reverse complement strand
CCCTGACGGCAAGAAGGTATGCGCAGGAGGAAAATACGCCAGCTATGCGAGCAGTCCTGACGGGAGCGATGTAGCTTGCGGCGGCGAATACAATAGCTACGCGACTAGCCCTGACGGTTCGCATGTTTGCGCAGGAGGAAAATACGCCAGCTATGCGAGCACCCCAGGCGCGTGACAGTAAGTTGCATTTTTGGAAGTCCGTCCCTTCCTTGGGGCGGACTCTAATTATTTTTGGAGGAGTTTCAGGGGGTCACGTCATCCACGATAGCCGATGGTTGCGCCCAAGGAGCGGAGGTTGCAAGTCGGCGGGCCGGGATGACCTCGAGGTGGTCGGCGGGCAGTGGACGGTCGTGACCACCGACGTGCACCATCAACATCCAGCGGCCACGTGCTACACATTGCCAACAGGCAGCCCCGTCGCAGGCCGTCTTACTTAGACGCCGAGGTCTATATGCCGCTCGTGCTGGTGCACAACGACGTGGTCACCAACCCCGACCACGCCTGGGATGATGTTGAAGGCGTCAGGTATCACTATCCTGCCAAGTACCAGCGGAAGATCATCACCGGCGAGCCCTTCATTTATTACCGTGGCGTGCGTCGCGTTGGCGGTCGTGTTGGGCAGAACGAATACGTTGGCGCGGGTCGCATCGGCGCAATCTGGCCGGACCCGAACCGTCCGCAGGGCCAGCGCAAGGCTTGGTATTGCGCCATCGAAGACTTCCGGCGATTTAGCTCGCCCGTGGCCGCAAAGGTGGATGGGGTGCCTCTTGAGGACATCCCCACCAACATGTGGCGCGATGGCGTTCGGTCCCTGCCAGACGCGGTCTATGAGCGAATAATACAGGCGGCGGATGCTCAGCCGGTCCGAGCGTCTGAGCCATCGGCCTCGGGCCTGACGATTATGGCTGCCGACAATCTCATCATGCCTCCGGCTCCCGTCGGGCGCACAACGGGAAAAAGCAGTTTCAGGAAATCCAAGCAGGCCAAAATGGTGGGCGACTGGGCCGAGGGCATTGCCCTGCGCTACATCATCGAACAGTTGCAGGGGGCTACGGCATGCACCCATAGGGCCGGGCTGGGTGAAACCCCCGGCTGGGATATCGACTACCTGGACCCCGATGGCGTGCTGCAGCGCGTGGAGGTCAAGGGCACGATATCCGGCGCATTCACCGGAGTGGAGATCACCGCGGGTGAGATGCGCGCAGCGAAAGCTCACGGGAATAGCTACTGGCTTTATCTGGTCGCAGGCTGCCTCACAGACACACCGAAGGTTCAGCCGATCCAAAATCCAGCTGCGCGACTTGAAGCGGGGCAGTGGACTGCATCCCCTTCGGTCTACTCGGTGAAGTTTTGAACCGGAAAACCCACAAATGAACGGCCGGGCGATCCTTGGACCGTTGGCAGCCCTCCTCTGCGCCTCAATCCCGCTGCCCGCAGCCGCCTGGGGCAGCCTCGGCCACCAAGTCACTGCTCTGATCGCCTATGACCGCTTGACGCCAGCCGCGCGCATTCAGGTGGACAACCTGCTGGCCGCCGACACCGACACAATGACGCCGCCGGATTTCGTCAGCCGATCCGTTTGGGCCGACAATTACCGTGGCAGCCACCGGAAGACGGCGGCGTGGCACTTCATCAACATCGAGATCGATAAGCCCGACCTTAACGCGGCCTGCTTCGGCTTCCCCAAGTTGGAGCCCGGCCAAGCAGCCAGCCAAGGGCCAGCCCGGGACTGCGTCGTGAACAAGATCGAGCAGTTCCAGGAGGAACTGTCAGACCCGCATACACTGCAGGCTGAGAGGCTGATGGCGCTGAAGTTCCTGATCCATTTCGTCGGTGATCTACACCAGCCCCTCCATGCCGCAGACCACGACGACAGGGGCGGCAACTGCGTGCACGTGGACGCCGACGGCGAACACCGCTCCATGAACCTGCACGCCTACTGGGACACTGCCGTGCTGGAGCCCTTGGGGGGATCACCAGCGGCCATCGCGGCTCAACTACAGTCCGACATCACACGCACCATGCAGAGGGCCTGGAGGTCAGGGAATGCCCGTACCTGGGCGCTTGAGACGTTCGCGGTGGCCAAGGACGTGGCCTACAACCTGCCGTCACCGTTCAACAGCAAGGTGCGGAGCCCGACCATCGAACTGACGGTTGGAGGTGCGTTGTCCGGGTTGATTTTGTTCCCAAACCGAACGTCGATCTCTTCGACCAAATCTGCCCGCTCGGCTTTGGTGATGTTGAGGTGGCTGACGTGCCCCGCGCTGTCTGGCTTCATGTCGATCAGCATGGCGAACAGCAGCGGAGTCATCTCGAAAAGGGTATGGTCGAGAGCATCAAGGTTGGCCGTGATCTTCGGCGCCTCGGCGGCAAACGCGCCGTAGTCCACACCCGGTTTGGGGCCTGTCATCATCGCTGAACAGCCCTCAATATATTTTCCGAGATAGCCGCCCTTCATCTCGTAAATCTGAGCGATCTGGCCGGGCAATTCCTTGAAGTCACCGGGCAGCACCATGCCCTTCATCATGCCTGCCTGAATGCGATATTCGATCTGAAGGCTGGTCAACCACCTTTGGCCTGATTCCCGCAGCTGCGGCAGCCAGCGCCCAAAGGGTGGTCACGACATTCATCCCGCGTTAGCCGCGCTCCTCAGTTGGGCGTCGGACACCGAGCAATAGATGGCCGTGGTCTGGATGGACGAGTGCCCCATCAACTGCTGGATCGTTGCCATCCCGATCCCGAGTTCATTCTTCTGTGTCGCATATGTCCTGCGACCTGCGTGACTGCTCGTATCAATCCCCGCTGACCGATAGATCGCCTTCATTCGCATGGAGAGGCTGACATTGGAGAAATGCCCCTTGGTTCGGCTGCTCTGAATGAGCGGGGCTTGATCGGGAAGTCTGGCGCGTTTGGCGAGATACCCATTGAGCAGCTTCATCAGGTTCTCACCGACAAACACGCGGCGTGAGCGATTGCCCTTGGTCTGGTGCCTGGTGAGATGAATGATCTCCACCGACTTGCCATCAAGCCCCCTGACATCGCCCATCTTCAGGGCTGCGATCTCACCGACCCGCATGCCAGCCAGAATACTAAGCGCAAGGCCGACTTTGTCCCTGTCGCCATGTGTCCCGACCTCAGCGATGCGAAAGACCCGCTTGATCTCGTCTCTCGTCAGAACCTTCGCTTTTGCCATTTCCCTGGGTCTCTCATGAACTTTTCGTCTGAGAGAAATATATATTAATCAATGGGTTGGTCCTACCGTATACCAGCCATGAGATTCCTGAGTCCTTCCAATCGGATGATCAGATCCGATGAACTTTTATGTATTTCTTCACATCAGGAACCAGACACGGGTGTCTCAGAAACAGCGGCTGAGATTGACCGAATATGTTTTTCATAAACTCAGTTGCAGACCTTCGGTCAGCAAGCGGCTTCGGATTGCTCTTCGTTTTCGCTCTCGCTCAAACGGATCAATCCTCACCGCGTCATTCAAATGTATCTTTGGTCTGATTGGCTTTGGTCTGCGCCCCTTGAAGTGATCCATCCCTTTTGTTG
>CAIXXC010000527.1 GCA_903923205.1 uncultured Rhodospirillales bacterium | reverse complement strand
CTTGCCCAGGCGATGGCGGCGAGGGCTCGGTTGGAAGAGGAGCGGGATCGCCTCGAGCAACAAGGAGTTGGCGATCTTGAGGCGCAGGAGCGTGCGGCGATGTTGTCGCAAGAGGCCGGAGAGGCAGTGCGAGCCGCCGATGCCGAGCTCAATTTATCGACGGCGCGGGTCGCGCAACTTCAGGCGGAGCGCTCAGCGGTCCTGCGCCGGGTCGCCGGAATCGAGGAGCGTCGTGCGCGGCTGCGCCGGCAACAGACTGATGCCGAATTGCGAACACGTGAGTTCGATCTCCTTGGAATTCCCAAGGAAAAACTCGACGCGGCGGCGCGGGCAGTGGTCGATGCCGAGGCGGCGGTTGAGAGTTTTCGCGGCGCGGCCGAACGGGCGGAGCAAGACATACGCTCGGCCCAGGCGCAAGAATCTGCCGCACGTCCCCTGCTCCGCGCTGCGGAACAACGATGCCTCTCCCTCAACGCGGAGATTCAGGCCTTGTCCAGGTTGGTGCAAAGCGCTGGTCGTGCCGGAGCAGCGCCGATCCTTGACGGGATCAGGGTAGAGCCAGGTTACGAGACCGCACTGGGTGCCGTGCTTGGCGATGACCTGCTCGCCTCGCTTGATCCCGCTGCGCCCATTTTTTGGGCTACGCTTGGTGCTGCCGAGCTCGTTGCACCTGCATGGCCGGTTGGTGTGCGGTCGCTAGCCGAGGTGGTCACGGCACCGGCAGCGATGACACGGCGTCTTCGGGCCGTAGGGCTTGTGACCGATCCGGCCGATGGCTGGCGATTTCAGTCCGAGTTGAGACACGGGCAACGCTTGGTCGCCCGTGACGGCGGGGTCTGGCGTTGGGATGGCCTCACGACGGCGCCAGGGGCTCCGACGGCGGCCGCCACACGACTTGCTCAACGCAATCGCCTGATCGATCTTGACCGAGACCGGCAGACAGCGGACGCGGAACTTGCGACGGCGCAGGACGCACAGCAGACGGCCCACAAGGCTCTCGAATCGGCGCAGATGGCTGACCGGGCCGCCCGGGACGCGCTCCGCGCCGCGACCCAGCAGGTTGCGACGACGCGCTCCGCGCACGCTAGTCTTGTACAACAGGCGAATGCAGCTGACGCGCGCCGTATTGCCGCAGAAGAGACATTGCGACGCCTTGTAGCCGATCAGGCCGAAGTTGATGTTCAGGCCGCTGAAGCGCAGCAGGAACTTGCCATGCTTCCCGACCCGGATGCGCAACGCGCCGATATCGAGCGGCAACGTGAGTACGCCGCCAGCGCCCGTGAGCGCGAAAGAGGCTATCGGACGGAGGCCGAACGGCTGTTGCGCGACGCCGCGACACGGCAGTCTCGTCTTGCAGCGGTCACGGCAGAGCTGAGCAGTTGGCAGGACCGCGCGACAGGCGCTCAGCAGCAGCACGACACTCTGGGCACGCGGCGCGATCAATTGCTTGCCGAACTCGCGACCCTTGATGCCAGACCTGAAGAATTGCAGACCGCGAAACGCGCTATTGAAAACGAACTTGATATCGCGCGTCGAGTCACCCGGGAAGCGGCAGCGGCGTTGTCCCAGGCTGAAGCCGTCGTGATTGTTGCCGAGCGCCGCCACATCGAGGCGTCTGAGCGGCAGGGCGATGCGAGAGAGGCGAGGGTGCGCGCCGAATCGGGACGAGAACGCGCTGTGGAGGCCCGTCGTGGGATCGTCTTACGGATCGCCGAAAGCTTCGACTGTAGTCCCGACGCGTTGGCGCTGATCGTCGGCGAAGATCGCGAATCTGCCCCTCTCAGTGAATTGGAGGCGCGGCTAGAACGCCTGAGGCGTGATCGAGAGGCAATCGGCCCGGTCAACCTGATGGCTGAAACGGAACTTGAGGAGCTTTCGGCCGAACTTGAGACCAATCGCACCGAATCGGAGGATCTTCGAGCCGCAGTCGCGCGCCTGCGCCAGGGCATCCAGGAACTGAATCGTGAAAGTCGGGGCCGACTCCTGGCGGCATTCGAGAACGTGAACCGCAATTTCAAGGAATTGTTCGTCAAACTCTTCGGCGGCGGTGCTGCTCATCTGGAACTGATCAATCACGAGAACGATCCGCTTCAGGCCGGATTGGAAATCATGGCGAGCCCGCCGGGTAAGAAATTGCAGATGCTGTCCTTGTTATCCGGCGGAGAGCGAGCGTTGACGGCGCTTGCGTTGGTTTTTGCGATGTTCCTGACGAATCCGGCACCGATTTGCGTGCTGGATGAGGTCGACGCCCCGCTTGACGACGCAAATGTCGAGAGATTCTGTCACCTCGTGCGCGATATCGGTTCTCGTACCGGGACACGATTCCTCATTGTCACGCATCATCGTGTCAGCATGGCCAAGATGGACCGGCTCTATGGCGTGACGATGATCGAGAAGGGGATTTCGCGTCTAGTCTCGGTTGACCTTGGGCAAACCGATGCGTTGCGGCGCGTCGGATAATCCCGGTAAGGGGTTCGGAAAGCCCGCGACGCTGCGACGCATCGCCCCTTTGTGCCGCTGTTTGGCCTTTCACCTTGACATGGCTGCGACACGGCACCTATTTTTCGCCGCGTTCCGGCCAGCGATTCTCTTGGCCGTGGGGGAATGTTTTGTCCGAGCCGAAGGATAGCGAGAGTGCGCGGCTGACAGAACTGGATACGAGGCTTGCCAAAGCGCGTGGCGACATGGCGCCATCCGTTGGTGCTGCGGGTCCCTCCGATGAAGATGGAGGCTCGCTTCGGCTGGCACTTCGCGTCGGCACCGAACTTGTGGCGGCGCTGGTGGTCGGATTGCTGATCGGCTGGACGCTCGATCGATGGTGGGGAACGCGACCGTTTATGACGATCGGGTTCTTTTTCGTCGGGATCGCCGCAGGCATGATAAATGTCTACCGCGCGATGAACGGTCTCGGGCTCGCGGTTGGTTATGGCAAGCCGGGTCGCCCGGGTGCCAAGGAAGATGTGAAGGGTACGATGGCTGGAACTGACAACCACGGGAACGAACGTGAGTAATTCGCCGCTTGAGCAATTTGAACTTCATCGGATCATCCCGCTTCAGATCGCGGGCTACGATGTGTCGTTCACGAATTCCGCACTGTTGATGTCCCTCAGCGTGGCATTGTCGTTGTCCATCATGATTTTTGGCGGGATGTCGCGCCAGATGGTGCCGGGACGCCTGCAGTCATTGGCGGAAATGTTCTACGACTTTATCGCTGCCATGGTGCGCGATAACTGTGGCGCCCATGGTGCCAAGTACATGCCACTGGTATTTTCGATATTCCTCTTCATCCTCTCCGGAAACCTGCTGGGCCTCATCCCGGGCAGTTTCACGTTCACGAGCCATATTGTCATCACGTTCGCGATGGCACTGGCCATCTTCACGATGGTGACCCTTCTTGCCTTGGCGCGCCATGGGTTGCACTTCTTCTCTTTTTTCCTGCCCGCGGGTGTGCCCTGGTGGATGTGGTGGTTGATCATCCCGATTGAGATCGTGTCCTATCTCTCGCGCCCGATCAGCCTCTCGGTCCGACTTTTCGTGAACATGTTCGCCGGCCATATGCTTATGAATATCGTCAGTGGCTTCGCAATCGGCCTCGCGATCTACTTTGGCAGCATCAACATGGGCCTTGGTCTTGTCGCGGGCGCGGTTCCGATTTTGATCAATGTGCTCCTGACGTTGTTCGAAGTCCTCGTCGCCTTGCTCCAAGCCTATGTGTTCGCGATTCTGACGTCG
>CAIXXC010000526.1 GCA_903923205.1 uncultured Rhodospirillales bacterium | reverse complement strand
CTATCGGGCTTGGCGGCTACCGGCAGGCCCATCTCGGCCGCCAGTTGTCGCGTTTGGTCCTTTGGCATCCCACCCAGCGGGAAGATCAGGTGTTCGAGCTGACGTGCGGTGGTCGCAAAGAGGAAATAGCTCTGGTCACGCGCCGGATCGATGCCACGCAGCAACTGCGCACCGCCCGGTCCATCGACACGACGAGCATAGTGTCCCGTCGCCAGGGCGTCGGCACCGAGATCGAGGGTACGTTCAAGCAGATCGCTGAACTTCACTGTCTGATTGCAACGAATACACGGGATCGGGGTTTCCCCCACGAGGTAGGTATCCGCGAAATCGTCGATAACCGCTTTGCGAAACCGTTCCTCGAAATCGAGGACATAATGGGCGATGCCAATATGCTCTGCCACGCGACGCGCGTCGAGAATGTCACGCCCGGCGCAGCAGGCGCCCTTGCGCTCGATGGCTGCACCGTGATCATAAAGCTGCAACGTGATCCCGATGACTTCATAGCCTGCGCGCGCCAGCAACCCGGCGGTCACCGAACTATCAACGCCCCCGGACATTCCAACCACGATCCGCGCACCCGGTTTGAGACGGGCCAGGGCTGTGGGATCGAGCGGCACGATCAGCTCTCGCGTCCGCTGATCTACTTGCGAACGACGGGCAAGGAAACGACAAGGCCGTCGAGTTCGTCGGACATGACAATCTGGCAGCCGAGACGCGACGTCTTGGTAAGGCCGAACGCAAGATCGAGGATGTCTTCCTCGTCCTCGGTCGGCTCTTTCAAGGCATCAAACCACTGCGGATCAACGACAACATGGCAGGTCGAACAGGCCAGCGAGCCTTCGCATGCGCCTTCGAGATCGATCTCATGCTTGTGCGCGATCTCCAGAACCGACAAGCCGTTGGGTGCATCGACTTCACGACGCTGCCCTGCGGCGTCGATAAAAAACATCTTCGGCATAAAACTCGCTCTATTCCTTTTGTAACGACGACGCAGTGCCAATCCGGCGAACGCAAACCCCGGCCCCAGCAGAGCCGGGACCGAATGGTATCACGTCACGTGAAACCAGTCCGTGATCAGACGTGGAATGACTCGCCGCAGCCGCAGCGACCCTTTTCGTTCGGGTTCTTGAAGGTGAAGCCGGATTGAAGCTTGTCCTCGGCATAATCCATTTCCGTGCCGAAAAGGAACATGCTGGCCTTCGGGTCAATCAAGATGGTGACACCCTTATCCTCGACAACCTCGTCGAACTTGCCCTTCTCTTCAGCAAACTCAACCGAATAGCTCATGCCGGAACAGCCGCGCGACTTGACGCCGACGCGCAGTCCAACCACCGGCTTATCCTGCTGCGCCAACAGGGCCTTCACACGGTTCGCCGCCGCGTCCGTCACCGTCATCGCCTGCATCCGCGCCATGATCTGATCTACTCCAGCAAACTTTGGTTCATTGCTGTCTAACTTAGGGACAAATCGCAAAAATACCAAGCCCCCTGCGGAAATTGGCTCCCATACCGTGAATGCCGACGCCACTGGCCACAGTTCGTTAACGATTTGGCGAGCATTATAGGGCAGTGTCTCCAAACACAAATCAAACGGACCCAATCGTATAAATGCGCGTGAACGGGAACGGCATGCTGCTTGAGGCAATTCGGCAATCTATCGACGTCCTGCCCAGTCATACGGAATTTGGCCGCGTCACGGGGATTCAAGGGATGCTGGTCGAGATCGGCGGGATCCATCAAAGCCTCGGCATCGGCGGCCGCTGCGTCGTGATCGCCCCGGACGGCGGACGGGTGCCCTGCGAGGTCGTGGGGTTCCGGGACGGGCGGACCCTTGCGATGCCTCTTGGCGCGCTAACCGGGATCGCACTCAAATGCCGAGCCGAGGTGAGTGCGGTCGCACCAGTCATATACCCCGATATCAGCTGGCTCGGCCGGGTCATCAATGCACTCGGCGAGCCTCTCGACGGCAAAGGTGCTCTGAAGCGTGGCCCACGAGCCTACCCGATACGAGGGGTTCCGCCTCCGGCGAATACGAGACGCCGGGTCTCTGGAAAGGTCGATCTTGGTGTTCGCGCGCTGAACACCTTCCTGACCTGCTGCCGTGGCCAGCGCATGGGTATCTTCGCCGGTTCCGGCGTCGGCAAATCTGTACTGCTCTCAATGCTGGCCCGCTATACCGCCAATGATTCCTCCGTCATCGGACTGATCGGCGAGCGCGGACGAGAGGTCCAGGAATTCATCGAGGATGATCTCGGCCCCGAGGGACTTGCCCGCAGCGTCGTGGTCGTGGCGACATCGGACGAATCCGCGTTGATCCGGCGCCAGGCCGCCTATCTCACACTGACGGTTGCGGAATATCTGCGCGACCTTGGACAGGATGTTCTTTGCCTGATGGACAGCGTCACCCGCTT
>CAIXXC010000525.1 GCA_903923205.1 uncultured Rhodospirillales bacterium | reverse complement strand
GGGGGTGGGAATAATACGCTCGACTATTCCGCGAGCGCGTTCTCAGTCTATATCAACCTTCAGTCAAATGTCGCAACTGGGGTCGGAGGCGGATTTTCCAATATCAATTCATTCAATGGAAACGACAAACCCTCGAACACATTCATTGGCACAAACGCGACAAATTTCTGGAACATCACCGGGACGAATTCAGGAACGCTGAATACACGAGTCTCATTTACTAAGTTCGATACGCTGGTCGGTGGTTTCGGAGCCGATACGTTCGCGATAGGTGCGGCCGGGAACGTGACTGGAAGCATCTTCGGTGGCGGCGGGGCAAATGTCCTGAACGCCGCGAATGGTTCCAACGTCTGGAGCATTACCGCTCCGAACGCTGGTAACCTGAACGGTATTGCTTTTTCAGGAATCCAATCACTGACGGGCGGAAGCGGCAATGATGCGTTTGTGTTTTCACCCGGTGCATTCGTAGCCAATGCAATCGCGGGTGGGGCTGGAACGAATTCACTCGATTTTTCCGCTTGCGGTAACGATATCGTGGCTAACTTGCAAACCGGGTCGGCAACCGCGGTGGGTGGTGGGTTCACCAACATCACATCGCTGATCGGCGGAACAGGTTCGAACATTCTGACAGGGACGAATTCGACAAACACTTGGAATATCGCAGGAACGAATACGGGAAACATCAACGGAGCGTTTTCGTTCACCAATTTTGGGACATTGATTGGCGGTATTGCGGTGGACATTTTTCGGTTTGCCGACGCGGCCAGTGTGAGCGGAACTGTGAACGGCGGCATCGGAAGTAAAGGCGACTGGTTGGATTTCTCGGCCTGTTCCACTCCGTTGATCATCAACCTGACAACCGGTACCGCCAGTCACACGGGCGGGATCAACAACATCATGAACGTCCACGGTGGAAATGGCGGTGACACGATTACGGGAAGTGCAAACGGAAGCATTATCGTGGGTGGAAACGGAGCCGACACGATTACCGGTGGCAGCGGCAGAAACCTTCTGATCGGTGGAAAAGGCAACGACCAGATCACCGGGGGATCTGCCGACGACATTCTGATCGGTGGATTTACAGACTACGACACAAATTTCACTGCGCTCACTGCGATTTTCAGCGTGTGGCAGTCGAATGATACGTACGCCAATCGAATCAAACGCATCAAAGGGACTGCGACATCGGGAACGAATAGCAGTTACTTGCTCGTGAATGGCAGTTCCGTTCATGATGACGGAAACCAGAACGTCCTGACGGGGAATGCCGGTACGGATTGGTTTTTCAAAGGGACTCGTGACACAATCAGTGACCTTCAAACTGGCGAGCAGACGAACTGATCGAACGGGTTTGGTTCAGTTTTCGATTTCACGATAGGGCAACACTGATTTTCCGAGAAAGGAAAACGTTGGAGCGACGGCGAACGATACGACTGATTCTTTACGTGTTCTTACTGACATTCGCGGCGTCGCGGATTGTCGTGTTCCTGATCATGGATCGAATGATGCCCGACCTGTTTTTGCATGTCGGCGGAACTCACGTTCATCATCTGAATTACGGCATCTTTTTGCTTTCAGGAATTGGCGGGTATATTCTCGTGGCTCGACCCATCGGAAGGGCTCTGGATGTCAGCACGGTCATCTATGCGATTGGCCTGGCATTAACCTTTGACGAATTTGGCATGTGGCTGCACTTGGGCGGAGAGTATTGGCAACGAGCCAGCTTCGACGCCGTCATTACGATTTCCGCCATGTTGGCTCTGATGGGTTTTTCTCCCGACATCAGGCACTGGACCAAACGCCGCTGGCAGCTTTTTGGGATACTCACTGTTGCAATGTGTATTTTCGTCGTCTTCTTCGCTAATTCGCTGAAGCACGCCAAGGACAAGCTGGTCTGGAAGCTCCATACGATCGAAGCCAATTCCCCGCAATGAACTGTCCAGCAGGTGGCGGCTTGTTTCTTGAATTTGATAAACACGTTATCAATAGTTAAGAGGCAAGTAATGGACTGAATTAATCCATTCATCATTGGTCGAACAGTTCCAGATGAGCAACAAGTCATCGATCAGGTGGCTGAACGTACAACGCGGCGTTACCAGAAGAACGCCCGAGGTATGGCCACCTCTGGACAAATACTCGGAAACATGTGCGGGTATCGTCGCTCGATCAAGCGTCACCAGAATTCTCTGAGAAGCGGCACAGAATCTGAGGATCTCGTCGTCTGTGGCACCAAACCGTGGCATATCAGCCTGCCCAACTCGGTGAAGATCGAGAGGCCGCCCATCTCCGGGACAATCAACAATTCGCCATCCGCATTACAGAAATATTCGTCGAGCATCGGGGCGTTCGCCACGTAAGTATGAATCGCCATACCCACCTGCGTGTTGACGTCACCCGCTGTCGTTATCGTCCGTATGCCGGTCAGGAAATTTGTTCTATCCTCTAAGACGGGTGTCGGGCTCCAGCGTAGAGGCCCCAACGGCAAACGATGTGACACGATATGCGGCGCGGTTTTCCAGAATGGCAGTTGGTAATGCCGAAAACGCCCGATGTGCTTGACGGTCGGACGAATTCTATAGAGCCACGACCGCTGGTTCGTCGCTCTCGGCGCGGTAAACGGCGAGCCGGATAATTGCTCGGCATAGAGCCCATAATTGCAGCGTTGCGGGGAGTTCTGCCCTTTCGGCAGCGCGTCTTCCAGCGCTTCGGTTTCGAACTCGTTCCCGAACCCGCTCATGTAGCGCAGACTCATCTCAATCAACCCTCCAGGTCGTCACAGCCGATAAAGCACTTCGTCTGGGCCATTTTGTATCATATCATATGAAATGAATGTCAACGCGGATTGCCGATGCTCGAACTCGATCGCTTCCTACCCTATCTCGTCAACACACTCGGCAATCGCCTTAGTCAGGAATTGGGCGAGATTTATGCCTCGCGCTTCGGCATCTCGATCCCCGAATGGCGCCTCATCGCGCATTTGAGCCAACATCGCGACGTATCTGTTCGCGAAGTGTTTGTCAGGGTTGCGATGGACAAGGCGAAGGTGAGCCGGGCCGCCGCCCGTCTGGAACTCATCGGCCTTGTCGAAAAGAAGGTTAACCCGATCGACAAACGTCTGGTATCGCTGAAATTGACCCAGAAGGGTCGCGAACTTTTCGAACAGATTGCGCCGCTAGCCCTCGCCTACGAGACGGAGGTTCTCGCGTCTCTCAGCAGCGAGGAACGCGAGGCCTTCCGACAACTATTGGGTAAACTGCTGGGCCGCGATCAGAGGCGACCAGACTGATAGTCGCGCGCCGCCTGGTGAATTTCCGCCTCGGTATTCATGACAAAGGGACCATAGCGGACAACTGGCTCGCGCAAGGGTGCGCCAGCAACCACAAGCGCATGGGCGTCCTCTGTGGCGTCTAGGCGAAGCGAAGCGCCAAGTGAAAGCACCCCAAGCGAACCCGCGGCAATGGGTGTGGCCTCTTGACCGACCAGCAAGGTGCCACGATAGACATAGACGAAGGCGTTGTGTGCCACCGGCAGATCAATTTCGGCAACGCTTCCTGCTTCCAGGGCAAAATCGGCGTAAAAAGCGTCTGTCGCGCCTGAACGCACGGGACCTTGAATGTCGCCAATGCCGCCGGCGATCAAACCTGCCTTCACGCCGGGGGCGACAACGATCCTCGGAATTTCCGACGCTGAAAATTCCTGGTACCGCGGTGCCATCATTTTGTCGCGGGCGGGGAGATTCACCCAGAGCTGGAACCCACTAAGCAATCCATTTTCCTGCTCTGGCATTTCAGAGTGAACAATACCGCGCCCGGCGGTCATCCATTGAACGGAACCGGGGCCGAGAAGTCCCTCGTTGCCGGCATTGTCGCGATGGCGCACCCGACCTGCCAACATATAGGTCACCGTCTCGAAGCCCCGATGGGGATGCGAAGGGAAGCCCGCGATATAGGCCCCCGGATCATCTGATCCGAATGCATCGAGAAGCAGAAAAGGATCGAGATCGGGGAGTGCCGGCTGCCCAATGACGCGGCTGAGTTGCACGCCGGCGCCATCACTGGTCGCTTGTCCGTTGACGGTACCGACCACGCGACGGGACTTGCGCAATAAATCAGGCATGATAGTTCTCCAAAGCTGGACGGGTGATACCGCCAGTATCTCTTAAGCTATGTGTATCATAGCATTCAGCGACGCGATCTTTGTAAGGCTCCTCACGATGCGGCGAGGCGCCTCAGGCCAGTATAATCACGCCCAGGCCATAAAAATGCATCTCAGGTACTGGAAGCGATAACTGCGATGCATTAAGTTCTCTGGCTGACTATATTGCGCCCAGGGAAACCATCGCTGGACGATCAAAATATTCTACGACCGGAGGACAAATGGCCGAGACCGCGACCCTTGAGAAGCAAACCGATCCTAAGAATAAAGTCTCATCACTTGACGCTCTTGTGATTGGCGCCGGCGTGGCCGGTCTTTACGAGCTTTATCAACTTCGCGGTCAGGGCTTGAACGTTAAGGCGTTCGATGCCGCATCAGGTGTCGGCGGCACCTGGTACTGGAACCGCTATCCGGGCGCCAAGTTCGATTCCGAAAGCTACATCTACCAGTATCTGTTCTCGGAAGAACTCTACAAGGGTTGGAGCTGGAGTGAGCGGTTTCCGGGCCAGCCGGAGATTGAGCGCTGGATGAACTATGTTGCCGACAAGCTCGACCTGCGAAAAGACATTCAGTTCAACACGACGATTACGAGTGCTCATTTCAACGAGACGACGGGCCGCTGGATCGTAACCACCGATTCCGGCGAGACAATCGATACGCAGTTCCTGATCGGCTGCACCGGCATGCTCTCGGCACCGCTTTCGTCGATGTTCCCAGGCCAAGACACGTTCAAGGGCCGCATCTTCCATACGGCGCGCTGGCCCAGAGAACCCATCGATTTCACCGGCAAGCGTGTGGGCGTTATCGGCATCGGCGCGACGGGCATCCAGGTGATTCAGACCATCGCCGATAAGGTCGGGCACATGAAGGTGTTCGTGCGGACGCCTCAGTACATCATTCCGATGCAGAATCCGAAATACTCGGAAGCAGATATCAAAGCCTACAAGGATCGCTTCGAATACCTGGCCAAGCGGCTGCCCACGACCTTCAGCGGTTTCGAGTACGATTTCGAAAATGGCGCCTGGGCAGACCTGACACCACAGCAACGCCTCGACACGCTTGAGCGGATCTGGGACGACGGCTCACTCCAACTCTGGCTCGCCTCGTTCTCCGAGATGTTCTTCGACGAGCAGGTCAGCGAGGAAGTTTCTGAATTCGTGCGCAGAAAGATGCGGGCGCGCCTGAAGGATCCGAAGCTGTGTGATCTATTGATCCCGACAGACTACGGCTTCGGCACCCATCGGGTCCCACTTGAGACAAATTATCTTGAGGTCTATCACCGCCCGAACGTCGAAGCTGTCAGCGTCAAGGACAACCCGATCAAGGAAGTGACACCTGAAGGCCTGAAACTGGCCGACGGCACTGTGCACGAGTTCGATGTCATCATCATGGCGACTGGCTTCGATGCCGGCTCAGGCGCGTTGACCCGCATCGATATTCGGGGTCGCGAAGGCCGTGCCTTGAAGGAGGATTGGGGCCGTGATATCCGGACCGCCATGGGCATGCAGGTCCACGGCTATCCCAACCTCTTCATGACCGGAGCCCCCCTCGCGCCATCAGCGGCGTTGTGCAATATGACGACCTGCCTGCAACAGCAGACCGAGTGGATTGCGGACTGCATCAAGCACGTCCGATCGACCAACGCGACGGTGATCGAAGCGTCCAAGGAATTCGAGGACGCCTGGGTGGAACATCATGACTCGATCGCCAACGCAACGATCGTGACCAAGACAAATTCCTGGTACATGGGCTCCAACGTGGAGGGCAAGCCGCGCCGCCTCCTGTCATATATCGGCGGTGTCGGCCAATACCGGCAGCGCTGCAAGGACGTTGCCGACAAGGGATATGCCGGCTTCATCATGCAATAGGCTTCCGTTGTTGCACTGAAATGGCTTGAGCCCGCCTTCCTCGGAGGCGGGCTCTTTCGTCTGGAATGGGCAACGCCGGCAGCCGGAAAGACTGGGTATTTTCCGATTCTCGTAGCCTGAAGGGCTTGGGCTTAGCCTCTGGTTTTAGGCGATCCAGGGAGGTCCGAAATGTTAAAGAGATGCGCATTCGTGCTCTGCAGCGTTGCCCTCTTCGCAATCGGCACACGGGTTGGATCAGTTCCTGTCCAAGCTTACGATGGGCTCTCCTCGGGAAACACGACCGTGACTGGTGGTCGAGCAGGCCACCTGAGCGCCCATGACGTGATCGACAGGCGCGCACTCGACTTCATGGGCAATTCACTGGGCATGATACAGGGCGTTTCAGCGGACGGCCGATTGGTTATCATCATGCCAAGCGGTGGCAATCAGCCCTTTACCGTCGAAATGTCGCGCTTGAGCCTTGGCATGGGCATCCACACAATCATCGTGGACGCACGCAAGGAGGGCGATACCGATCCCTAGCAGCCTTCGCTCTCCTCGTGTCGTCATCCTCGTCGGAGCGCTGGCCCCGTTCCAAGTCGGCCTTATCATCGCGGGCGAACGACAGCCTAGCGCCTTTCTGCGAACCGCTGCAGGATCGGAATTGACGCAACACCAGCGAGCCCCTTGACGGCGAAGGGTAAGATCCGTCCGAATGTCAGATACCAGCAATCGACGACCCGAAGAATTGGGGCCATCAGACGTCCCATGAAAATAACAACATCGGATAACCGAATGGACGAACGAGAGACGAGGCGACAACACGGAATCCAGCCGCAGGACAGCAGCCTGCCCGTGTTTTGCCCGCGCTGTTATTCGGCCTGAGACAGGGAGCAGACATGAAGCAGAGTGATTATGACGTGATTGTCGTCGGCGCGGGCTTCGCCGGCCTGTATCAGCTTTATCGCCTGCGCCAGCGGGGATTTCGGGTCAAACTCTATGAGGCCGGCGCCGAACTGGGGGGCATCTGGTATTGGAACTGCTATCCAGGCGCCAGGGTCGATACCCATGTTCCGATGTATGAATACGGCTTGGAAGAAATCTGGTCAGAATGGAACTGGAGTGAGAGATTCCCCGGTTGGGCAGAACTCCGCCGCTACTTCAACTTTGTCGATGAGAAGCTCGACCTTCGCCGCGACATCCAGTTCTCGACCCGGATCACCGGCGCTTCGTTCGACGAGGCGGGCGAGCGCTGGCAAATCAGGACTGACCAGGGTGAAACCGTTTCTGCGAAATTTTTTGTGCCCTGCCTCGGCTTCGGCACCAAGACCTTCATCCCTGAAATCAACGGCCTCGGCAGCTTCGAAGGACCCTGCCACCACACCGCGCAATGGCCACAAGAGGGCCTGAGCTTTGCCGGCAAGCGCGTTGCCGTCATCGGCACCGGGGCCAGCGGTGTCCAGGTCGCGCAGGAGGCGGCAAAAGACGCCGCTCAGCTTGCCATATTCCAGAGAACACCCTGTCTCGCCCTGCCGATGCGGCAGTACAAGCTCGACCACGAGACGCAGGCTGAGTGGAAGAGAGATTATCGCGAGCGCTACGCGCGTCGTCGCTCAACATTCGGCGGATTTGATTTCAGCCTGCTACCGGGCAGCCCGACACGGGAAGAGCGCGAGGCGAAGTATCAGGAGCTTTGGGACGAGGGCGCTTTCAATTTCTGGATTGGCACATACATGGACGTGCTGACGGACGAAACGGTAAACCGCACGGCCTATGATTTTTGGCGCAATCGCACGCTTCCCCGCATCAAGGATCCCGCCGTCGCCGAGTTGCTTGCGCCAAAGCAGCCGCCCTACCCTTTCGGCACCAAACGCCCATCGCTCGAACAGGGGTTTTTTGAAATTTTCAACCAGGACAACGTCAACCTGATCGACCTGAACACCGATCCGATCGACGCGATCACCCCGCGCGGCATCCGAACCCGCGATCAGGACATGGAGTTCGATATCATCGTGCTGGCAACCGGGTTCGACGCCGTCAGTGGCGGCCTGACCAGTATCGATATGCGCGACGTGAATGGGCGCAGCCTTGCCGAACGCTGGGCGGAAGGCACCCGCACCTATCTCGGCATGGCAACTTCAGGCTTCCCCAACCTGATCTACGTATATGGACCGCAAAGCCCATCGGGATTCTGCAATGGTCCCACCTGCGCCGAATTCCAGGGCGACTGGGTTGTGCAGTTTCTCACCGACATGCGCGACCGAGGCGTTTCCCGCTTCGAGACGACCGAACAGGCTGAGACAGTCTGGGGTGGGATCGTTCAGGAATTGGCTGGGAGATCACTGTTTCCGAAGGCCAACTCCTGGTACATGGGCGCAAATATCCCGGGAAAGCCCCGCGAGATGCTGAACTACCCTGGCGGCCTCGGGTTTTATCTGCAGCAATGCGACGCCGTTCGGGATCACGACTATGAGGGCTTCGTCCTAAATGGCACCCCTTCGGCTTCAAATGATCGCGGCGGCGGTACCGGTTTCATCGTCTCGGACATGATGGTAGCACCCGCCGCAGCGCAATAACCGACGTCGGGGTGCCGATTGGGTCGGCCCCCCCGAAGGCTTGAATCATGATGCTATCGGCAGACCATCCCGCCATCGACGGGTAAGGCGATGCCCGTGACATAGGATGAGTCATCAGAGGCCAGCCACAGTGCCGCGTGGGCAATTTCCTCGGGCCGACCAACGCGACCCATTGGAATTGCCGCCAATACCTTTTGTGTGTTGGAGGCGAGTTCATTGGCGCCACCGCCATCCCGGGCCAGAAAGCCGGGGAGCATGGCCGTGTCAATCGGACCAGGGCAGATCGCGTTGACCCGGACTTTGTCAGCGGCGAAACGCTGGGCCAGAGACATCGTCAATCCAACCACGGCGAATTTCTGCGAGGAATAGATCGGGCTCAACATGGAGCCAACGATGCCAGAAACCGAGGCGGTAAAGATGATGGAGCCGCCGCCTCGCTTGCGCATGTGACTGATCACCTGCCCAGAGGCGATGATCCCAGACGTAACGTTCAGGGCGAGCGAGGTATCGTACGCCTGAAGGTCGAGATTCTCCACGCCAGCCGGGCCTGGCATACCCGCATGGTTCCAGAGAATGTCAATTCCACCCAGAAGTGCCGCCGCATCATCGACGAAATGTTTGCATGCCTCGACCTTCGTCAGGTCGGCCACGATTGCCTGAACGTCACCGCCTTTCGCCCGAAATTCATCGACAAGAGCATGAAGCTTGTCCGCATCGACATCGACGGCAACGACACGCGCACCCTCTCGAATGAATAACTCAACGCCTGCCCGTCCCATCCCCGATGCGGCGGCGGTGATCACCGCC
>CAIXXC010000524.1 GCA_903923205.1 uncultured Rhodospirillales bacterium | reverse complement strand
TTTCAGCAGTCGTGAGTAAATATCATAGGCGCGTTCGCCGCGATTGGTCTGCTCGACCACCATGGGCACCAACGCGTTCATGTACACTTCCATCGGATCAGCCATGGTCTGATCTTTCCCCTTCCTAGATATTCAGCGGTCTCAGGCTACCGGACGGCCGGCAGGCCAGTGTCACGCAATGATCGTCGCCGTGACACCGGGACACTGCAAGCTCAGATTGGCATCGCAGATGCGCCAATCAAGCCGCGCCGCTCTGCGCGTCTTCCTCAACGGCCTTCATCAGCTCCTCCGGAGAGATCGGCTTGTCGGTCACCTGCGCCATTTCGAACAGGAAATCGACCACCTTCTCTTCATAAAGCGGCGCCCGCAGCCCGTTGATGGCATCCGGATTGGTTTTGAAGTACTCGAACACGGCCTTTTCCTGGCCCGGATACTTACGCGCCTCGGCGACGACGGCCCGATTGAGTTCGTCCTGACCGACCTGAATGTTGTTCAAGCGGCCGACTTCAGCCAGCACCAGGCCCAGTCGAACCCGACGTTCGGAGATTTTGCGATACTCCGCCTTGATCTCGTCCTCGCTCTTGCCCTGATCTTCCGCGTCGACTTCGCCCTCGGGCGAACGCGCCTTTTCGTCTTCGTATTGCTTCCAGATGCCCTGGAACTCGAGTTCGACCATGCCCTCGGGCACCTCAAACACGTAACGTTCGGAGAGGATATCCAGGAGATCACGCTTCAGACGCTGGCGCGCGGCGTTGTTGTAGTCGCCTTCGATTTGTCCTCGAACGGCATCGCGCAGCGCCTGCAGCGATTCCATCCCGACATCCTCGGCAAGCGACTCGTCGATCGCGACGGGCTGCTTGCGACGGACTTCCTTGACCTCGGTGACGAAAACCGCATCCTTGCCACGCAGTTGCTCGGCCGTGTAGTCGGCGGGGAATGTCACCTTGACGTCGATCTTGTCACCGGCCTTGGCACCAATCAGCTGATCTTCAAATCCGGGGATAAAGCGCCCTGAGCCAAGCTCAAGATGATGGTCCTTCATCGACCCGCCGGCGAATTCCTCACCATCGATCGAGCCGACAAAATCAATAACGGCGACATCGCCAGAGCCGGCAGCCGTTCCAGCCTCGACCGCTTCGGTCTTCTGGAAGCGCTCGGCAAGGCGGTTAAGCGCGGTGTCGATATCGGAATCCGGAATTTCCGGCTTCAACCGTTCCAGCGTGATCGAGCCGTAATCCAGCGCCTCGATTTCGGGCAACAGCTCCAACGACAGGTTCAGGACCAGGTCGTTGCCTTCTTCGAAATGCTCCACGGCCACCTTGGGCTGAAGCGCCGGGCGCAGATTGTTCTCGCGGATTGCGGCCTGAGAGCAGTCATTGACCGTCTCTTCGAGCATTTCGCCCAGGATGGAGCTGCCGTAGCGCTGCTTGATGACGGAAGCCGGTACCTTGCCGGGACGGAAGCCCGGCAGGCGGATCTCCTTGGCAAGTTTGGAAATGCGACCGTCGAGCCGTTGCTCGAGGTCCTGGGCGGTCACAACGACTCGATATTCGCGCTTCAAGCCGACTGCGCTGGTCTCGGTGATCTGCATGGAACGATGTTGCCTGTTCGAACTCTGAATGACGAAACCACCGGCGCAACCCTCTCGGGATGCCGCCAATGGTGCGGGCGAAGGGACTTGAACCCCCACGACCGAGGTCGCTGGAACCTAAATCCAGTGCGTCTACCAATTCCGCCACGCCCGCGCCGAAGCGGTTCGTTTAGCATGGTCGTTCGGGATACCCAAACCCGAAATATCGCGATTAGGCCCGATCCGACGTTATAAAAGACCTCGGAGTACCCGGGGAAGCGCATCGGGCAGGTCCTCGGCGATCAGGCCAGGGCCGAATCCGCCCGCCGCCGCACCATGAAGCCACACGCCGGCCGAGGCAGCCTCGAAACCCGGCATGCCCTGGGCGATCAGGCCAAGAATGATACCGGCGAGGACATCGCCGGAGCCCGCCGTTGCCAGAGTCGGCGGCGCGTTATCGTTGATGACGGCGCGACCATCGGGCGCGGCGATCACCGTATCAGCCCCTTTGAGCACAATGATGGCGCCTGTCGAGAGGGCGGCGTCGCGGACGCGGGTGAGCTTATCTGCTTTGGCCGGGAAGAGTCGGCGAAACTCGCCTTCATGTGGCGTCAGGATGATGGGCAACCCGCATGTGCGCGCGGCCAAGGCGTCGTGAAAGCGATCCGGCGCCTCGGAAAGCGCGGTCAGGGCGTCGGCATCCAGGATCGTCGCCCGATCGGCACGAATGATCGTTAGCGTCCGCTCCAGCGTCACAGGCCCCAGGCCGGCGCCGGGGCCGATCAGCAGTGCATTATGGCGGATATCCGAGAGCAGGCCGGCGAGGTCCTCGTCGCTCGCCACCGGCTTGACCATCACCGCCTCCAGCGCGCCAGCGTAGACAGCGAACCCCTCGGGCGGCACAGCGACAGAGACCAGCCCCGCACCAGTTCTGAGCGCGGCACGAGCGCCAAGGCGAGCAGCGCCACTCGTTGGCCAGCCACCGAATATCAAGGCGTGACCGCGGGCATATTTATGGGCCTCTGCACCCGGTCGCGGAAAGACAGGGCACCAGAGGGCGGGGCCATTACGCGACGTCAACGGGGCAAGCGCGGCGATCGTTTCGTCGCTGATCCCGATCGGCGCCACGACCAATTCGCCACACAGCTTTCTTCCGGGCAGAAGAATGTGACCAGGCTTCGCGCGGGCAAATGTCACGGTGAGGGCGGCCTCGATCGCGCCCCAATTCGCCCCGGTGTCGCCATGAACCCCGGAAGGCGTGTCGACGGCGACGACGGGAATCCCGCGCGCTGCAACCGCAGCCAGGATCGCCGCAGCCGCACCGTCGAGCGGTCGCGACAGCCCGGCGCCAAAAAGCGCGTCGACGACGAGGGATACAGTCACGACATCGGCATCTTGGATCGACTCGACCGCGCCCTGCCATAGGGCCGCATGAAAAGCGGCGTCACCCCGGATCGCGGACCGACTACCGAGCACGGCGAGCCGGACGGGCCAGCCTGCTGCCGCCAGCAGCCGCGCGATGACAAAGCCGTCGCCGCCATTGTTGCCCGGTCCGCATAGAACGAGGGTAGGCTGTGGCGTCCAACGCTGGCGGATCGCATCAACGACAGCTGCGCCAGCCGCTTCCATCAACGCGGGTCCCGAGATACCTGAGGCAATCGTGCGCCGGTCGGCTTCCGCCATTTGCGCGACTGTCAGCAGAGCATGGGTGAGCCTGTCGAGGGCTTCGGGGCGACAACGCAGGTTGTGCATCTCAGTGCCACTCACGATCAATTTCCATGTTATGGATGGCCGAAGCCATATTAGGGAGGAAGAGCGATGAAACTCCAGGAACTTGATGCTCCTGATGTCAACCGGCGCCTGGCACGCGGCGAAATTTTGCTGATCGATGTTCGTGAACCGGCAGAGTTCGCGGCGGAGCGGATCGCCGGTGCCATCTCATTCCCGCTATCAAGCTTTGACGCGACCAAATTGCCAGATCCCGCTGGCAAGGCGGTCGTCTTCCACTGCGGCATCGGCAAGCGATCAATGATGGCGGTCAATCTTTGCCAGCAAGCCGGATTGCCGCTCGATACCCATCTGTCAGGCGGGCTTCAGGCCTGGAAGGCTGCTGGCTTGCCGACGATTTCCAGCTAGGTCGCCGCGGCAGCCTCGCCACCGGGAAGCTTGGCTTCAAGTGTCTTGATGATCGTGATCAGCTCCGCAATCTCGTGCTGGCGCAACAGGTCGATCTTCTGGTGCAATAGCTCAATCTCAAGTTCGGCCTTGATGTTGATATCATAATCGTGGCGGGCGTCATTGCGATCGAGAGCCGCTTGGCGATTCTGGCTCATCATGATGAAGGGCGCGGCATAGGCTGCCTGGAATGACAATGCCAAGTTAAGAAGGATGAAGGGGTACGGGTCCCATTGCTTCACATAGGCCGTGACGTTCAGGAACATCCAGGCGACGAGGATAAGGCTCTGGATGATGATGAAAGGCCAGGAGCCGACGGTCGCGGCGACACCGTCAGAGATCTTCTGACCAAGTGACGGCGCGAAGGGATCAGCCTGCTTGGACGCACGTTTCAAACGACGCACATCACGCAGTCGGTGCAGTAACTTAATTTCCTCGTCTTCGATCGGACGAATAATCTTGTCGAGCAACTGCACGTCTGACTCCTGCCTCGTGACCGGTCCGAAACACGACAGTAGTCCATCCAAGTCTGGACAGGCCAGTAGAAATGTAAATCCCGCTCAACTTCTAATCGCGGGGGAAAACCCCATCCGCTGGAAAGCCATCCTCCTGGCGCCAATCGCCCGGCACTGCGCGTTCCATGCGATGCCAAAGCCCATCCTTGAAACGATAGACCACATAGTCGATCAAGGAACGGGTCGGCTCCTGTCCAGGCTTAAGGCCGTTGAAGTCAGGAATTCCGCTGACCTCCTCGATCTCCTCCGCCCGCGGCGCTGAGCTCAGATGCCAAGCTATCTTTGGCGAATTCAGGAGCGTCAGCTCAATCGGCTCGTCAGTCTTGCCATCGGTATAGCGTTGCCACTCGAACTGATCATTGATGATCCAGAAGAAACGGGTGACAAGCCCCTCGTAACTGCCCGAGCCCGTGTGACAATCGACACCGACGGCCCAGACTTCGGTCGGCCCCTGCGGCAACGGAGTCTCGTTAAGTTCGGCGAGAGGACAGTCGAAATG
>CAIXXC010000523.1 GCA_903923205.1 uncultured Rhodospirillales bacterium | reverse complement strand
TATTAAGGATGTTTCGGGTCTACCGCAGATTTGGCGTTATGTCGCCGGATTGCTCCCCCAGAGGACAGAAAATCGGGTTTTTGCTGAAAGCCGACCACTTTGGCGGCGGTCTTACAGCGAAACCGAGCGAGCGGCAAGCGCCGGGCCAACCTCGGAGGTCGGCATCGTCACGGCCTTACGCGCTGTCACATAATCAAGAGATTGCATCTCGAGCAAACGCGAGACCGTGCGCTCGAATTCGAAGGCGCCATCGCCCTCAGTATACAGCTCGATGGCCGGAGACGCGGCAGATATCACAACATGAACCTTCGCCTCGTAAAGCGCATCGATGAGCGTATTAAATCGCTTGGCTTCGTTCCGCATCTCCGGGCCTAGAGAGGGCACCTCGGACAGGATGATCGTATCAAACAGATCGGCAATCGCCAGATAATCGCCAGCGCCCAGCGGGCGACCGCACAACTCTGCAAAGGTGAACCAGGCGGTACCCGCGGCCTGCTTGCGAATAATCAAAGGACGCTTTTTGATATCGATAGTCATCGACTCCGGCGCCAGCCCGTCGGTGAGCTCGGAAAATAATTCATCCAATGCAGCGGCAGCGGCAGAATCCAGAGGCGTATAGTAAACTTGGCGACCGGCCAGACGCGCCAGGCGGTAATCCCGGCCATTGTCGAGCTCAAGGACATCCATTTCATGTTTGAGCATGGCGATAAACGGCAGAAAACGCTCTCGTTGCAGGCCGTCTTTGTACAACTCGTCCGGCGCACGATTTGACGTGGCGACGACCACAACCCCTTCTGCGAACAAGGCTTCAAACAATCGTCCAATGATCATAGCGTCGGCGATATCGCTGACCTGGAACTCGTCGAAACACAGCAACCAGGCATCGCCCGCAATCTCGCGAGCCACCACGGCAAGAGGATCGCCCTGCACCGTCGTGCGCAATCGATGGAGACGATCGTGGACTTCCTGCATAAACGCGTGGAAATGGACGCGGCGGCGGCGGGGAACGGCGCTGGTCTCAAAAAACAGGTCCATCAGCATCGATTTGCCGCGGCCGACCCCGCCGTAGATGTAGATGCCCCGTGGGCGCGGCTCCCGAGCCTCTTGAGGTGCCACGAGACCAAGCAACTGCCGCCATCCTCCTGCCGCCGGTACCGCTTTTTGCGGCTGATAATGCAGGAGCGCCCTATGCAACATTTGCAGCTTTTCGGCTGCAAGTTCCTGCATGGGATCACGTTTCAAAAGATTGGCCGCGCGGCGGGCGCGGTAGGCGGGCATTGGACCTGGAAAGGAGTCGGCGGTAGATTTTCCCGTGTCGGCACGGACGGGCGGTGGATCGGCAAACAGCCGCATCAGACGCGACCCGCCGACTCAGCCGAAATCGAGGGCTCGGGTCTTTTAGGTGCACCGCAATCGACTTTATCTTCCACCCAACCGCCCCGCATCCGCCCAGTTCACCGCAAGAGGCGCCCCGGCACGAGAGAATAGATTACTGCTTATTCTAAATAATTCCGAGGCAGTTTCGCTATTTCGCATTGCGGTTAGCAGCCCATCGGCAGCCGCATGGGTAACGCAACTGCGAACAAACTTCATGGTTGGAATTGGCGTTGCGACGAACGATATATGAGGTCATGGAATATCTCGATATTGACCGGTTCATCGCCACCTCGCTGGTTTCCGAACCATTCCCGTTTTTAATTGTACCGGGCTTCCTGAGAAGCGACGCGTTACCGTCGATCGCAGATGATTATCCCCGGATTACTCGGGCGGGCAGTTTTCCGACCAGCGAAGTCAAGATCGGCCCCATCTTTGGCCGGCTACTCGACGAGTTGCAGGGGCCGGAATTCCGCGCCGCAGTGGCAGAAAAATTCGCAATCGATCTTACAGGCTATCCGACCATGGTAACGGTCCGGGGCAGAGCTCGGGCCAAGGATGGCCAAATCCATACCGACAGCAAGACGAAGCTGATTACTGTCCTGGTCTATATGAACGGCCGATGGGAAGCACCTGGCGGACGCCTCAGATTGCTGCGCACGCCCGACAGCCTCGATCACGCGATCACCGAAGTGCCACCGGACGAGGGCACGTTACTGGCGTTCAAGGTTACCGGAAATTCCTGGCACGGGCATGAACCTTTTGTGGGCGAGCGCAGGGTCATTCAGCTCAATTGGGTTACCGGGACCGACGTGGTTCAGCATGAGCAGCGTCGCCACCGCCTGACCGCAAAAATCAAGAAATTCCTACCCTTCTCCTGATCCAGTCGGCCGGGACCGTGGCTGCCGCTTCACGGAAAGGAC
>CAIXXC010000522.1 GCA_903923205.1 uncultured Rhodospirillales bacterium | reverse complement strand
GGATCGTCCGCAGCATCCTCAGGACGTTATCCGGTTTCTGTCGGGGCCCGTGGCAGCCCCCAAGAAGTCAGGAAAGGCCGCGGCGCAGGTCATGCGTTCACCGACAGGCGCAGCCGTCTTGCGCATCGATGGCAAAAAGCGCCAGGAGATCAATGTGACGCTCATGCTTGGGGGCGGCGGAACGCGTGCCGACGCCGATGCCGCTCTCCGCGAGCTGCTCGACGCCCATTGGCCAAACGCCAATCGGTGAGGGGAGGGGCCTCCGCCAGAACGAATCGGTAACCGCCAGATTTTGCTGCCCTTGAGACCCGAGGCGCCACTGCCTGCGTTGTGTTCCCGTATTGTTCTGCGCCGGGCGAGGAAATTTGCGCGCGCAGTACATGGTGGCCTCGGAGGCTGCGTGCGTCGATCAGAACATTGGACTATTCGCGGATTTCGTTGCCGACCGGATAGGGCAGGAGGCCCCTCGGAGCAAATGGCCATTTTAAACGTTCGGACAAATCGACATCAGCATCCGGTAGGGAGAACCGCAGAGCCGATTCCAATGGCCTGACGAATGTGATCTGAAATCGCATCGCGCCCGCGCCTGAACAAACGAGGAGAACGGAACATGACGATATTTCGGATGCCGCTTTCAGGGTCTGTCACGCAGTCCATTTTGCCGTGGACCTGGATATTCAATCCTGCCAACAGCCAGATCGGCCTTATCAATATAGACCTTGGAGAGTCTTCAGCCCCGGCGGTGGAAGAGGAGGTGTTGAAGGAGGTTGCAAGCTACGGAAAGCAACTCGGCAAAATACAAGATGCTTTAGTGGTGCTATTGGACACCTATCAGCCTAGCCGAGATCTCACACCGGCCGAGAAAAAGGCTGTTGAGGGATTACGGACGCTCGTGAGCGATATACGGAAGGTCAAGAAGCGTCACGGCCGCGCATGACGAAAGGCGCTGAGGTTCCCGATTTGCAGCTCACCAAAGTGGGACTCGGAGGTAAACGCGGCGGCAGCCAAGGAAGCGCACGGCAAACTTGATCTCGAGAGTCCGACATATTATCATTAGATGATAAACGACGACGTGAGCGTAGAATGGCCAGCAGCTACTCCCTCGGACAGCACTTCGAAGCCTTCGTCCAGCAACAGCTGGTCAGCGGTCGATACAACAATGCGAGCGAGGTGATCCGAGATGCCTTGCGCCTGATGGAAGATCGTGAACGCCGATTGTTGGCGCTCGACGCATCTATCGAACGTGGCGTTGCCGATTTGAAAGACGGACGAATTCAGTCGGCAGAAAAAGTGTTTGATCGCCTTGAGGAAAAGTACAAGAAATTAGCCAGTGAGCGCGGCCTTTAGTGTTACTGATATTCACCGCTAAAGCGGAAGCTGATCTAGAAAATATAGCAGACCATATTGCTGCAGAAAGTCCGCGAAGAGCTCTTAGCTTTATATCTGAGCTCAGAAGTGCTGTCTTGAGTTTGGCCACGTTTCCCAACGCGTATCCGCTTGTTCCCCGTTTCGAGCGACATGGAGTTCGGCGGAAATCTTATGGGGACTATCTGATATTTTACACCGTGGAGCTAAATCGCCTCGTGATTTTGCATATTCTGCACGGCACTCAAGACTACGAGCAATATTGTTTCCTGACAGTTAGAAGGGTTTCCCAAGTCGGCGCCGGGTCGATTGAGAGTTCATTGCGCAAAAATCCGATTTCTCAGTCAGCACGATAAACGATTTTTCATACACCCTAATAACCGCTTTTTTATGCAGCGCTAAACCCGACAATTAGTGCATAGTTTGAGCGAAGGGCGATACGTGGTCCTTTGGCATCAGAGAATGCGTCCAATGGCGACCCCCAACGAGAAGCTTGCCGCCGCCCTTGAGGCCTTACGGGCGGTCCAGGCCGACGGCCGCGTGGCCATCCGTTCCAGGGACCTGTCCCGGACGGTGAGGGAACTCCTGACAAAGCACGGCTTTCTGCAGGAGGTCATCAAGGGCTGGTACATACCAGCGCGGCCTGGCGCCGATCCTGGCGAAAGCACCGCCTGGTACACGTCCTATTGGGATTTTTGCCGAGACTACCTGACCGAGCGCTTTGGCGACCAATGGGCGCTGACGCCCGAACAATCTTTGGTTCTCCAAGCCGGCAACACGTCTGTGCCGGCCCAGTTGCTCGTCCGGGCCACGAAAGCCAACAGGATGACCACCCACTTCATCCATGGAACGTCGATGTTCGAGGGATCCAATACGCTTCCCCAACCTGATGATGTCGTGGTCTTGAACGGCCTTCGGCTCTTTCAGCCAGAAGCCGCGCTCGTGGCGGCATTGCCGGCATTCTTTGAGAACCACCCGACGGAAGCCCGTACGATCCTGTCGACCCAACGAGACGCCTCGGCCTTGCTTCAGCGACTGTTGAGGGGAGGGCACACCGTTGTCGCGGGGAGGCTTGCTGGCGCTTTTCGCAATATCGGACGCGATCGCGAAGCTGACGACATCCTGGCGACCATGCGCGCGGCCGACTATCCGAGCCGGGAAGTTGATCCATTTAAGGACCGCGTCTCGAGAGCACCCTATCGGCGCGATCCGTCGCCATACGTCCAGCGGGTAAGGATGCTTTGGCAAAAGATGCGGGAGGACATACCCGGCCGTTTTCCGCCGCCCACAGCTAAGGTCAACGATGCGGAAGCCTATCTGCGACAGGTCGACGAGATCTACGTCTCTGACGCCTACCATTCCCTTTCGATCGAGGGATACCAGGTCAGCGCAGACCTGATCGAGCGGGTGCGCCACGGCGCATGGAATCCAGAAAAGGATAAGGCAGACCTCGACTTGGAAAATGCCCTTGCGGCCCGAGGTTATTGGTTGGCGTTCCAGGCGGTAAAGTCGAGCGTTCGACGGGTGCTTTTAGGCGGCAATCCCGGCGCAATTGCCGATGAGGACCACG
>CAIXXC010000521.1 GCA_903923205.1 uncultured Rhodospirillales bacterium | reverse complement strand
AGGTTGAGCGATTATGCCGTTAGATGCCCTTCAGCGGGTTCCATATGGGGAATACCGACTTAAGGATGAGCTTAGTCACCTCACCCAGTTGGTCGGCCGGGGCCAATTTTTTAATTTGGTCTGATGTCAGGGAAAGAGGCGGTATCTGACTAAATCGCGCCATGACAGGTTGTGCGGCACGGGACTGAAAATCCTGGCCTAAGCCTGCAAGGTTAGGGGTAGGAAAGTAGAAAAATAGCCCACTGGGCGGTGCCGCAAGGATAATGAAAACGACGCCGATTAGGACTAACGGGATGGCTAGCAAACGAAAACGAGCTGCCCGAACGTGACCGTCGGTCACAAGCATTTCCCAGAGCAAAGGCACGCTTCCTTATCTTGGAGAAAAACAGGCTATATGGCGGGAGAGATGGGGTATGCGGATGCGGCGCATACTCTAGCGGGAGAAGCCAAATTTTCACAAGTCATAACCGGTCACCGGCATACGTGAACTTTGCCTGAGTAATGTTGCATAAATCAAGACATTTGCAACAAACCTAATCCGCTGACGGAATTGGGCTTTTCTGTTTCATATGTCTGTTGCATAATGCGACATGATTTACGGCTATGCCCGCGTGTCGACCGACGCCCAAGACCTCACCAGCCAGCTCGCCCAATTGGAGGCGGCCGGATGTGAGCGCGTGTATCGAGAGAAGGTCAGTGGTGCGACCGCCGATCGACCGCAGCTTAAAAAGCTTATGGCGGCGATCGGTGCCGGCGACGTTCTCATTATTCCGGCTGTCGATCGCTTATCGCGTGACACGACCGACTTGCTGGTGATCGCCCGCGACCTGCAGAAGGCCGGCGCGGGATTGCGGTCGATCGCCGAACCCGTTGTCGATACCACATCCGATTTTGCCGAGCTGGTGCTTGCCATGCTCGGCGTTGCCGCGAAATTGGAGCGCCGCCGCATCAAGGAGCGCACAGAACGCGGCCGTGCCGATGCAAAGGCCAAGGGCGTGAAGTTCGGCCGAAAGCCGAAACTCACGCCCCACCAAGCGCGCGAGGCGGTCAGGCGGCGTGACGTAGACCAGGAAACATTGCGGTCGATCGGCCGCAGCTACAATGTCAGTGCTGCGACGATTTCGAGATTGTCGCTATGAAGGGGCCGGTAAAAAAAACGCTACCACGTGGCGACGAAACCATGAAGCGGAAGCCCCCGGCTAACCTCGGGTTACGACCGGTAAGGATCGAATTCGATCCAAAGAAAGCTTACACGGTCGAGCAATTAGCTGAGATCGGCGCTATAGCCGTGAGATGGAATCAAATAGAGGCGCATATCGATTTTATTGGCTCATTTATTCTGTTTTCAAAGTCACCGCTTTGGCTACAAATAGAAGTCGGCAAGAAATCAAGCTCAAATACAAAAATCGGGTTGCTCGAAAAATGCCTCGAAAAGGCGGAACTGCTCGATGACAAATCAAAGCAGTGCATAACCGATTGTTTTCAGCAGGTGAAGCAATGCAGGTCGTATAGGAATGCTATAATTCATCATCATATTTACGACCATGAAAAAGGCATCGGAACGTATGTCGATGAATCAAGCTCGCCGTACCAAATTCTGGTTTCGATCGATGCTCTCACAGCATTGTATGGACTACTTTGTGCACTCCTGGATGAATTGCGGGGAATAGATTTACTGTTTCGCATCGAAACGGACGCGCAAAGACCCGGAAAAGTGGATAAAGCCACTGGGACATTTCAGCCTTTCGACGCTGATACACTGAGGAAAACTATTATTCCCGATCACACAAAGCGCATATTGGCCTTACAAAAAACCCGGAAAGAATTGCCGAAACTACCAAAGTTTCCAGATGCCGAACTTATCCGTGCGATGAACGCGGAAGAGGACACAGGGACTATTTCATAATGAGCGATGAAGCCAAATCTGGCGAATACTCGATAGAGATTTATATTATAACTTTGAACATTTCCCATCTGAAACAAACCAGCCGCGAGCGTGCGGAAATATCCCTTCAACGTAAGTGAATCCTACGTTGCCTACTTCGTCGGTGAATAAACTCAATTCATCGCCTCCGACCATCGCATTAAACTGATTATAGTTATTACCATGCAAAACCCAGCTATCCCCTACTTTTGCCCCCGTCCTTGCCAAGCATGAATACCAATAGTCCTCACGTTTTTTGTCCTTTGAACAATCAGCTCTAATCGGCCCAACAGGAAAGATATTTAATACAAAACTACCGTCAGTAGGCGTAAAATTTCCGGTCGATACTGTCCCATCTTTATTGTATTCAATCCCCGATAAATGAGAAGTTACGCACAAATACTTTCCAGGACTTATCTCTCCCGCCCATCCTGCGGAGACCGCCAAGGTCAAATTTAGAATCAGCGCTGCGCTGCCGATTGAAAAAAACGGAGAGACAATCTTCTTGCGCATTCGATTGTAGATCCAGGGTTGGTAATTTCACGCAGTACTCGCAACTGTAATTGAACCGGATGCCGGTCTTTGGCAAGACAACTCATTTACGCGAGTCGCGAAGAAAATACGTCCCGCGTTTTTGAGGCGCATCGAGTCGCCTCCGAGTCGAATGCCCACCCGAAAATATTGGTTTGAGCGACCTTACCCTGACGCCGTCGGCGCCGCCAGATGCCCACGAGGAGAAACCGGTGGATGGTGACTTAATGTTCCATTCCTTGTCAAGCCGGATTTCACCCCCTCGCCCGCCGTCGCCGCCCCCGCGGGCAGCGGATCGAGGCCGAGTTGTGCGCGGGCTTCGTCGCGGGTTTTGATTCCGGCGGCGACATAGGCGGTCAGGATCTGCGCCTGTTGGCCGGGGTCGGCGGGTAGGGTGTCGGCCCAGGTGAATTCGAGGTCGGGCCAGCCGAGCACCTGCGCGATCACGCGGTCGAGCAGGCCTTTCAGCCAGCGCTGAAGCGGTGCCAAACCTTCGGCGAGTGCCGCCTGCTGCGCGGTTTCCGCCGTGGCGCGGTTGGTCTGGGTGCTGAAGGCGGTGGGTGGGATTGAGAAGGCGAAGCACACCACCCGCGCGAGCCATTCATCGAAGGCGTCCTTCAGGGGCGGCTCGCGCATCGGCTGGTATTTGAGGCCGCCGGGGACGAAGCGGGTATGCCGCCGCGCCCCGAGATTGCCCTGCAGCAACGCATCCCAATAATCCTGGAACTGCCGGATCTGATCCGGACCCCAGGCATCGGGAACACCGATCAGGGCTTCAGGCGTATTACCCTCGGTGAAGTAGTTCAACTGGCTTACCTGACGGCGCAGCGCGATATTGGCCGTCATCACGATCTGTTCGACCGGGGAGAGGCCATAGATCTTGTGCGGTCGCGGGTTGCGCGGGGCATAGATCAGCTCTTCGCGGGTGTAGTCGACCGCCGGTACACCCTTGAGGACCTGCTGATAGGCCGGATCGGGCGGCATCGGGGTGCGGCCGTCTGCGGCAAGCACCCGCTTGATGGTCGCACCATCGATGACCTCTAGCGCCCACAGACCCCCGGCTCGGTCGCGGCGGATATGCAGGGTCGGCGCGTCGATCACGAATAAATCCTCAAGCAGCATGCGCAGCCAGCCGCCCCAGCCATGCTCGCGATCCGGATAGCGCAGGAAATCGGCAAGCCAGGCGATGCGCGGGTCGCCCGAGGCCGCCGCGGGCGGGCTCTGCGGCGTCGATTTGCGCGGCTGGATTGCCCAGTCGAGGCTCTCGATCTGGTCCTTTCGGGTCTCGATCACGAGGCGCAGCAGATCCCAGCGTTCCGCCAGACCGCGCAACTCGGCAAAGCCGATACACTCCTCTGCACGGGGTGCCATCGACAGGTTGACGGCGACCGGATAGTCGAACTGCCGCCCCGCCACGGTGGGCGGTGCCTCGGGTGTCATCGGCAAGGCCGGCCCGAACCAATCGGCAGGGGGCGTTCCGGTCACGGCGTATCGCAGACCGGTATAGACGCGGGCGATCAGCCCGGGCGCGGGAACCGCGCCGGTGAAGTCAGTCATCAGAGCCTCATGGGAGAAATCCGCCCGCCTTCCTTGAGGTACGGCAGCGGCGAGGGGAGAACGAACGTGTTGTCCGGTGTCAGGCTTGCCGGTCGAGCTGCGCTGCCATGAAGGCCAGCAACCCCGCGCCCGGTGCGCGCGGTTTGGTAAAGGCATAGACAAGGCTGTCGCCCTTGTCGGGAGAACGGCCGATCCTGGCGCGGATATCATCCTTGCTTTCGATCTGGATACCGCGACTGCCGAGGCGCCAGCGCGGCGCGGCCAGATCGGCCAGCAATTCGCGGTCAGGCGGCAGGGCCAGATCCTCGCCGTGTTCGGGATCCAACGCTTCGCGCAGTTGCCACCACCACTCGGCACGCAGATTAAGAAACCCAAGCCTGCCGGTGCGGTCGCGTGCCGTCGATGCCTCGGCGGCATTGAGCCCGAGCGCGGGCAGATTGCGCGCCCGCGCCGTATCGAAGACCGCAGCGCCAACGCCGATCACATCAATCTGCAGGATCGGATCGCCCCCTTCGGCAAGGGCCCGGGCCAGCGCCAAAACGCTCGGCCCATCCGGCGTCGCCGCACCGGAAAACACGCGCTGCGGCCCGAACCAGGCACCATGACGCGGGGTGAGCACGCTGCGGTCCTGGCCGCCCCGCGCGACGTCGATACCGATCGTCTCCATCGGCCCTGCTGCGCCATCGGCAGCCCAACGCGCCTGCGCGGCCGCGATCCAGGCGGTGGGGATGACCTGAAGCGGGTCATCTTCCTGCGCCCCGGCGAAATCGCCCTGCAGCAGCCGGGTGCGCAGCGGCTCCGGCAGGGCTTGGAGCACGGCCTTGTAGCCGGCGGCCATCAGATAGGGATTATCCTCCACCCGCGCCCGGATAAAGCTGCGCGAACGCGGCATCACCACCTCACCGCCGTGCGTGATCGCCGCCCCGCCCTCGACCTCGGTCTCCTGGCTGTCGATCATCGCGAACCAGCGCAACTCCCCCGATCCCGCCGGGCGGGGGTGCTGACGGTCGAGCCAGGGTGCCCAATAGCGGATGATCCAGTCGCCATCCGAGCCGACGGGCGGATTGCCTGCCGCGACCACGCGGGTCCGTTGCTTCGCGTCACTGGTCCGGTTCCAACCGATCAGAAAGCGGAACTGCGCCTCGGTAAACGCGGTGATCTCGTCGAAGGCTTTCAGGTCATGGGCGCGGCCTTGGTATTTGCGCTCGTCACCGGGGTGCTGAACCGCGCCGAATTCGAGCATCCGGCGGCCCGGCAGCCGCCCTACCCTCGCGGCGCCGGTATAACGACCGGCGATGCCAATCACCTCGCGCGCGCGATCCTCGATGGCTTTGAGCTGCGCAAATTCGCGCCGGAACAGGATCGACCGGCGCGCCTGCGTCAGCGCCAGCCCCAGCAGAAGATCGGTTTTGCCGCCGCCCGCCGCCCCGCCATAAAGCAGGATATCGGCCGGGCTGTCGTAGGCGTCGCGCTGCGGCCCCGGCAGCGGCGTCCAGACATCAGCTGCGAGCAGCCGATCGAGTTCGACGCATTCTTGCGGTGTCAAGCAGGCGAGCGACGCGATCAGCGCGTTCTTCGGGGGCGAGGGCTTCGGCTTGATCCGGGTCGATTTTCGCGCCATGCGCCCTCGCAGCAAAAATTTCCGGACGATGCGCCTTCAACAGCAACTCGAGCAGGCGATCACTGTAGCGTCGGATCACCGCGATCGAGCCGTCATCCTGGCGCAGAAAATCTCCACCCCGGATGATCGGTTCCTCAACACCGTCAAGTGCGCGACGTCGCGCCTCGGCTTCAAGCAGATCGATCGCCTCGTCGCAGGCCTCGCGCATGCGCGCGGCGAAATCGGGATCCGCCGCCTGACGCGCCACCATCACCCGCCGCTTCACCCCGGCCTCCCGCGCCGCCCGCGTAATATTTCCCGAAAGCGCCAGAGCCTTCAGAAACCGCTCATCCTCATCGCCCGCCGCGTCGTCGCCCACCATCCGCGTCCCCAAAACAAAAAAACCCGCCACATCACAGGGACGGGCGGGCGGAACTTCGCAAAGTTCATGTTTTGTACTTGTTAAATCCGAATTTGTCAAGCCAGAAACGACTGATCGGCGGGAACGCCAATGAGCACCCGCCCCCCCCGCCACCAGGACGCGCACCTCACCCGACGGAACATCGGTGTACCCGGGGGAGCATGGCGTGCTAAGCTTGGAATCCGGTTTTCCTTGGCTTACGGGTTCATCACCATCTCATTCTCGCTCGACGATATAGTCCATTCCCTTGGCGGTCCTGCGGTCGCTGGGGGGCGCGTTTATCAGGCGTCCGGTCGGGCCCGGTTGGAGACCCGCAACGCCGAGAGCGGTCGCTTCAGCGGCACGGTGCAGGGCAGCCAACGCCAGGCCTATAAGACAACCGCGACCGTGATGGCGCGGCGCTCCGCGCGTGCGAGCGCGGCATCGGTGGACCGGACTCGGGTTTCTGGTGTCTGCACCTGCCCCGTTGGTCGGGATTGCAAGCATGTCGCGGCCTTGCTGCTGGAGGTACTGGCATCAGAGGGGGCGGCCGCAAGGCCGGGCGCGACGACTGCGACTCAACCGCGCGAGCGCCTGCTCTACCGTGTGACGGTGGCACCGGACTGGAACGGCGTTAACCGTTTCCGGGTCATGCCGTTGATCGTGACACTGCGCCGCGACGGCGCGGTTGTCCCCGGTTCATCGCGCGGCTGGGACCCGGCGGCCCCTGCAACCGGCCCGATTGCCAAGCTGCTGAAGCCGGAAGATACCACCATTCTTGCCGCCCTGAACCGCTTCGGCCAGCGCCAGGGCGGGACCGGCCAGGATGGTCGCGGCCTCGACGGGGTCGAGGGTGTCGATATTCTGACCCGGGTGATCGCAACCGGCCGCGGCCATTGGCGCGACGCCGATGGCACCATCCTTACCCTTGGCGCCCCGCGCTCGGGCAGGGTCCGCTGGGTCGTCGGGCGCGATGGCAAGCAGCGCAGCGAAGTCGAGGTCGAAGGCGAGGCCCCGGTCGGTGTCATGGCGCCGCCCTGGTATCTCGACCCTGCTGCCAGGGTCTGCGGCCCGGTCGATATCGGCATGGCGCCCAAGGCTGCCGCCGCCTTCCTGACCGCACCGCCGCTTTCCCGCACGGAGATCGCTCGCTCCCGCGCCCGGCTCGCGAGTTCCGTGCTTGCCCGACGCCTTGCCGCGCCCGACTTGCCGCCACCGCCAGAGCCGCTGCCGCAGCGTGAGATTACAGCAACCCCGGTGCCGCGCGTCTATCTTCACTGCGAGGCGCTGAAGCCCGCACCGTTCTGGCCGGTCAATCGCCGCCATGCCCCCGTGGCCAGCGCGACAGTGCCGTTGTTGCGACTATCATTTATCTATGACGGGATCGAGATCGCGGCGGATGAGAAAAGTCCGCGCCCGATCGTGACGGCCAAGGATGGCCGCCCGGCCCAGATCCTGCGGCAGCAGAAGGCCGAGCGCGCAGCTGCGAAGCAGCTCGAGGACATGGGCTTCGTGCCGCTGTCCAGTCAGCATCGCTGGACCATTCCGGGCGGGTTGCGGGGTGAGTTGACCTTGTCTCGGGGCGAAGCCGACGACGATGATCATTGGCTCGATTTCCTGGTCGCTGATCTCCCGCGCCTCAGCGGCCTCGGTTGGCAGGTCAAGATATCGGAGAAATTTCCGATCCGCCTGGTCGAGGCGGATGGCGATATCGACGCAGCCCTGCTCGAAGGGGCGAGCATCGACTGGTTCGAGCTCAATCTTGGTATCATGATCGGCGGCGAGCGCGTGGATATCCTGCCGGCCCTGCTCAAGCTTTTGCAGGGCTTGCCGCTGGACGGGTTGTTTGAATATCTCGACGATGACAGCAAGGATGCCGACATCATCCGGCTGCGCCTCGATGATGGCCGGGTGCTGCCGCTGCCGCAGGGGCGGGTCAGGCCGATCCTGCGGGCGCTCGCCGGACTGTTCGATTCCGGCCATGGCGATGACGGCAAGCGGGTGATCCTGCGCCGCGCCGATGCGGTCGAGGTGGCAACCTTGGAGGCGGCGTCCGGTCTAGTCTGGCGTGGCGGTGAGGCTCTGCGCGCGCTTGGTCGCCGGCTGAAGGAAGGCCGGGGACTGCCCGATATCGTCGTCCCGGCGAGCTTCAACGGCGCGCTCAGACCCTATCAGCATGACGGCCTCGCCTGGTTGCAATTGCTACGGGAAACCGGGCTCGGTGGGTTGCTGGCAGACGATATGGGCCTGGGCAAGACCGTGCAGGTTCTGGCCCATCTCGCCATCGAGAAAGAATCAGGCCGCCTTGACCGACCCTGCCTCGTCGTCGCGCCGACCAGCCTCATGCCGAACTGGCGGGCGGAGGCACACAGCTTCACACCGCAGCTCTCGGTGCTGGTCCAGCATGGCATCGACCGCAAGGCGGAATTCCAGTCGCTTAAATCCTATGACATTGTGCTGACGACCTACGCCCTTCTGGCGCGCGATATTGAGCTGCTGATGGCTCAGCCTTGGCACATGGTGATCATCGACGAGGCCCAGTTCGTGAAGAACCCGGCAACAGCGGCGGCAAAGGCGCTGCGCCGCCTCAACGCCCGCCATCGCCTCGCCCTGACTGGTACGCCGCTCGAAAATCATCTGGGCGAGCTATGGTCGCTGTTCGACTTCGTTTCGCCCGGCTTTCTCGGCGATCACAAGGGTTTCGTTAAAACCTGGCGAAGCCCGATCGAGAAGAAGGGCGACAAGGAGCGGCAAAAGCGCCTTGCTGGCCGCGTGAAGCCCTTCCTGCTGCGTCGGACCAAGGCCGCCGTCGCCGCCGATCTGCCGCCGAAGACCGAAATCATCGAGCAGATCGAACTCGGCGCCGGACAACGCGCCCTCTACGACGGCATACGGTTGGCGATGCATCGCAAGGTCCGCGACGCCATTGCCGCAAAGGGCCTCAATCGCAGTCGTATCGAGTTCCTTGATGCACTCTTGAAGCTGCGGCAGGTCTGCTGCGATCCGAGGCTCGTCAAGACGTCCGGTATCAAGCCCATCAAGGCCGGATCTGCCAAGCTTGAACGTCTGATGGAAATGATCCCCGAGTTGATCGACGAGGGCCGACGAATCCTCGTTTTCTCCCAGTTCACCAGCATGCTGGAACTGATTGAGGAAGAACTGAACGCGGCCAAGATCCCCTTCGTCCTGTTGACCGGGCAGACGCGTGATCGCGCGACCCCGGTTGCGGAATTCCAGCGCGGCCATATCCCGGTCTTCCTGATCAGCCTGAAGGCGGGCGGCACCGGTCTGAACCTGACGGCAGCCGATACGGTCATCCATTACGATCCATGGTGGAACCCCGCCGTCGAGGCCCAAGCCACCGACCGAGCCCATCGGATCGGGCAGGACAAGCCCGTCTTCGTTCACAAATTGGTCGCGCTTGACACGATCGAGGTCAAGATGGCTGAGCTCAAATCGCGCAAACAGGCGCTCGCCGACGGCCTGTTTGACCCTGAACAGGGCGGCGCGCTCGAGATTTCTGAAGACGATATCGACTTCCTGCTCGGTGATCCAACCTAGACGCCCCGGCCATTACCAGGGTAGCGGCAGCATCCCGAAGAAGCCGTTCAATGCGGCCAGGATACCGATGCTCGCAAAGGTGACGCAGACGACGAGGAGACGCCGCGAAAGCGTCAGTACCGAAGTGGAGGCGACGACCACTGCGATCTGCAGCATCGCCTCGGCGACTTCCAACCATTGATTGCGGTCGCGGGCGCGGTCGCGGGCTTCGATCGCGGCACGGGCCTTAGCCAGCAATTCCTTCTTGCCCTCCCCGGTCGATGGATCAGTCTCCCAGCGCGCAACATTCTTTGCGACGCTCGCTTGGTGGCTGTCTATGAAGGCTTTCGCATCCGGCGGCAGGCTCGGAACGGCGCGGCGCAGCGCCTCCATCGTATCGCTTGATGCCAGCCAAACCTGCTGACGCAGATTCTTCGCCTGATAGAATGCGTAGCTGTCGCTGGCCTCGATATTGGCGTTGAGCGTCTCCTTCATCATGTTGGCGCCGGCGACCGTGATGATTGCCATGATGCAGGCCAGCACGCCGATCAGCAGGCCCACATTGCGTCGGAAATCATTGTCTGAGGTCGGCGCATGCGGATCATGGTGGCCATGGCCATGACCGGCCTCGACCACTTTTTCTGCGATTTCGTGTGCTTCGTGCATTCGCGCAAAATCCCCGTATCAGACGTGACCGCTATATGGTGCGCGCTTACGGGGAATTGAAGGCCGTGCCCGCCCCCTTACCAGCCCATCTGTCTAGCGGCAAGGTCGCGCATGATTTCTTCGGCGCCACCGCCGATCGCGTTCACCCTGACCTCACGATTGATCCGCTCGATCTTGGAGCCCCGCAGATAGCCAGCACCGCCATGGGTTTGAACCGCCTCCCGGGCACAGAATTCAAGGGTCAGGGTCGCCATGTTCTTCAGCATGCAGATTTCGGCCACCGGATTCTCACCCCGCTCGCAGCGCCAGGCGAGGTTTTCCAGCATCGCCTGGGTGGCGTTGATCCGCATCGCCATATCAACGAGCTTGTGGCGCACGACCTGATGCTGGATCAGCGGAACACCAAATGTGTGACGCTCTCGCGCATAAGCGACAGTATCGTCGAGGCAGACCTGGGCAAAGGCGGCGCAGGCCGCGGCCAGGGTGATGCGCTCCATGTTAAAATTGCGCATGATCAGTCGGAACCCTTGGTTTTCCTCGCCAAGAAGGTTACCCGCCGGGACCCGACAATCCTCGAAATAGAGCGTCGCCGTATCGGAAGACAGCCAACCCGTCTTCTCGAGCGGTGTCCGCGCAAGTCCCGGAGTATCGCCCTCGACCACCAGCATCGAGACGCCATTCTTACCGGCCCCGCCCGTACGCACCGCAACCGTTATCACATCGGCCCGCATGCCCGAGGTGATAAAGGTTTTGGAGCCGTTGACGACATAATCATCGCCGTCGCGCCGCGCCGACGTCTGCAGATTGGCAACATCCGAACCGCCACCAGGCTCGGTAATCGCGAGCGCCGAAATCTTTTCGCCGCTCAAAATCGCCGGCAGCAACCGTGCCTTAAGCGCCTCGGACCCGGCGAACTTAATCGGTGGCGCGCCGATCGTATGGCTGAACAAGCTGGCATTCACCCCGCCTGCGCCCGCCCGCGCCACCTCTTGGAACGCGATGATTTCAAAGAAGATATCCGCCTCGATCCCGCCATAAGCCTCAGGATAGCCGAGCCCGAGGATACCGAGTTCCGCTGCCTGGCGATAAAGCTCTCGCGGGAATTCCCCCGCCTTTTCCCAACGATCAACATAGGGCTCTATCTCGGTCGCCACCCAACGGCGCACCGTATCGCGAAAGGCCGCGTGCTCTTCACCATAGTAAAGACTTTCAGTCATCCGGCTCTCCCCTCCCGGCACCCTGGCGCGGGAGCGAACTAGAAAGAGATTGTCTTTAGGCCGTCAAGACCCAGGCGAGCACCAGAATAAACGCCAACCCACCAAATGCCGCATGGGCGGCAAGCACAAGCCCTGTTTTCGGATGCTTGCGCCCGCCCATCAATCCGGCGACCAGACCGAGCGCTAACGCCGTCGCAACGATTGCTGCCGCATACTGCCCGAACGTGCCGGCGCGGATAGAGGCGCTGTTCGCGGTTCCCCGTAGCAACAGGAACACGAGTTCGAATGTCGTCGCGCCCAGCAGGAAATGCGTACCGAGGAGGACCGGCTTACGGACGCCTTTGAGAAAATTGCTGCCATTAGCAAGACCGAACGCCACGGTGAACAGGAGCACTACGATCAGCGTCGCCGCCATCATACCGGCACCCGATGGGCGGCATCGCGTTCCTGAAACTCTTTCGAAGACTGAGACCCAATATCCATTGGACTTCTCCCCAGCGCGCTTATTGGCTGATCGAACAAAGAACTGAGGACTTTTATGCGTGAAAAAATATCGCGCCTAAAGAAAAATATAACGCCGCGCGCCCCCGGTGCATACTGGCCGCCGGGAACACGCGGATTATTGAGCAGCAGACATCTAAGTTTCCCGTCCGACCAGCGGGATCTATGCAGTGATCAGGCTTCGCGAGCGCGGTTTCGCGACACCAAAAGCAGGCCCAATATCGCCGAGCCAAATAGCGGCAGACCGGATGGTAACGGCACGGCCGAGATATTCAGATTGTCCATACCAAACACGGTCCCGTTACCATTATCAATTGGACTTACAACGACTTCGTTGATACCTGCCCAATCAAACGTGACCAGGGTAGGCCCCGTATTCGTTACCGAAAAAGTTTGGGAGTAGAGTGCATTGCCATTGAGCATTCCAGTGACCGTAATCGCCTGGTTGGCGTCATAGGCCGACGTGAAATAGGCCGATTTGAAGTTGAAAGTGCCCTTATCGGCCCAAAATTCGGCCGGATTGCCAAAATCATTGGTGGCGAAATTGGTGCCAGAGACCGCGGAATAATCGAATCCGGACGTACTGATTTCTTGTGCGACCGGAAGGTAGGCGTTTGAGACCGACGAAAAGTCCCACCAGGAAAGACCAGAATAACCGTTGGCAATCGTTGAGTCGTCGCCGGGAAGGTTATCGAACGTGATGACCGCAGCCGCGGCCGGCGCTGCGGAGGAGATAAGAAGCGCGCCGAACAAGGCGGTCGCGAGAGCAGTAATTTTCATGTGACGTACTCCGTCAGGAATGTGCGGGCTGTGCCCGGATGGGGTTTGCGATAAATCTCCAATGCGACGGCGATAGCATCCCTACTATGGACGCTATCGCCGGCACGGGGCCGGGATGTCTTAGGGGGCGTAGACAACGCCGCGATAAACGCGGCCGTAATTCGGACCGGCCACCGTTGTAAATGTCTCCGTGGTGACTGGACCGCTTAACGTCTTGGCACATAGAATGTCGGTGATCTTGACCAGCTTGTTCGGGTCGGCCCCATTGTCTGTCGATGAGCTCTTGGTTGACGTCGTAGCCCAGAGGGTGACAGTTCCGGTCTTGTTGACGACGCCAGTCAGATTCCGCAGACCAGCCGTGGTCACATCAGGATAAGGACCGTCCTCGCCGGTAAGGCCGGTATCGGTCGTGAAAAGACCCTTGGTCAGGACGTAATCGAGTTTCCAACTGCCATTGACGAGGCTCCATTTCTCCAGACCGGCATGCGTCGTCGCATCCGTGGTGTTACCGGAACCCTCGTCGGTGAGATACATTGTCGCCCGGTCGGCGAAGAAAACCGCGAAAGGCGTGTAATCGCCGCCGGTCGTCTTTGCGGAATCGGTCGGAAAGCCGGGAACGACGGTGATCGTCGCCGTTGACGCGCGGGCCAAACTCGGCAGAGGGCTGACGGTGTACAAGGTATCGATGCCGCTGCTACCGCTGCCCTTGGTAAAGTAGAGGGCGCCGATGTATTCCGTGATACCGCGGTAATTGTTATCCTTGCCAGGCTTATCCGTCTTGCCACCATTGGTATATTGCATCAAGGGGTCGATCTCGGCCGAAACCGCTGCCTGCGAGGCGGTTGAAATCGACGCGATGTTGAGCGGGGTTACCACCTCGACTCCGGTCGTCTCGGTTACGTCCGGGGAAGTGTGATTGGAGGCAGAGCCAAAGGTCGCCGCATTGCCATTATTGGCGTTGCCGACCGTATAATAGAGCCCGTTCGAGCCCAGTAACGCCGAACGCCCGTTATTGCCGCCATAGTTAATCGTCGGCGTATAGGAGAAGTTACCAGCCGCATCCATCGACACGATGGTTCGTGGAAAGGCGTAGTTCGCGCCGAAAGCAACGGTTACAGGGTTGGTCGGGTCCTGGCCGGCAACGGCGTCGGAATTGGAGACATCGATCGCCCCGACCCCGGCTAGGCCATACCCCATGAAGGTCAGATGTGTCCCGTCCAAATCCTTCGTCAGATGCAGACCGAGTTCCGACTTTGACGGAAAGCTTGTGACGACCTGATCGGCGGGCACGGCGATCGTGTGCAGAACCGCACCCGTCTTCGCATCGAGATCCTGAAGCGTGATCTGCGAGGTGACGCCATAGGACGCGTCGACCGACTCGTTGTTCCAGGTCGTGACATAGCTATTCCCAGCGACGGCTTTCGTCGTGGCCGTTGCCGATTTGGCGAGGGTCGATCCGACCGCGAGTCCGGCGATCGCCCCTTGGGTGCGATCATAAGTGCTGGTGCTGATGATAAGGGAGTTGCCCTCGATGACGGTCGCTGCCTGGGCGGAAGCGAGGGCGGTCAAAAGGGCGGCGGCGGCGCAACTGGCACAAAGCGCAGAGCGGAACGAAGGCATGATCTGGCTGTACATGGTGCCTCAACGGTTCGAATTGAACGGCTCTGCCCGAGGGAGAGTTTGTGACGCATTGCCATGGCATCACTCTCTTTTTTGTTGAACAAAGTATCACATACTATCTTGAGAGGAAGTTTTGAAAAGTGAAAATTTTATTAACTTTTTCAAATCGGCGTTATTT
>CAIXXC010000520.1 GCA_903923205.1 uncultured Rhodospirillales bacterium | reverse complement strand
CGAAGACGATCCAGACGCCATTGCCACGACGGAAAACCGCTGCGGAGACGGGCTGCTGCCATTCGAAACGCAGGGTCAACCCATCGCCTGCGAGACTCCAGATCAGCCGAAGTCCGGATCCGCCACCAAAACTGCCCCCGATATTGGTCTCGGTCGGGGTTGTGCTGATATCGATATTGCCTTTGGTATCGTCGGCGCGCGCTGCAAGCAGTCCCGCTGTTATCGCCGCAGTCGTCGCCGCGGAGGGTAGACCACCCTCTCCGGTAGCGGTGGCCTGTGGTGCCGGGTTGTTGCCGCTGGTTGTCGGTTTCCCGGGCGGCGAGCCTAATGCGCCGGCCGGTTTGACAGTCGGTTTGGCCCGCGCTGGTGCTGGCGTGGGCGGCGGCGGAGCGGTGACATCGACAACCAGTTTCAGACCATCCTTGGTCAGGTTGGCATGGCTACCCGGCGGCAGGGTAAAGCTGACGCTTCGTTTGTCCGCCGCCAGGGTGAGGGGACGCAAGGACACCGGCAGGCTCGCATTGGCGCTTTTGACGTCCAATCGTGCGGCGCGCGCGAAGGCAAGAGTCGCCTTGCCATTGGCTTGCGTCAGCGCGCCGGCAACGGACTTGGGCCAGCCGAACACGAGGCGGTTGAAATCCTTGTGGTCGCTGGCGTGGAGGCTCAGCGGCAGCGGCTTGCCGCCGAGCCTTGGCAGTTTGGCGACTTCGGCAGATTTGGGCGTCGGCTTCGGCTTCGGCTTCGGCGTCGGCGCGGGCGCTGGGGTGGCGTGGACGACAGCCGGTGATCCCGACTCCTTCTTTTCCGGATCGATCAGGTCGATGAACAGCGTGTTCTTGGTGTCGAGAGCGCTCTTCAGGCTGACCGGGTGGGCAAGTCGGGCAGTGAGGGTCAGGCCGTCGGCCGAGAGCTCCAGCTTTGAGAGATAGGCCGGCAGCCTGGATTCGAGCGTCGCAGCGGAGAAGGCGACGGGCCGGGCGAAGCGCAGGACAAGGCGGTCGCCCGATTTGGTCGCATTGACCGGGACCGCCGCGGACCCGTTCGGAGCGGCAAAGACGAGCCGACCGAAACCGGCATGGCCAGCCGCCCGGACCGACAGTGGCACGGGCTTCAGCGGCGGCGCGACCGACGGTGCCGCGGCTTTGGTGGTCGCTGTCTCGGCCGCCATTGCCGCCGCTGGTGAGATCGCGAGACCCAAGGCAATGACGGCGAGAAAACGCCAGCCTGCACCGGTCGCACCCGTCACGCCGGGGATTGCGAACTGCAGGGGCTTTGCGCCCATATTACGAGCCGCCATCGGGGCCTCCGGGCCTTGCCGGCGTCACGTCATGTAGCACGATCTCTGCGGCGCAGGCATTGCGCCCGCCGGGAAGATCGGCCCTACCACTGTGCTCCATCCCGCGGGAAATACCGGCGGCAGTCATCACGCCGGCGACTCGGTCGGCAAAGTCGAGCGCACCGATCCAGGCCTCTGGTCCCACAGTGGCGGTCGGATCAAGCCCGACATGGCCAATGATTTCGATCTGATTATCCACATTGCTCAGCAACGTCGCCAGCCCCGCAAGGCGATGACCGGGGTCGACCGCGTGATGGCACGGCAATAACGCCGCAGGCAGCGTCAGGACGGCGTGATGGTCGTCGCCATGGACGGCAGCGTCGGCCAGAGCCGGATCTTGCGCTACGAGTTGCCGCAGTGTCGCTGTCAGGTAGTTCATGTCGAGGGTCGCGGCGGGGGGCAGCGGTGGCGCCGCCAATTTACCAGGCGCGGCGCCAGGCTTCGCGCCGAAATACAGGGTGATCGGCTGCATCACCCGAACCCAATCCTGATGATTAATGCTGGTGGTGGCAAAAAGGAGGACGAAGAATGAGAGCAGAAGCGATAACAAATCGGCAAATGTCAGCATCCAGCCCGGATTTTGGCTAGCGGCAGAGGGCGGGCTGCTGAAGTCGATATTCTCGGCAATCGGATCGGACATCGTGTCAGTTGTCCGTCTCGTCGCCCGTGCTGGCAAGAAAATCCAGCCTGATTGATGTATTGGTGCCTTCCATGACGGCGACGGTGACGGCCTCGGCGGGGCAACCCTGGGCAAAGAGATGGGCGGCAAGAACACTCACCCTGGCACGCGCGAGGGCGCGATCGGCGGCAGGAGAAGGCGCCGTGGTCGCCGCGAGGTTGACGCCGAAACGGGCGCCACCACGATGACGTTGCAGAATAACAGCAAGTCGATTGAGGGCTGGCAGCGCGGCTGATTTTAGCGCCGGGGTGCCCGGTTCGAAAAAGGTTTCAGGCGGCAGTTCGAGGTTCAATATTGTTCCGGGTCGCGCAGGACCTGCGGGATGGCTCCCTCGAACGATATCGGCGAGACCGCTGTCGATATCGGCGACGAACTGGATTGTCGCCGTATCCTCGCCGTTGGCATCCGCGCGTGGCGCCGGTATCAGGCCGATGGCGCCCGGTACGTGGCCGAACGCGGCATCAAGGCTACCAAGCACCGCGAGACTGCGGGCGCGTTGCTGCGACGCGATCGAGAACAACACGATGAAGAACACGAAAAGGATCATGAACAGGCTGATATAGGTCGCGACCGCGCCACCGCCGCTCGTCGCGGGGGTCGGGCTTGGTAGAGTATCATCGAACAGCGCCGTCATCGTCTGGTCCGGAGGTGGCGGGGAGCGCTCAAAACAGCCCGGCAAGGATCGCGTCGATATCGTCCTGACTGTTCGCATTTTGCGGCAATTGCGGGCCGTGCAGCAAGCCGTCGTCACCCTCTGCCTCGGGCGCGGCGGGGCCTGCCGCCATCTCGCCAAATTCGCTGCCGAACGCTTTGACCAGGTTGTCGACCTTGTTTTCGATGAAGCGCAGCGTCCGGACTACTTTGGTGATGCGTTGGCCGGTAATATCCTGAAAATTGCAGGCCTCGAAGATCGCGGTCACGGCGGCGTTAATCTTGGCCGCCGTCTCCTTGTCAAGCGAGGCGCCCAGCTTGTCGAGTTCCTCGGCATGGTCGAGGATGATCCCGGTCGCGTTGGCGGTGGCGGCAACGACGGCATCGAGTTCCGTCGTTGCCTCGGGAATATGGGCCAGCGAGATATCGTCGGGTCGGATATCGAGGATTTGCTGCTTGGCGGAATGGATGAATCGCGCCAGCCCTTCAACCTCGTGGAATAGCTTGAACTCGCCGATCGTCAGATCGCCGGACAGGCTGTTGACGACCTCGTGCACGATTTCGGTGATCTCCTCTCGCGTACAGGCTGGCAAGCCGGGCTCGGCTGCTTTGGCAAGAGTGCGAGACATCCCGTAGCGGCTCATGATCGACCCCGCGCCGGCGAATTGCGGAAGAGCGTGGAAAGCGCGTGCGCCATGGCCGGGATCCTCCTTAATTCGTGGTCGTAAGAGCTTTGAGATCGGGCGGAAGATTACCCTTATCGGCAAGCGCCATGGTGATGGCCCGTGCCTTGACCGGGTCCATGGCAGCCAGGATCGGGGCTGTCTTCTGGTCTTTCATCCGGCTCAACAATTGCAACAATACCGGCATATCCATTTGCTGAAGAATTTGAGCGGCATCCGCCGGTTTCATGCTCTCGTAAATATGAACGAGGCTGCCGAGCCGCTGTTGCTGATTTGTGTCGACCTCATTCGCGAGCACTTTCAGCTTGGCTTGAAGTTCCTGAAGCTTCGCGATCTTGACATTGACTTGATTTTCCAGGGCCTGCAGGAGCAGCGCCCGATGGTCGAGGTCGTCGGAGCGTTTGTCGAGATCGGCACGGCGCTGGGAGAGATCCTGCAGAATCCCGACTTCAGCCGGCGTGAAACCGCCGCCATGCGCGGCCATGCCGCCGCCGAGCGGATCGATGATGCCCTGGGCACTTGGACGCGGCAGCGGTGTCGATGGAACTGCCGCCACCGGAGCAGCTTGCGGCGCGGTCTGCGCGACCGCCGGGGCAGCGGCATTCGCTTGGTTGCCGACCGGTGCGAGCGTTGCCGCAGGCGGTGTTGCGGGCGGTGCTCCGGGCGCTGGCGTATCTGCCGCAGCGGCGGGCAGAGAGACGCTGCTGATGCCTGTCCACAAACCGTCGATTTTAGCTGTCAGCAAGAACACCGATGCGACGATCAGGCTCGGCAGAAGTCGGGGGATGAAACGCCTGCGGATCGCCATTGTTTACTTCCGCGCCTCCATAGCCTTCATGAATTCGCGTTCTGCCCGCGACTGCAATGCGATCGGTCTTGCGGGTTCAGCCGTCGGTTCGTCTTTGGCGGGCATCGGTTTCGGCGCGGTGGCCGGGGTCGGCGGCGCAGACGGGGCCGGCTTGCTGCGACTTGCGCGGGTCGATGCCTCGGCCTGCTTTAACAAGGAGGCAAGCCTGTTATGGATTTCCCGATCGGTCTGATCGAGATCGATCGCCATGCGCTCGCTGTCGCTCAAAGTTTCGCCCCGGCGGGGGCCGCGTTCCGGAGCGACGTTGTCGGTCATCAGTGTCGCGGCGCTCACATCGGGCGGCCTCCGTTCCGCCTCGCGACGCGGTGCTTTCGGTGGGACGGCTGCTGCGGTTGCAAGATTGGACTCGCGGTGCTCGCGCAGGCTTGTATCCAGGCGATCGGCTGCCGCCTCGGCCTTTTCATTCATGAATTGCAGGTCGGAGAGCAGCGATTGCGCCTTATCGATCGACGCCTGCAACTGACGGCCGGCGTGACCAGCGGTGTCTTTCAGATCTCCCACGGCTTCCTCAGCCTGATGCGAGGCTGCGCTCAGGCCCGCGATCAGACGCTCCATGCGTTCGCCGTCAGCCCGCAGCATGCGCAAGCGACCGTCGAGCCGGATCGCGAACCAGATCGTGGCAACCAGGAGGCAGGCGACGACACCGTCGAGGATCAGTCCGATCATCGCCTCAGCCTCCCTTGATCTTTTCGATTTTCTCTTCGATCCGTACGGCGATGTTGCCGGATTTACGGCCCATCGCGCCGCTGAACATCGGCAGATCGCCACACATCAGTTCGATCTTGCTCTCAGCGGTTGCGTTGAGCGGCAGGCGGGTCCCGATCTTCCAGTTCAAGACATCCTTTAACGAATACTCGAAGGTGTCGAGGATCGCCTTGATATCGACATTGGTGTGCCAGAGTTCGCCCGCGAGATGCGATTCCCAGATCGAATCGCGGCCGAATTTCTCACCCATGAACATTTGCAGCAGCAGCTCGCGCACGGGCTCCAGCGTGGCGTTCGGGAACAGCAATTCGAGCCGACCGCCGCGATCTTCCATGTCGATACGGAGGCGGGCGACAATGGCGGCATTGGCGGGCCGGGCAATGGTGGCAAAGCGCGGGTTGATTTCAAGCCGTTCGAACTTGAACTCGACCGGACTTAAAGGGTCGAAGGCGCCAGAGAGATCGTTCAGGACGACCGTCACCAGGCGCTCGACCAGATTGCGTTCGATGGTGGTGTAGGGACGACCCTCGATACGCATCGCCGCCGTGCCCCGGCGACCACCGAGGAGGACGTCGACGATCGAGTAGATCAGTGCCGAATCAACGGTCAACAGGCCGTAATTATCCCATTCCTCGGCCTTGAAAACGCTGAGCATCGCGGGCAATGGGATCGAGTTCAGGTAGTCGCCGAAGCGGGTCGAGGTGATGCTGTCGAGGGATACCTCGACGTTGTCGGACGTAAAGTTGCGCAACGAGGTCGACATCATGCGGACGAGGCGGTCGAACACGACCTCAAGCATCGGCAGGCGTTCGTAAGACACCAGCGCCGAATCGATGATCGCCCGGATGCCGGAATTGTCGCGGTCGCGGGAATTCGGATCGTTGAACCCGAGCAGGGAGTCGATTTCGTTCTGGTTGAGAACTCGGGTCGAGCCGGCGTCAAGCGCGAGATCGTCTTCCGACGGCTCCGCCCCGCCGCCGTCGCCGGACATGGCGGCCCAGTCGGCGGCGAGCTTGTCCTCCTCTTCCTTCGTTAGTTCCGCCATCGCAACCCTCTAAAGAATATCTCGCCTGAACAGCCGCGCGATCGCTATTGGATCACCATTTCCTTGAACAACACGTCATCGATCTTCACCGGGGCCATCACCTGGCTGATCCGCATCAGCAACTCTTCACGCAAGCGATACAGGCCCGCCGATCCCTTCAAATCCTCAAACCGCAATTCCCGCATGTACACCTGACAGGTATCCAGGATACGCGGTAGTGCGGCATCAACCTTTGGATCATCCAACTTGTTGTCGATCTGCAGGCTGATTGTCAGCTTGAGATAGCTCGCCTTGCGGGCATTGGTGTTCAGGTTCACCAATAAGTCCGGCAGGTCATGGAAAGATGGCACCGCCGGCGGCGGCGGCGGCGCCGCGACGACCGCTGCCTTTTTGTGTCCGCCGAGCAGCACCTGCGCCACGCCACTGAAATAGAGGCCAGCCGCGATCGCGAGCAAAAGAACCACGACGATCGCGATGAATATGATCAGTTTCTTTTTTCCGCCGGATTTTACAGGCGCGTCTTCGGAAACTTCTAGATCTTCTTCTTCCTCGGTCTTCTTTGCCATCGCGTGATCAACGCCCTCGCCCTGCTGAAGATCGCCAAAATCTTCTCATGTTAACCAAAAATAACCTATGGTCTCTTAAGAGTTCGTAAGCAGAGCACTATTGCACCGCCATTTCGCGAAACAGAATGTCGTCGATCTTGCCCGGTGCGATGAAGCCGTTGATCCGGTCAAGCATCACCCGCTTCAGCTTCTTGACGTCGACTGCCTCGGTCGCGTTGCCGACTTCCTCGTCGCGAAAATAGCACTGGAACGCGTCGATAATCTCGGGCATCGCCGCCTGGACGTAGACCTGATCATTCGGGTGATGAAGGCGCAGTTCTCCAGCGAAAAGAACAAGTTCCTGATCGATCTTGCGGGCATTAATCTGGGCCCGCATCTCCGGCAGGGTGTAATAGACGATCTGATCCTCTGGCGGAGGCGGCGGTGGCTTTGTGTATTGCTGCTGCAGCTTGGCAAAATCCGCCTTGAGTTCATCCTGTCCCAGCGCGGCATAGAGCGCACCCGCAGTGATCAGAAGCAGGACCACGACGGTCAGCAGGGCCAGGAGAATCACGCGAATCATGATGTCATCCGTCAGAGGAATCCGGAAGGCACGCCATTCATGCCGAAGCGGCGTACATCCAGAAGGTAAACGCAGAGTCGCCCTGATGGCCCTTCGACCGCAAGGCTAAAAACAGCAAGGCAAGAATTGCCGCCCCACCCCCGGAGCCCGGCAAACGGCGTGCCTTGCAGATCCCGCATTGAATAGCAATACATTGATATAAAACGTAATTAATTCTGGCATGAGAGCTGCGAGAAAGAACGCGGGTCCCAGTATTTGGGATTATTCGAGCGACGAGACCCGCGACAATGCAGAGCACAAGCTACGTATCCCTGTCCCAGCAATCGGCCCTTTCCCGGGCGATGGACGTGCTCGCCAATGACATGGCGAATATTTCGACGCCTGCGTTCAAGATCGAGCTGCCGATTGACAAGGAATACCCGGTCAAGCTCGGCAGGGGCCAGACGGTGTCCTATGTCGAGGATATGGGCGTCTGGCGCGATACCCGGCAGGGCGACCTGAACTATACCGCCAATCCCCTGGACACCGCGATCCAGGGCAATGGCTACTACAGTGTTCAGACTCCTTCCGGCACCCGCTATACCCGGAACGGCCGATTTCAGATTGGTGCGGGCAATCAGCTCGTGACGACGCAGGGTTACCCGATCCTGTCGGATCGTGGCACCCCGATCAAGGTTCCAACCAATTCCGGCCAGATGGTGATCAGCGCCGATGGCACGATTGTGACAGCTCAGGGCGCTCCGGTTGGCAAACTCGGCGTCTCCAAATTCGCGGATCGCGAGAACCTTGTCTCCGAGGAAAACGGACTTTACGTGACCGACGCACAGCCGACGCCGGATACCGATTCGCAGGTCAAGCAGGGGATGATCGAGAATTCCAACGCCGAGCCGATTGTGCTGCTGACCAAGCTGATGGCGGTCCAGCGCGCCTACAGCGATGCCCAGTCGATGTCGGACGGTGAGGACACCCGTATTCGCAACGCCATCGACAAGCTTTCGTCGGCAAGCTGATGACCATGCCCCGCCCCCTGATCCATGACATTTATCCCGCAGTTGCTGCGGTCGAGGAGTTTTAGAACATGCGCGCATTGGATATTGCAGCGACGGGCATGCAGGCGCAGCAGCTCAATGTCGAGGTCATTTCGAACAATATCGCCAACCTGAACACAACGGGTTTCAAGCGGCAGCGGGCGGAATTCCAGGATTTGCTCTACCAGGATATCCGCCGCCCGGGTGACAACTCCTCGGACCAGAACACGATCGTCCCGGTTGGTGTCCAGATCGGCATCGGCGTGAAGACGGCGGCGGTCTATCGCATCAACCAGCAGGGCAATCTCAGCCAGACCCAGAACCCGCTCGATCTCGCGATCCAGGGTCAGGGCTATTTTCAGGTGCAGTTGCCCAGTGGCCAGACGGCCTATACCCGGGCGGGTTCGTTGCAGCTCAACGCCTCCCGGCAGATCGTGACCGCTGACGGCTACCTGCTCTTGCCAAACATCACCATTCCCCAAGGCACAACGTCGATCACGGTCGATGCCAGTGGCGAAGTGCTGGCCTCGGTCGCCGGTCAGACGGCGCCACAGAATGTTGGTCAGATCACGCTTGCGGTGTTTCCCAATCCGGCGGGTCTCGTCGCCTCGGGCCAGAACCTGCTGCAGCAGACACAGGCCTCCGGAACGCCGCAGGTGCAGAACCCCGGACTGAACGAGACCGGCGTCCTGCAGCAGGGTTTCCTTGAGACGTCGAACGTCGACATCGTGACCGAGATCACCAACCTGATCACCGCACAGCGCGCCTATGAGATGAATTCAAAGGTCATCCAGACGGCCGATCAGATGCAGCAGACGTTGAGCAACATGAAATGAGCGGCGTGAACGGAGGCATCATGGTTCTGTTCTCTTTTCCTCGTCTGCTGGCAGGACTCGCGGCCATTTCCTGGTTCTGCGCCAGTGCGATGCCGGCTCGGGCCGAAGCCCCCGTGCTCCGTCCCGCCATCACCGTCAACGATGCCAATCTTCGGATCGGCGATCTATTCGCTGGCTCCGGCACCCACGCGGGCGAGATTGTGGCCGCAGCGCCTGCGCCCGGCACCCGGATCGTGCTGGATGCATCGTGGCTCGCCGCAACGGCCCAGGCGCACGGCCTTGCCTGGCAGCCGGAAAGCGATGCCGTCACGACCGAAGTCACACGCACGGCAAGCATCATCGATCAGAATGAAATAAACCGGCAGCTGCTTGCCGTGATAGCCCCCGGCAATAGCGATGCCAAGATATCGCTCGACGCCCGCGTCAAGCTCTATGTGCCCGTTGGCACCGACACGAAACTCGCCATCGAGAATCTTCAGGTCGATCCCATGAGTGGGCGCTTCAACGCGGATCTCCGTACTGCCGCCGGTGATAGCGCGAGCGAGCCCGTCCATGTTGCCGGGCGTCTCGTCAATGTCATCCAGATTCCGACCCTGACGCGGCCCATGCTGCCGGGCGAGGTCATTCGCGCCACCGATATCGCATGGATCGCTGTCGATATAGGTCGATTGCCGGCGGGGCAGGTCATGGATGCCCGTGATCTCATCGGACGCACGCCCCGCCGCCCGATCCGGGCGCAGGAATTCCTGAGACCTGTCGATCTTGAGGTCCCCGTCTTGGTCCATCGCAATGATGCGGTTTTGATCGTTCTCGAAGCGCCCGGAATGACGCTGACGGCACAGGGCAAAGCGCTGGATGATGGTGGCCGCGGGGAGATGATCCGCGTCGTCAATATCCAGTCAAATCGAACGATCGACGTGACCGTCGAGGCTGCGGGCCAGGTCGGTCTGGCCGCGCCCGGCGCTCCGCCACCGGTTCTGTGAGGAGTTAGAACATGGCATCGACAAGACTTATTGTCGGCAACGACACGGCGCGTGGTGCCGCACTGATCGCCGTTGCGATCGCGCTCACCGGATGCTCGGCTGCGGAACGCCTCAAGAATGTCGGCGAAGTTCCAGCCATGACGAGGGTCCAGGATCCGACAACCGTGCCCGGCTATCAGCCCGTCGCCATGCCGGTTCCGAACTCGGAAATGGCCCAGCATAATTTTGGCTCGATGTGGCAGCCCGGTGCACGCGCCTTTTTCAAGGATCATCGCGCAGGCAGGGTTGGTGACCTTTTAACCATAACCGTCGCCATCAAAGATCAGGCGATTTTGAACAATCAGACCCAAAAAACGCGCAAAGATTCGACCAGCAGTATCGGCACCAACATGCTTGGACTTGAAACAATTCTGCCGAGCGCGATCAGCGCGTCGAGTCTGGTCAGCGCCTCCGGCGCTCTTGGCACCGATGGCCAGGCGCAGATCAATCGCTCGGAACAGATCACGACGTCACTCGCGGCCTTGGTGACACAGGTCCTGCCGAGTGGAAATCTCGTCGTCGTTGGTAAGCAGGAAGTCCGGGTCAACTACGAGGTTCGTGATCTCCAGATCAGCGGCATCGTCCGGCCGACCGATATCGATGCGACCAATTCCGTCTCTTACGACAAGATCGCGGAGGCCCGAATTTCCTATGGGGGCCATGGCCAGGGCAGTGATCTGCAGCAGCCGCGTTACGGAACCCAGCTCTTCGATATCATCTCGCCGTTCTAGGGTCTGGTCCAGGCCGCGAGGATATCAGTCCTCGCGGTGGGTCCGTTCCATACGCTCGTGGCGTTCCTGGGCTTCAAGGCTCAAGGTTGCGATCGGGCGGGCTTCGAGACGGCGGACGCCGATCGGTTCGTCAGTCTCTTCGCAATAACCATAGGTGCCGACCTCGATGCGCTGCAACGCCGAATCGATCTTGGCGATCAGCTTGCGCT
>CAIXXC010000519.1 GCA_903923205.1 uncultured Rhodospirillales bacterium | reverse complement strand
TCAAGATCGCCTGGCAATACTGGATCAACTTAGGCTCTCCTCAGCGGCGACGCTATTTGGCGCTCGAGGGCGCCTATCACGGCGATACCTTCGGCGCGATGTCTGCAGGCGCGTCATCTGGCTTCTACGACCCGTTCCGGCCGTTGTTGTTCCAAGTCGATACGATCCCGTTCCCCGAGACCTGGCTCGATGATCCCGACGTTGACGCAAAAGAGGCCGCGTCACTCGCTGCGCTGGATCGTTGGCTGGAGCGCAACGGCAAGGAGCTCGCCGCCTTCATCGCCGAGCCTCTGGTCCAAGGCGCGGCCGGGATGCGGATGTGCCGGCCGAGCTTTATGGCTTCCGTGGTCGCACGTATTCGTGCTGCCGACGGTCTGATTATCTTCGACGAGGTCATGACCGGGTTCGGGCGGACGGGTACGCTTTTTGCGAGCGAACAGATCGGCGTCTCGCCCGATCTCATTTGTCTCTCCAAAGGCCTGACGGGCGGATTCCTGCCCCTCTCGGTGACGGCGTGCACTAGAGCGATCTATGAAGCCTTCCTGGGCACAGGCTTTGATCGTGCTTTCGCCCATGGCCATTCCTTCACCGCCAATCCGCTCGGCTGTGCCGCAGCACTCGCCTCATTGCAGATCAGTCGCTCCCCTGAAACGTCGCAGGCATGGCAAAGGATCGAGTCGAAACATCGTGAAGGCTTGGCGAGACTGGCGAAAATTCCCACGCTTAGGCATTTCCGCATTCAGGGAACCATCGCCGCCTGCAATATCGATTTGCCCGGAACGGCTTACGGAGCGGCGACAAGTCTGGCTCTGAAGAAGAATTTTCTTGCACGCGGGCTCTTGATCAGGCCGATGGGACCCGTTCTATATATATTACCGCCCTATTGCATCAGTGATGCAGAACTTGATCGCGCCTATACAGCGATCGCGGAAGTGGTTACGACAATCTCGGCCGTTTAGCCCTTGAGGAAGAAAATGAGCGTTCAAGCAGTAGATTTCCGGACTGGTCCAGCACCTCTCTCAAAGGAGGCGCGGCGTGCGGAGATCGAAGCCCTGTTCCAGTTGCCGTTCCTGGATCTTCTGGCACGCGCGCATGAGGTGCACCAGAAGCATTTCGATCCGAACAGCATTCAGCTGAGCACCTTGTTGAACATCAAGACCGGCGGCTGCCAGGAAGATTGTAAGTACTGCGCCCAGAGCAGCGCCTACGACACGGGCGTGAAGGCCGAAAAGCTGCTCGATCGCGAGGAGATCCGTACCGCCGCGCAGCAGGCCAAGGATGCAGGCGCCGGCCGCTTCTGCATGGGCACCGCGTGGCGTGATCTCAAGGATCGCGATGTCGAGCGTCTTGCCGAGATTATCGGAGACGTGAAGTCCCTTGGCCTCGAGAGCTGCATGACGCTGGGCATGCTGTCGCCTGATCAGGCTGCCCGTCTCAAGGATGCGGGGCTCGATTATTATAACCATAATCTCGACACCTCTCCTGAATTCTACCCGCAGATCATCACGACTCGGACATACCAGGACCGCCTCGATACGCTGTCGGCCGTGCGCAGCGCTGGCATCAAGGTATGCAGCGGCGGTATTATCGGCCTCGGGGAAAGCCGTACCGATCGCGCCGGGCTGCTGCAGTCGTTGGCCGATCTGGAGCCGCAGCCGGAAAGCGTGCCGATCAACAAGCTCGTGCCGATCGACGGAACGCCGCTTGGCGATGTCCCCGAGATCGACGTATTCGAACTTGTCCGGACCATCGCCGTCGCCCGCATTCTGATGCCGCGCACGGTGATCCGCCTATCTGCCGGACGCCGCTCCTTGAGCGATGAGGGCCAGGCGATGTGCTTCTTTGCCGGTGCCAACTCGATCTTCTATGGCGAAAAGCTGCTGACGACGGGCAATCCCGATCACGAGAAAGATCAGGTTCTGTTTGCCCAACTCGGCCTCAAGCCCGAGACTGTTGTCCGCGAAATGCATTGCGGGGACGAATAGAAACCGCCGCTCCTCATCGGCGGCCAGAAGGCCCGCTGCGGCGAGGCTGGACGACTGGCACATGCGCTGCGGCCGCCGCCCGGAGCGCCTTCCACGCCCTGCTAACCGGCTCATTTCCGGCATCAGTCGTGGTGCGGTTGCCGAAGGGGGAGAAACCTGTCTTCCAACCGGTTCATACCGACCTTGTACCACCAACCGCGCGGGCCGGTGTCATCAAAGATGCCGGCGATGACCCAGATATAACCCATGGGGCGTTGATCCTCGTAACTGTGGCGCTTGCAGCCAAGGGAAGTGGGATACGCTTCCACGCTGGTGCGGGTGTCGGCACCGTGACCCGCGCGGGGCTACCGATCCCGCCCGGTGAACCCGCGATCAACCCCGGTCCTCGCCGCATCATCAGCCTCGCACTCGAAGATTGTGCGCACGAGTTGGATGCGTCGCCGCAGATCGACCTCGACGTGACGATTTCCATTCCCGGCGGTGCCGAACTTGCGGCCAAGACCCTCAATGGACGGCTCGGGATCGTCGGCGGACTGTCCATCCTTGGGACCACCGGGGTTGTTATCCCCTATTCATGCGCATCTTGGATCCATTCGATCCATCGCGGCATTGACGTCGCCCGAGCCGCCGGACTAACCCACCTCGCCGCCGCGACCGGTTCGACGTCGGAGGCCGCGGTCCGCGATCTCTACGGCCTGCCTGACGAGGCCCTGCTCGATATGGGCGATTTCGTCGGCGGGACGCTGAAATACCTCCGGCGGCACCCGGTGGATCGCCTGACCATCGCCGGTGGCTTCGCCAAGATCGTCAAGCTGGCTCAGGGCCATCTCGATCTGCATTCAGGTGCAAGCCGCGTGGAGCTGGAGGGTTTGGCCCAGATACTTGTCGATCTCGGCACGAGCCCGGAGGCTGTCGCTGCGGCGCGTGCGGCCACGGGTGCCGGGGAGATCCTTGAAATTGCCCGCGCCGTCGGACCCGAGACGGCGGCAGCCCTGACCCGCCGCATTGCCCAGCGCGCTCGCGATGTTGCCCTCGCCGAACTCAGTGGCAAGATCGCGCTCGACGTCGCGATCTTCGATCGCCAGGGCCAACTCGCCGCGCGGAGCGAATGACCCGCGACCACGTTCCCTTGCTGTTGCTGGGTGGCACTGGCGATGCCAATGCTCTCGCCCGGTGCCTGATCAACCGTTTCCAGGACCGGATCATGCTCACCACCTCGATCGCCGGACGGACGGCGGAACCGGCCCCGATCGCGGGCAATCTGCGCAGCGGCGGGTTCGGTGGCGTCGAGGGTCTGCTGGCGTATCTTCGGGATACGAAGACCGCGATGATCATTGATGCGACACATCCCTTCGCGGCTCAAATTTCCCGAAATGCCACGATCGCATCGAAGGTTCTGGGAATCCCGCTCCTGCGACTGACGCGAGTGCCTTGGCAAAGACAACCCGGCGACCGCTGGATAGAGGTCGCGACCATGACTGAGGCTGCCGTGGCGCTCGCGCCACTCGCGAGGCGCATCTGGCTGACAACCGGAACAAACGAACTATCGACCTTGAGCCACCTGAGCGATGCCTGGTTCCTGATAAGGATGATAACGAGGCCGCAGGAAGCCCTGCCGCTGTCAGACTACCACCTCCTGGAGGCACGCGGACCGTTCGATCTGGCCGGCGAGCGCGCGTTGATCTCGAGATATCGAATAGAGGCTCTGCTTACGAAGGCCAGCGGCGGGCGCGCCACCGCAGCGAAGCTCACAGCCGCAAGGGAAGCAGGCATCCCGGTGGTGATGATTGCGAGGCCGACGCTCCCGGATGCGGCTACCGTGACGGAGCCTGAAGCCGCCCTGGACTGGATCGCCCGGATACTTGAAACCCGTCGCTAATGTTCAAACACGCGGCCGCAAGACGTGGTCGTGATCGGCATGGTAGAGCGCACTATCCGGAAAGGCGGCCTCCCCCAGGACCCGACCGACCAGGATGAGCGCCGTTCGCGTAATCCCGGACTCCTTCACCGCAGCCCGGATCGTGGACAATGTCCCCCGGATGAAGCTCTGATCCGGCCACCCCACCCGGTAGGCGATCACGACCGGGCAATCATCGCCATAAAGCGGTCTCAATTCGCGCACGACCAGCGCGAGATTGTTGATCGACAGATGAATGGCGAGCGTCGCCCCGCTTGCGCCAAGGGTCTTCAGGTCCTCATTGTTCGGCATCGGCGTGGCCCGCACCGATGTGCGCGTGACGATCACCGTCTGAGCGACTTCGGGCAAGGTCAACTCGGTACCAAGGGCAGCGGCGGCGGCGGCGAACGCCGGCACACCGGGCGTGATATCCCACTTGATGCCAAGCTTGTTGAGGCGGCGGATCTGCTCCGCGATCGCGCCGTACAACGACGGATCCCCGGAATGGACACGGGCAACGTCATAACCGGCGTTGTTTGCTGCCACGATTTCGGCAATGATCTCGTCGAGATGCAGCGGTGCGGTATCGATCACGCGAGCGTCTGTTGGTGCCGATGCGACGATCTCTTCCGGTACGAGCGAGCCGGCGTAGAGGCAAACCTTGCAGGATTGGATCAGACGCAGGCCACGAACGGTAATGAGATCCGGTGCGCCGGGACCGGCGCCAATGAAGTGCACCGTCATGCGTTCTCTCCCGCACCCGTGATACGCTTCTTTGCGTAGCCTCGGGGTGTGTAAATCCACCTTGTTCCAGACACCCGCCGCGTCGCCGAGCTGCCAATCATCACGAGTGTGAGCATGTCGACCTTGGCCGGATCAAATTCACCCAGATCGATGATCTCAACTGCCTCGTCAGCGCGGCCGAGATTGCGCGCGAGAACGACGGGCGTATCGGATGGCCGATGCTCTAGCAAGATGTCCCGTGCAGCGGTGAGCTGGCTTGTGCGCCGAAGCGAGCGTGGATTGTACAGGGCGACGACGAAATCCCCCATCGCGGCAGCCCTTAGCCGTATCTCGATGGCGTCCCAGGGCGTCAGCAGGTCGCTCAACGAGATCGCGCAGAAGTCGTGGCCAAGCGGCGCGCCAGCCCTGGCGGCGGCAGCTTGCATCGCCGAGACGCCCGGCGAGACTGAAATGGCGACACGACGCCAGTCGGCACGCTCCATCTGATCGAGCAGCTCAAAGACTAGAGTGGCAAGCGCGTAGATCCCGGCATCGCCTGAACACACGAGGGCAACCGCATGACCCTCGGCAGCCAGATCGAGGGCGCGACGCGCCCGCGCCTCTTCGGCACCGAGGTCGGACTCATGGCGGGTCTTTCCAAGAGCCAGAGGCCCAAGCAGATCAAGATAGAGCCCATAGCCAACCAGATGATCGGCGCATCGAATGGCGGCATCGACCTCGGGCGTACGCCACGCGGGTTGCCCCGGCCCAATGCCAACGATCGTCAAAGAGCCGCGCGGCCGACCGACACCAGCAGGATCGATCCCGGTCGTAGACCGCGCCACGGCGACGGTGGCCCGCCCACTTTTCTGCTTCGGGACGATCAATTCCGCCCCGACACCAGCGGCGGCGAGCGCGGCTCCTTCCGCGACACCCCAGCATCCGGTCGCCTTGAAAACCGCTTCGGATGGCGTGGCCAAACGGGGCTTCTCAGCGGCCAATCGATCCGCATCAAAAAAACGCGCCGGCACACGTAGCCTCAGTGCTAGAGCATGCACGGCGTCTTCATCGGCCTTTAGATCCAGCGAGACAACACAGGCAACCGAAGCGGCAGCGAGTCCCGCCGCCGCCAAAGTCTGATCGACCAGCGACCCCAATTCCTCAACTGAGGCTCCCCTTTCGCAGCCCACACCAAGTGCCAGAGTGGGCGGACGGATGATAAGGTCGTCTCCGGGCGGAACGATCTCGTCCGTTAGCGTGATCCGCACGGCGCCATCAGCGGCAACCGGCAAGCGCTCCACGAGCCAGTCCGCATTGCCCTGACGGCACGCCAGTCGCACGCTTGCACCTGCCAACAATGCCGCCATCGCTGACTTGGTATTCTCAGGCTCCTCGATCCTCCATCCAGGTGGCAGATCGTCGAGCGCGCCGCCGAAGCGAATATCGCTCGCAGTAGTGATAGATGGAACGACCCCGAGGATCTGCGCCAGTTGGCGCGCCAACGCATTAGCACCGCGATGCCCCCCGAGGAGCGGCACAACGACAGAACCATCTTCGGCGACGGCGACGACGGGCGGCTCGTGATGTTTGTCCGCAAGGGACGACGCGACGGCGCGGATCAGTATCCCTGCAGCACAAATACCGATGACAGGTACGCCCGCATTAAAAAGTTCCGCGATATGGCTTGTCGCCCGATCAATGTCGACGTCACCGCCCAAACCCGGGAGAGCATGAATAGTCGCCGGTCGCATTGCAAACTGGACGCGGCGAGCAAGCGTCATCGCCCCGGGCGTCAGTACGATAAGGGCAGGCGTCGTCAACGGAACGGGCATCAGGACTCCTCGCTCGCCCACGGGTCTTCGCGCCTGTGGACAAGGATCATTGAAAAATAGGGAACGCTGAGGGGGTCAACGTCGGCCACCCGCAAAATCCGCTGCTCTGGCAGGGAGACGCGCTCAACATAGCGAGCACGATCGAGCAGGCCGAGCCGATCAAGACACGCGCGCACCTTGGCAAAATGACGACCGAGCTTGAGGATTGCAATTCCCGAAGCCGCTTCCAGGCGATTTTCCAGTTCCTCGACAGGCAAGGTCGCCGGGACGATGGTCATAACATCGTCACGGCAAACCAATGGCACGCCGGTGGCTGCCGCTGCGGCCATGACCGAAGAAACCCCGGGTACGACCTCAACCCGAAACCGCTTGGCCAGCAGCCCAAACATATACATGAACGAGCCATAGAAGAACGGGTCACCCTGACACAAAAGCGCGACATCCCGACCCACGGCAAGATGCTGCGCGATCGCTTCGGCGCCAATTTCATAGGCCGCCAGCGCGAATTGCGGATCCGGATTCATAGGCACATCCACCCGCAACTCGATCTGATCGGACACAAGGAAATCGGCCACGATACTGCGTGCGAAGCTTGTTCCGCCGGTTGGCGCAGGATAGGCAACGACCGGGGCCGCTCGCAGAAGTCGCAGCGCCTTCAGGGTGATCAGTTCTGGATCACCGGGGCCAAGGCCCAGGCCAAAAAGCGTGCCCTTGGCTGTCATGATGGCTCCACGCGGTAGAGCGTCATATGCATGTGGTGGCCGTTCGAATAATTGATGCCATCAACAAGGGCGAGCGCGAATTGGTGGCGTCCATGGACTGCCGCCGCATGGACGAAGCCAGGGACGTCAGGGTCTGCGACAAGGACCAGTGCATGCGACTGCGCCGCCAGAAAGCTATCGACCCCTGAGCCAGTCAGCAGCGCGGTTTTAGTACCATTGAGAAAAACGAAGCTGGGTTCGGCATAGCCGATGGCGGCGATGGCATCATTATCCTGACGATATTGGCGGATGACATGGCTGGCCTCGGCGCTGAGCCAGAGATTCGATAGTCCGGGCAAAACGAGCGCTATTCCCGGAACGGTGATGAAAAGCGCTGCACAGACAGAAACCAGAGGTGCGGTGACATCGATCCGCAGCGGTGCAGGGCGCCAGATGTGCCAAACCAGGGCCGCCGAGGCGCTGGCCACAGCGACAGCCGCAGTTTTTGCTAGAAAACTCGCATCCGTCTTAAGGGCAAGCCCGAGAAGCGCGAAACCGACACCGATTGTCACCAGCGACCAGATGAGCGCCGGCAGTCTTACCCACCACGCCGAACGGGGCAGAAAGCCCTCCTCATCATAGGCAATAATTGCGCGAGCGCAGACCAGGGCCAGTGCGGGATAGAGGGGAAGGGCATAATGAGGGAGCTTGGTTGGCACGAGTTCGAGTAACAACCAAAACGGAATTATCCAGGCGACAAGAAAACGGGTCGCCGGCAACCGACGATGGCGCCACGCCCAAAAGCAACCAAGACCGACAAACAACGAACCCGGCCAAAAGGTGACACTGAGTAGTGCCAGATAGTAGCCCGGAGGCGCGCCATGGGCTTCCTGGCCTCCTGCCACCTTTCCCAGAAAATCGTGACCGAGCGCCTCCCGCAGAAAGGCTCCACCGGTCGCCCGCTCGATCAGGATGAACCAGGGCAGCACGAGGATAAGCAGCACCGGGATCCCTAAAAGCGGCCGTAGCTCTAGCAGCCATGCGGCCCGTCTCTCCCATGTCACGAGCACCAGAATAGTCAGCGCGGCAATCAGCGGAACGACGGGTCCCTTGATCAATACGCCGACGGCGACTGCAACCCAGAACCAGGCCGCATTATGCCAGGCAACGAGGTCGCCGTGGCGTCGTCCCAGGAAGACCAGACCAAGAGCACCCTGGACCGCGACCGCGCACGCGCTCAGCACAGCATCGGTCGTCGCAATATGGGCCTCAAAGACAGCATCAAGACTGGTAGCCGCAATCGCCGCGCCGAGCAGCGCCGTACGACGATCGAAAACCTGACTGCCAAAATGGAACAACAGCAGCACCGAGGCCAACGCGCCTAAAAGCGAGACTAGGCGGTAGGGCCAAACGATCGGCGCGCCGGCATTGGAAAAGATCGCGACCGAGGCGGCTTGCAACCAGTATATCCCGACCGGCTTTTTGTTTCGCGCCTCATCCAGATACCGGATACGGACGAAATCGCCGGTCTCCAGCATTTGTCTCGACGCCTGGACGAATCGCGCCTCATCCCGATCCACGACCGGCAGTGTTACAATCCCCGGCAGGTAAAGCGCAAGACAGAGCAGAACCAATAGAAACCAGGGGCGTCGTCCCTCGGCAAGATGGTCGAGCGTCGCTGACACGGAAGCGCTCAACGCGGCTTGCTCACAACAAACTGACAGACGGGCATCGACGGGCGCCAGACGTGATGATCGGCAAGATCTCGGACGTGACTGATGGCGATACGCGTCAACGAGCCGCCCAAACGCGCGAAAACGTCAAGAAGCACACGCTCGCCTTCGACCGAGACGGCATTGGCGACAAGGCGTCCACCGGGATTAAGCGTCACCCAGCATGAATCAACCGTCTGCGTGTTGAGGCCGCCACCAATAAAAACTGCGTCCGGCGGGGCCAAGTCGACCAGAGCTTCGGGGGCAACACCCTCTACGATCTGAATATCCGGTACTCCGAGGGCGCTGGCGTTCCGTGCAATGAGGCTGACCCGTGACCGAGCGCGTTCAATCGCCACGGCGCGCATGCCCTCATCCGCACGAAGCCATTCAATGGCAATAGAGCCGCAACCGGCCCCAACATCCCAAAGGACTTCGCCGGCACAGGGCGCCAGCTTCGCAAGCGTCGCCGCACGAACATCCTGTTTCGTCAGTTGTCCGTCATTCTCAAAACAGGCATCTGGCAGGCCAGCAAGACGCGACAAGACTCGGGCTGTCGCCGTGGGACGAAAATGAATGGCGAGGGTGTTCAGGTCGGCAAATGCATCTTTGGGGAAACTGGCGGCGGAGCCCGTGACGATGCGCTCATTCGGGCCGCCGAGCCGCTCAAGCACGGTCAACTCGCTCGCGCCCCAACCTTGAGCGTCAAGCCAACGTGCGACCAGAATTGGCGTTTCGCCGTCTCGGGAGAGCGCCAGAAGCCGGGTTCCAGGCTGCAGAAACAGTGCCAACCGATCCAATGGGCGACCATGGAGCGTCGTCCTCCGCACGGCATGCAGAGGCCAGGCAAGCCGCGCAGCAGCCAGCGAGAATGCTCCGGGGTGAGGCAGGATTGTCATCTCGCGTGCGGAGAGGTGGCGCGACAAGGTTGCACCGACCCCCCACTCCATAGGGTCGCCACTCGCGAGTACAACGACGGGACGACCACGATGCGCAAGGATGGCATCAACGGTGTTACCAAAGGGCTGCGCCCAAATCATGCGCCGCGCCATCGTCGCGTTCTCAGGCACAGTAGCAAGATGGCGCTCGCCCCCGACAAGCAGGTCCGCGTCACGAATTAACGGCCAAGCCTGCGGATCGATCCCGCCGCCGGCCTCCTCGCCAATGCCGGCAATCGTCAACCAAGGCCCTATCATGTTTTCTCCTCTAGGCCTTCATGAGCCGGACCAGCAAGCGCATTGACCGCAGCCGCCGCGAGCGCGCTACCGCCCCGACGCCCCTTCAACGTTATAAAGGGGATACGGAGATCCCTGGCAATCAAGGCCTCCTTCGACTCGGCCGCACCCACAAAACCGACCGGAAAGGCGAGGATCACGCCCGGCGGTGCGGCGCCTGAATCGAGTAATTCAAGCAGTCGAAACAGGGCTGTCGGTGCATTTCCGATCGCGACCACGGCGCCCGAAAGATACGGCAACCAGAGGTCCACCGCCGCAGCCGACCGCGTCGTGGCGAGCGTTGCGGCAAGGGGCGCAGTGTCAGGATTAGCTAACGTGCAGACCACCTCATTGGCGGCTCCAAGGCGGGCGCGTGTAATCCCCTGCCCCACCATGGCCGCGTCGACAAGGATTCGGGCGCCCGCTGCCAGCGCGGCCCGGCCAGCGGAAGCAACATCTTCCGACCAGCATAAATCGTGCAGGATAGAGGTATCACCGACTGCGTGGATAAGCCGAACCGCCAATCCATGCAGCGAGGTCGGCATGACCGAAAGATCGACCTCGCGCCGGATTGTCGCGAAACTCTCGCGGTAGATCGCGGCCGGATCCCGCAAATACGATATCGACGCCATGTTCCTTGCGGCGTCAACGATGCGGATGGGAATGGTCGTGGCCATGGTCATGCCCGTGGTCATGAGCATTATGATCATGGCCGTGACGATCATGGGCATGGTGTGCATGACCGTGATCTCCATGGTCATGGTGTGCATGACCGTGATCTCCATGGTCATGGCCATGATCGGCGTCGGTCCCGACACCCCGGACGTGGTGATGATGCCCCTCTTGTTTGGCCCCAACCTCCGCCTCGTATCCCAGGACTTGCGTTCGATACTTGCAGAGTTGGCAATTCATCGCTGGCGGACCTTCGAGGATTTCACGTGCCCGGTCGGCAAACGCATCGAGCACCAACGGGTGATCGCGCAAATAAGGCGCCTCAACAAAATCGATCTCAGGAAATAGCGCGGCGACGCCTCGGGTCTGCTCATAAATCCGCTTCACCAGAATGCCGGTAAAGAGGAAGTACGGAAACACGATGATTCGCTTGTACCCAAGGCGGGTCGCGCGTTTCAGGCCAGCATCGACACTCGGATAGGCAACGCCGCTAAACGCAACCTCGGCCCAGCCGAAGCCCATGCCTTCCCAAAGAAATCTTGCAATTTTCGAGATGTTGGAATTGGCATCAGGGTCGTTGGTGCCGCGGCCAACGACCATCAACAGCGTGTCCTCGCGGGCAATGGTCGTGGTCGCTGCGGCCTCCGCCTCAGCGATGCGATCAGCGCAGGCGCGCAAAAGCCTTGGCTCGATACCAAGTTCGCGCCCGAAATTGACCGTGACGCCCGGATTGTCGGCCATGAAACTGTTAAGCTCCCAGGGAAGATCATTCTTCACATGGGTGGCCGCGAACAGCATTCCCGGCACGGCCAGGATTCGTCTGACCCCCTTGGCCTTGAGTGCATCGAGACCGTCACGAATAATGGGCCGGGCGAATTCGAGATAGCCGCTTTCAATCGGGTAATGGGGCAGCCGCGCCTTGATCCCCTCGGCGACGAAACGAAACTCGCTCAAGGCATCGACGTCGCGACTGCCATGACCGCAGACCATGATACCGATACTGTCGCTGTCGGATGTTGGCGCATCGCCCAGAGGGCGTTCGGCGATATCGGGTGTCATGGAATCCTCACTCATGCTGCAGGCTTCAACAAATTAAAGCGATGGAAGCGATTGACCAGACGGGGCGAGGATCGCCATTCTTCCGGTCGATGACAACGCTCCCCTATTTCCTGGCCATGCCCGCCCATCTTGGCGATCGCGTCTTCGTCCTGATCTTGGCCCTTGTCGTCGATGCGATCCTGGGTGAAATGCCCTGGCTGTTCGCGCACGTGCCCCATCCTGTCGTGCTCGCAGGCAGAGCCATAGCCTTCTTCGATGTCCGGCTCAACCGCGAGAACCGCGACGACGCCAATCGCAAGCTGCGGGGCATCGTCACACTCATCGTCTTGATTTCTGGTGCTGCCTCCCTCGGTGCCGCGATCAGCGTGTTTTTCGGGTGCTTTAGCCTCGGCTGGGTCCTGGAATGCGTCTTCGTCGCGATACTGGTTGCCCAAAGGAGCCTCTATGACCATGTCGCTCGGGTCGCAATCGGCCTTGAGACGTCCGGGCTTGCCGGCGGACGCGATGCGATCCGACACATCGTCGGCCGCGACCCGGAGAGTCTCGACGAATATGCGGTCGCCCGCGCCGCTATAGAATCGCTGGCCGAAAACTTCAGCGATGGTGTCGTCGCTCCGGCGCTTGCCTATCTGGCCGCCGGACTGCCGGGATTGCTCGCCTACAAGATGGTCAACACCCTCGACAGCATGATCGGGCACCGCAATGATCGCTATCGCGCCTTCGGCTGGGCTGCGGCCCGTTTTGACGATCTGGTCAACCTGATCCCCGCCCGCATTACCGGCATGCTGATCGTCGCCGCTGCAGCGTTCGTACCCAACGGAGCACCCGCGATGGCCTGGCGGATCATGTGGCGTGACCATGCCCGCCACCGCTCGCCCAATGGTGGCTGGCCGGAATCGGCCATTGCTGGCGCGCTCGACCTCGCCCTGCTCGGGCCACGTCATTACGGCCAGGTCGTTGTCAACGACCCTTGGCTTGGAGACGGCCGGGCCAAGGCGACCGCGGCCGACATTCGGCGTGCGCTTGGTCTCTATTGGATCGCCTGTATGCTGCTGGCCGGCCTGCTGGCGGTCGTCGCGGTGATCGCGGGATGACCGAAAACGACGCGCGGTGATTTCTCGGCTATCCAAAATGCTATCGACCATTCGCGATGTCCCACAGCCGATCAAGATCAAGATGGGCTTCGAGATGTACTGCAAGCTCGTCAAGGACGGATTCGATCAAGCGCCGATGGTTCAGCGACTCGTCACCTGTTCCGCCAAGTTGGGCGATGAACCTGCGGCGCCAGGAATCACTCGCAAACAAACCATGCAGATAGCACCCAGCCACCCGACCATCGACTGAGATCGCCCCCTCGTCTCGACCGTCAAGCCGAACAACCGGACGCATTGTGTCAGGACCAGTGGTGACGCCCATATGTATTTCGTAGGCGTCAAGGGAAAACCCGGAAATCTCATCATTGCCCGCGATCGAAACAAGGCGCTTTTCCCGAGAAAAAATCGTATCGACGGTAAGGAGTCCAAGCCCCTCGACCGTGCCGGGACTGCCCTCGATTCCCTCTGGATCGGCTATGGTCCGGCCAAGCATCTGATAGCCGCCGCACAACCCTAGCACGCGACCACCGGCGCGAACATGCGCGGCGATGTCGATGTCCCATCCCTGTTCCCGCAAGGCTGTGAGGTCCGCAATCGTTGCTTTTGACCCTGGCAATAGCACGAGGTCCGCATCACGCGGCAGGGGTCGGCCAGATTCAATAAACTGGACCGAGACGGCGGGCTCGGCCAGCAGCGGATCGAGATCATCGAAATTGGACAGACGCGGCAGGCGCGGCACCACAATCTTGATTGTTCCGCTCGAGGCCCTGCCGACACCAGCCGCTCGATCGAGCGCCATGCTGTCTTCGGCGGGCAACAGCCCCGCTCGATTAAAATACGGCACGATACCGAAGCATTCGAGCCCGGTTCTGTCATGAATGATATCGAGCGCGGGATGGAAGAGACGCACATCGCCTCGGAACATGTTGATGATATAGCCCTTCAGTCGCGCGCGTTCCGAGGGCTCCAGCAGGACATGCGTCCCGACAAGCGCAGCAAGGACGCCGCCACGGTTGACATCACCAACCACGACGACCGGCAGATCAGCGGCCTCGGCAAAGCCCATATTCGCAATGTCGCCGTCACGCAGGTTGACCTCGGCAGGGCTTCCAGCCCCTTCCACGAGGACAAGATCTGCCTCCCTGCCAAGACGACCAAAGCTCTCCAGCACCTTCGGCATCAGTGTCGGCTTCAATGCGGCATAGCCAATCGCACTGCTTTGCCCGAATACCCGGCCTTGAACGATAATCTGACTGCCACCCTCAGACTGCGGTTTCAGCAATACCGGGTTCATATCGGCCACCGGATCAACCCCGCAGGCGCGCGCCTGCAGCGCCTGCGCGCGACCGATCTCGCCGCCATCAGCGGTAACCGCGGCATTATTGGACATGTTCTGCGGCTTGAAAGGGCGGACACGAAGGCCGCGTTTCAAAAAAGCTCGACCAAGCCCAGCAACAATCAAGGATAAGGAATCAGCATTACAAAAGAAAGAACAATCACTAATACAAAAATTCTCAACTGTAATTGCTAAAGTTGAACAGCAGAGTGTTTATAATGACTTAGCGAAGTTTATAGCTGGATTCAAAGAGGATGATTAATGATTTATAAGACTTCTTTATCCTCAATAGTATTGTATTTTTTAACTGGGCTTCTTTTATGCTGTGGGTGGATCATTTTATACTCAGCTGCGAATGGTAATGCTGATGAATGGGCTAATAAACAACTGTATACTGCTTTAATAATATTGATTTTATCATTTTTTATTGC
>CAIXXC010000518.1 GCA_903923205.1 uncultured Rhodospirillales bacterium | reverse complement strand
TGCTGGAGGGTCTTTGGTTGTTGGTCAAGCGGCCAGTCTATCGGGATCTCTATCGCTTCTGGCTGCAGATCTTTGCCCTCAATTTTGCCATGGGTGTCGTCTCCGGTCTGGTCATGGCCTATGAATTCGGCACCAATTGGAGCTATTTCTCGGCCTTCGCGGGCGGCGTGACCGGCCCCCTGCTGGCCTATGAGGTACTGACGGCGTTCTTCCTCGAGGCCGGGTTCCTGGGCGTCATGCTGTTCGGTTGGAACAAGGTCGGGCCGGCGCTGCATTTCTTCGCGACCTTGATGGTCGCTCTGGGAACCCTGATCTCGGCCACCTGGATTCTGGCCTCGAACAGTTGGATGCAGACGCCGCAGGGATATGAGATCCTGGGCGGTCGCATTGTGCCGGTGGACTGGATCAAGATCATCTTCAACCCCTCCTTCCCCTACCGGCTGCTCCACATGATCATGGCGGCCTATCTGGCGACGGCGCTGTTCGTGGGCGGATCGGGTGCATGGCACCTCTTGAAGGGCCGGGACGAACCTGCAATCCGCAAGATGCTGTCGATGGCGATGTGGATGATCCTCCTCGTGGCGCCGTTGCAGGCCATGATTGGCGACGCCCATGGCCTGAACACGTTGCAATATCAACCGGCCAAGATCGCCGCGATGGAAGGCCATTGGGACGACAAGCCGGGCGAAGCCGTTCCGCTGATCCTGTTCGGCCTGCCCGACATGGCTGCGGAAAAGACGCGCTATGCCCTTGAAATTCCGCATCTTGGCAGCCTCATTCTGACCCATAGCTGGGATGGCCGGGTGCCGGGCCTGAGATCATTCGCGCCTGTCGACCGGCCCAATTCGACGGTGGTGTTCTGGACCTTCCGGGTGATGGTGGGGCTGGGTTCGCTGATGATCCTGCTGGCCCTGTGGGGGCTGTGGCTGAGGCGTGGCAAGGCGATCTTCAGCAATCGATGGTTCCTGCGCTTCGCTGTTGCCATGGGACCAAGCGGGTTGATCGCAATCCTGGCCGGTTGGCTCACAACCGAAATCGGTCGCCAGCCCTGGGTCGTCTATGGGGTGATGCGGACCAAGGACGCCGTGTCCAACCATTCGCCGATGGCGCTGGCTACAACGCTCGGGCTTTTCGTGGTGATGTATGTGCTGGTTTTCGGCACAGGCGTCGGCTACATGGTCAAGCTGGTCGCCAAGGGTCCTTCGATCCATGATGACCCGCATCCCGACGAAGCGGAGATTCCGCACAAACGCCCCGCGCGTCCGCTGTCGGCATTTCCCGACCGCACCGATGCGCCGATTCCCTCCGGCGGGACACGGTGAATACCATGGGCATTGATCTCCCCCTCATCTGGATTGCCATCATCGGGTTCGGCCTGATGATGTACGTCATCATGGACGGCTTCGACCTTGGGATCGGGATTTTGTTCCCTTTCATCCGGGATCGGGACGACCGCGATACCATGGTCAACACGGTAGCGCCGGTTTGGGACGGCAACGAAACCTGGCTGGTGCTGGGCGGTGCCGGGTTGCTGGCGGCCTTCCCGCTCGCCTATTCCGTCTTGCTGAGCGCGCTCTACCTGCCGATCCTGTTCATGCTGGCGGGATTGATCTGGCGCGGTGTTGCCTTCGAGTTTCGCTTTAAGGCGGATGAGCATCATCGCTGGTTCTGGGATCACGCCTTCGCTTGGGGCTCCTATATCGCGACCTTCTTTCAAGGTGTCGCGCTTGGTGCCTACATCAACGGGTTCCATGTCGATGGCCCGTCCTATCAGGGAGGAGCGCTCGACTGGCTGACGCCGTTCAGCCTGTTCACCGGGGTGAGCCTGATCGTGGCCTACGGACTGCTGGGGGCCACCTGGCTGATCTACAAGACTGAGGGCGAGCTGCAGCAACGCATGCGCGCCCTGTCGCAACCGGCTACCCTTGTCCTGCTCGCGGTTACCGGTGTCGTCAGTCTTTGGACGCCGCTTGTCCATGCCGACGTGGCGCGGCGCTGGTTCACCCTGCCCAACCTCTATTTCCTCGCGCCTGTGCCGATCCTGGTGGTGGCGACCTCCGTGCTGCTGCTGAAAGCTCTGCGCAGCACGTCCGATCTGCTGCCGTTCCTGCTGTCACTGTTGCTGCTGTTCCTCGGCTATAGCGGGTTGCTGATCAGCCTTTGGCCGCACATCATCCCGCCCTCGGTGACGATCTGGGAGGCGGCTGCCCCGCCGCAGAGCATGGGGTTTGCCCTCGTCGGCGCCCTCTTCATCATCCCGATCATTCTGGTCTACACGACGTGGTCCTATTACGTCTTCCGCGGCAAGGTTCGGACAGGGGAGGGCTACCATTGATGGCCCCGGCGCAGACGCGGCCCGGTCTGTTGCGGCGCATCGGCTGGCTGGTCCTGATCTGGGCGGCAAGCGTAGGCGCGCTGGGGCTGGTAGCTCTGGTCCTGCGCGGCGTGTTGGCTCTGGCGGGGCTCAAATCACACTGAGGTGTGTGGCGAACCAGTCGCTGGCGGCGGCGCTGCTTGCCGCAAAGCCATCGAGATAGGGGTCGTAATGGCCGCCGGGTATGGTAACGAGCCGCTTGGGTGCCGAGGCACGGGCGTAGGCTTCAAGGCAGATATCTGTCGGTGTGATGGTATCGTCGGCAGCGATGATCATCAGCAACGGTGTCGGCGCGATACGCTCCAGCCACGGCATCGCCTCGTATTCCTGGCGTAACCCCTGGGAGCGAACGGTAATGCGGTTGCCCCAGATCGCCGTGACGGCATCGCCGAAGCCATGGAAATAATCGTAAGTGCTGTAGCCGCGCGGCTGCGGTGGGGCATCGGGTGCTTTGGTACAGACCGGGACGAGACGGGGTGGCGATCCCGCCGCGAGTGATTGTCGCTCGGCCTCCTGCGTGGCCTGGAACTGCGCCCGAAACTCCGCCGTCGCCGGTCTCATCAGGGTGTCATAGCCGCTGATGAAGGGAACTTGGGCGACCACGCAGCGCACGCGTCGATCCTGCGCCGCCGCCATCAGGACGATGCCACCGCTATAACTTGTACCCCACAGCCCGATCCGGGCGGGGTCGATCTCCGCCCGGTCCGCCAGGAAGGTGATCGCGTGGCCGTAGTCGCGCAACTGTGCGACCGGGTCGATCTCATATCGCGGGCTGCCGTCGCTGGCGCCCAGATTGCGATGGTCATAGACCAGAACGGCGAGCCCGGCTGCGGCAAAGACCGCGGCATAATCGGCCAGTCCCATCTCCTTCACAGCCGAAAATCCGTGAGTCATGATGATGGCCGGATAGGGGCCGGTGCGATCCTTTGGCGTGAACAGCCAGCCGCGCAGGGTTACCCCGTCTGCCGCGAATTCGACGTCCTGCCGCGTCGCGTCAGCCATGGTCGGGGTAGACCACCACCGCCCGAGCCTCTATGCTGATGCGGGGCAGGTACTCCGCCGGGGGTGTGGGATTCTGGAAGCCGCCGTGCGGGGTAAAGCGCGAGCCGCTGGTCACCGATGAATCATAGCATTTGAACACGAGCACCTCATCCGGCTGCTGGTCGGCAACATAGTACCAGCGATGGCGGGGGCTGTAATGCATCGAATAGATCTCGCCACTATGGTTTGGCTTGGTGAGATCAGTATCGGCGTAGTGATCTATGGCGGCTGGGATGAATTCCGACGGCGCGACAGTTCGTGGATCGCAGACGGCGAGCGGCCAGTCCTTGACCGGCCCGCGCAAGGGCCGCCAGGCATTGATCAACGCCGCCCGTTGGTGGGCCAGGTCAAGCCGTCCCTCGGCGGCCAGGATATCGCGGACCCGCTTTGGCCCCGACGTCTCGGTATAATCGTCATGAGCGTCCGCGACCGGAGCGCGCACGCCGCGCTCTCCGGCGGCGGCCCCTTCGACGCTGCGGATGTTATGATCGAAGACGAAAACGGCCAGCGCGCCGACCGTTTCCTTGATGAGCGCGGCAATGGCTGGATAGTAGATCGCCTTGACCTCAACGGGATCGCGATAGTCGAACGCCGGGGGCGTCATATCGCGCAGGACAAAACCGGTGCTTTCGATGTCGATGTCGTGGGCGACCGCCCGGCAATCATAGATCGGTATCGTCTCGACAATGCGCGGCGGGTTGCTGCTTTCGCGCCCGGTCGAGGGCGGCATGATGACATAGCGCGCGGATGCCTCGGAGGCCGGCAGATATCCCATCAGCGCATGGACCGCCGTCATTCCGCCCGGGTCGAGTTCGGTCATGGTCATATCCTCTCTTGGGGCCGGTATCAGGCGAATGTGCCGTCCGGGTAATCGGAAAAACAGGTGATGCTGTGGGGCAGTTTCAGCCAGCCCTGGCCTTCTGAACACCAGATGCTGAAACTCGGCTCGACGATATCGGGATCATCGATCGTACCGCCCATCATCGAGCGGATATGGGGGAAGCGATCAAGCGTAATCATGACAGCCGAGCCGCAGTTGCGACAGAAATGACGCCGTAATTTGGACCCGCCATGAACCGCCGCCTCGTAGACCGCAAGTTCACCCGTAATGGTCACGGCCTCCGCCGGGAATACGACGCCGATCAGAAAGGCAGAGCCGGACTGACGCTGACAGCGGCGGCACTGGCATAAACCCACGCTCGCCGGCCTGCCCTGATAGCGATACTGCACGGCACCGCAAAGGCATCGCCCGGTGCCGGAGCCGGTTTGGTTGGTATCTGTCTGCATCCCATCCTCCTGGTCCCGCGCTCTTTCGGCGCGTGAAGCCGAAACCTTTCTAACACGGAGATAGCCGGGTCAGAAACGAGGCTTTCGCGGCCTGACCATGCTAGCCTGCGGCAGAGACGATGCGACCCGTGCGGGCATCAAAAATAGCAATAGGGAGAGAACAGGATGTCGAGGACCGGTTTTTTCGTCGATGAGCGCGTTTTTTGGCATTCGACCGGGGTACAGGCGCTGTTCATGCCCATCGGCGACTGGGTGCAGCCGCCAACGGGCAGCTATGGCGCGGATACACCGGATTCCAAACGCCGTTTCGCCAATCTTGTCACCGTTTCCGGTCTCGCCAAAAAGCTGGTGATGCCGGAGGTTGAACCGGTCACGCTTGAAGACCTGCATCGCGTCCATGATCCCGACTATATCGCCCGCTTCAAGGCGGCGAGTGACGCGGGCGGCGGCGATCTTGGCATGTTGGCACCCTTCAGCAAGGGCGGGTATGAGATCGCGCTTTTGTCGGCGGGCCTCGCCAAGGCGGCGGTCGATGCCGTGGTGACGCGCGAACTCGACAACGCTTATGCGCTCTGCCGGCCGGGCGGCCATCATTGCCTGCCGGCGACGCCGATGGGGTTCTGCCTGCTTGCCAATCTCTCAATCGCGATCGAGGCGGCGCGGGCAAAGCGTGGCCTGTCGCGCGTCGCCGTCGTCGATTGGGACGTCCATCACGGCAATGGCACCCAGGCGATCTTTTACGAGCGTGCCGACACGCTCACCATCTCCCTGCACCAGGAGCGCTGCTTTCCGCCCGGCTATATCGGCACGGAGGATCGCGGTGCCGCGGCGGGGCTCGGCTACAATCTCAACATCCCCCTGCCCGCCGGCAGCGGTCACGAAACCTATCTCTACGCCTTTGACAAGATGGTCGTCCCGGCGCTTGAAGCCTATAGGCCGGAACTGATCGTGGTCGCCAGCGGTCTCGACGCCAATGCCGTCGATCCCCTGGCCCGCATGCTGCTGCACAGCGACACCTATCGGGAGATGACCCTGCGGATCAAGGCGCTCGCGGAAACGCTCTGCGGCGGGCGTCTCGCCATCATCCACGAGGGCGGCTATTCCGAGGCCTATGTCCCGTTCTGCGGCCAGGCGATCATGGAAGCCTTGAGCGGCGAGACCACCCCGGTCGTCGATCCCGAGCTGGAATTCTTCAATCTCTGGCAGCCGAGCGCGCGCATCGTCGATTTCCACAAAACCCTGATCGACGAGTTGGCGGCGGCAGCCGGTTTCTGAGGCCGCCTATTCCGCCGCGTGACGCATGGATTCGACGCCGCCGCCGTGGCGAAGCAAGGCGCCGGAATGGGTATGGGTCGGCTGGTCGTCGCGAATGGTGACCTCGCCATTGACCAGCACGTAGCGATAGCCTGAGGCGCGCTGCACCCGCCGCCACTCGCCGCCGGGCAAATCGTGGAGGATCTCCTCGGGCAGGATCTTCAGGTTCTCGTAGTCGTAGACGATGATATCGGCGGGTGCGCCCTCGCGCAGGACACCGCGATCCTTGAAGCCTGCGACCTGCGCCGGCAGGGCCGAGAGACGCCAGTGAACTTCCTCAAGGGAGATCATGGCGTGCTCGCGCACGATCTTGCAGATGGTCTCCGTCGGATAGCGCCCGGCAGTCAGGAATTTGGTGTGCGCGCCGCCATCCGAGACCCCGAAGAGAACGTAAGGATCATCGACGATTTCCTTGAGGTATTCGATCTTCGTATTGGGCGCGGCAGCAAAGAATTCGGTCGCCAACTCCTCATCGACGACGAGATCCAGCATCACGTCGACCGGATGCTTGCCGCCCATTTTCTGTCCGGCAAGCTTCAGCGAATGATCGAGCCATTGCTGATTGCGCGGCAGTTTCGGCCCGGTGATGACGATATCCTCGAACGGTCCGGTAGCGCTGATCGGCATCAGATCCTTCAAGCCCTGACGCCGCGCCGGATCGGCGAGCTTGGCCAGACGTTCGGGCAAGGTCCCGGTCGTCGCCTCACGCCAGGTCGGCGAATCGTCGAACAGATTCCAGTCCTCGAAGGTAAAGCCGAACCCGGCATCGGTGGTCAGGCCCTGGCCGACGACGCGAATCCCGCGCTCGCGGCAGCTCTTCAACCATTGCAGCACCTTGCGGTGGATATGGGGGCGCTGGTCAAAGGCCTGAACGACGTTCATCAGCATGGGCCGCCCGCTGGTCTCGGCCATTTCCTCGTAAAACGCGCGGTCGGCGGCATTGTTGCCGGAGACCAGCAGCATCTGCATGAAGCCTTCGCCCCGATCGCGCAGCACCTTGGCGAGTTCACGGCAGGTGTCGTCATGCATCACGTCGGTCGGCATCGGCGTGCCGTCGAAATCGCGCTGCGTCGAGGCCGGACCGTCGGGCAGCATGCGCTGTGCCGACCAGCCGCAGCCCCCGGCATCCATCGCCTCGTTCAGCAGGCGACGGATCTCGGCGTGTTCAGCCTCCGTCGGCTTGCGCCCGGCCTTGGCATCATCGAAGCCGAGCACCCAGATCAGGATCGGCCCGACCGGGACATAGGGGAGGATGTTGACGGCCTTTGGCGTGCGTTCTATCGAATCGAGGAATTCCGGGAAGGTCACCCAGTCCCACGGCATGCCCGCCGCCATCGAGGCAAGCGGGATCGCTTCGACCCGCGTCATCGACAGCATCGAGCGCTCGCGAAGTTCCGGCTTCACGGGCGCAAAGCCGAAGCCGCAATTGCCGATCGCAACCGAGGTCACACCATGCCAGCCGGACAAGGTGCAATAGGGATCCCAATAGACCTGGGCGTCGTAATGGGTGTGAAGATCGATGAAGCCGGGGGCAACGATCAGGCCGGTTGCGTCGATCACCTCATCCACCTCGGCAGGATCAATACGACCGATCCGGGCGATCACGCCGTCCCGGATGCCGATATCGCCGCGATACCGGGCAACCCGCGTGCCATCGACGATCATCCCGTTGCGGATCACCCGATCATAGCGCGCCATAGCCAGCCCCCCGTTTTTCTACTTGAGCGGCAGTGTCGGTGCGGGGTGCGGGTGTGTCAAGAAGGGGGGAGCCTTGAGGCGCGTTGATTATAAAAGTAGAATTTTATAAAAAATACAATCTTGAGTAAATGACGCTATTTTTTTCATTATGAATGCGAGCGAATTTCCCTCAATCAG
>CAIXXC010000517.1 GCA_903923205.1 uncultured Rhodospirillales bacterium | reverse complement strand
GTGCGACGACCCTGCGCAATTATGTCTTGCTGGCCGAACTCGCTGAACGCATCGGACGCCCCGATCTTGGCGTGACGATCGCGAAAATCGCGAGCTACGCCAATGTATCGATGCTACGCGCCGGCTACCCGCTGACCCGAGTGCCACGCAATGCCGGCGCTGAACAAGCCCTGCTGCTGGCAATCACGCGACAGGAGAGCGCCTTCGACAGCAAGGCTATGTCCCCGACCGGAGCGCGTGGCCTTATGCAGCTGGAACCGGCAACCGCAGCACAAACCGCCCGCAAGCTCGGCCTGCCGTTTAAGGTCAAACATCTGACGGATAACGGATTTCTCAACGTAACCCTGGGCCAGGCCTATCTTGACGATCTGATCAGCCGGTTCGACGGCTCCTATGTTCTGGCCATCGCGGCCTATAACGCCGGCCCCTCGCGGGTCTCGCAATGGATCGGTCAGTTCGGTGATCCGCGGCACACCAGCATCGATACCGTCGACTGGATCGAGAAGATCCCTTTCAACGAGACCAGGAATTATGTCCAGCGCGTGCTTGAGAACCTGCAGGTCTATCGCCTGCGCATCGGCAAACGCGAACTCGCGTTCTCGTTGCCCGAGGATCTGCACCGCTAAGGCGGAGGCAGTCGACCCTCTATGAGGAAAGACACACTCCCCGGTATAGTGCTCAACGACGCCATCGCGACGCTTGACAGGCTGGCGGGGCTCGGCGACACCCTCGACAGAAGACCGTTGGTTCTGGCGCGCCGTTGCCGCGCCGATTTATTTCCCGATGCGGAACTGGCCGGTTTGTTGAGCTAAAGGTCGAACGTTTGATCATCGTGCAAATTTTGGGGGATATCCTGTCCCTGGCCGGTATTGCCGGCATCGCCTATCTGGGGCTCGCCGCATTCGGCGTGAAGCGCTTCGCCGCGCTACCACAGCCGCGCCCCGCCACCAGCCCGGCGGTCACGATCCTGAAGCCGGTGTGCGGCCACGACGCGGAGCTTTATGGCAACCTCGTGTCGTTCTGTACCCAGGATTACGCCGGCCCGGTCCAGATTGTCATTGGCGCCCATCGCGAGAGCGATCCGGCGGTCGAGGTCGCTCGTGCGGTCATCAAGGCGCTGCCGCACGCGGATATTGCCCTTGTCATCGACGGCGCATTACCCGGCACGAATTTTAAGGTTTGCAACCTTTTCAATATGATGCCTGCCGCGAAGCATGACGTTATCGTGCTCGCCGACAGCGATATGCGGGCGGAGCCGCACTACCTTGCCACGATCGTCAGCAGCCTGCAGGCGCCGGATGTCGGCCTCGTCACCTGCCTTTACAAGGGCCGCCCCTATCGCGGTGTGGCCGCGGCGCTTGGCTGCGGTTTCATCAATTACGGCTTCCTGCCTTCGGTGCTGGTGTCTCGTCTACTGAATGTCGACGCTGGCTGCTTCGGTGCCACGATCGCACTGACGCGAGAGACGCTGGACCGCATTGGCGGTTTCGCGAGCCTTTTGCACCACCTCGCCGACGACTATATGATGGGGGAGAAGGTACGCGGCCTCGGCTTGAAGGTGGCGATCGCGCCCTATCTGGTGGAATGCGTCGTCGATGAGCCCAGTATTCCCGCACTGATTCGCCATGAGTTGCGGTGGCAACGGACGATTCGCTTGCTCGCGCCGAGTGGTCAGGCTGCCTCGGTCATCACCAATCCTGTCGCAATAACCCTGCTTGCGCTGCCTTTTTCGCCTTTATCAGCCCACGCATGGCTCCTCGTCGTCGCAAGTCTAGCGGCCCGGGCAGCGCTGATATATATATGTAGTCGATCGTTTCGCGTTGTGCCCATGTCCCTGCCGCTGATTCCGGTTCGGGACGTCTTGTCGTTCGGATTGCTCGTCGCGAGTTTTCTGGGCCACAAGGTGACCTGGCGAGACCGGCAGTTCCAGATTGGCGAAAGCGGCGAAATGACCCTAAAAGGAGATTCCCTCGTATGATGAAGACCTTGTTCCTTCAGGCCCCGTCCTTTGAAGGTTTTGATGGTGGCGCAGGGTCTCGTTATCAGGCGAAGCGGGAAATCAAATCATTCTGGTTCCCGACCTGGCTGGCGCAGCCGGCGGCCCTGATTCCTGGCTCCAAGCTGATCGATGCGCCCCCGGCGCGGACCACGCTTGAGCAGGTGATCAACGTCGCCAAGGATCAGGACATGGTTGTCCTGCACACCTCGACGCCCTCGTTCGCATCCGACATCAAGGTTGCGGAAGCGCTCAAGCAGGCCAGGCCAAGCCTGAAGATTGGCTTAGTCGGCGCCAAGGTTGCCGTTGAGCCAGAGCCGAGCCTGGCCAAGTCGACCGCCGTCGATTTCGTTGCCCGCGAGGAATTCGATTTCACGATCAAGGAGATCGCTGAAGGTCGCGATTGGTCCAAGATCGACGGGATAAGCTATCGCAACGATTCCGGCGTCATCGTCCACAATGCCGAGCGCACGATCCTCGAGAATATGGACGAATTGCCGTTCGTGACCGAGGTCTACAAGAATAATTTGCGTCTTGAAGACTACTTCATCGGTTACCTGAAACATCCCTACATTTCGATCTACACTGGTCGCGGCTGCAAGTCGCGCTGCACCTTCTGCCTTTGGCCGCAGACGGTCGGTGGCCATCGCTACCGGACACGCTCCGTCGGCCACGTGATCGAAGAGATCAAACTGGCGATGCATTACTACCCGCAGATTCGGGAATTCTTCTTCGACGATGACACCTTCACCGATGACCTGCCGCGCGCAGAGGCCATTGCCAAGGAACTCGGCAAGCTGGGCGTCACCTGGTCGTGCAATGCGAAGGCGAATGTCCCCTATTCGACCCTGAAGGTACTGCGCGAGAACGGTTTGCGGCTTCTGCTTGTCGGCTACGAGTCAGGCAACCAGCAGATTCTTCACAACATCAAGAAGGGCATGCGGATCGAAGTGGCAAAGCAGTTCACCAAGGACTGCCACAGCCTCGGCATCAAGATCCATGGCACCTTTATCCTCGGCCTGCCGGGTGAGACGCGCGAGACGATCCAGGAGACGATCAAATTCGCGACCGAGATCAACCCGCATACCATCCAGGTATCGCTTGCAGCACCCTACCCTGGGACGTTCCTCTATAAGCAGGCGGTTGAGAATGGTTGGCTCGACATCGAACATGCCGAGTTGATCGACGAGCGTGGCGTCCAGATGGCGCCGCTGCATTATCCGCATCTGAGCCACCAGGAAATCTTCCATTCGCTCGAAGACTTCTACAAGAAATTCTATTTCCGCGGCGGCAAGATCCTGTCGATTGTCGCGGAGATGGTGACGAGCCGGCAAATGCTGGTGCGACGCCTGCGCGAGGGCCTGGAATTCCGCGAATTCCTGCGCGAGCGTCAGCAGATCGCGTCCTGAAGCGGGTTATTTTCACGGCTGATGATTTCGGCCTCGACGTCGCCGTAAATCAGGCCGTCGAGGCCGCGCATCGCCACGGTGTCCTCACGGGCGCGAGCCTGATGATGGGTGAAGGCGCTGTTGCCGACGCTGTGGAGCGCGCCCGCGCCTTGCCGTCGCTCAGGGTCGGGTTGCACCTGACTTTGGTCGAAGGCACACCCGTTCTGCCGGCGGAAGCGATCCCCGATCTTGTCGATGCCAGTGGCCGCTTCCCCAGCGATATGGTCGCAGCCGGGTTTCGTTTCTTCTTTCTGCCAGGGGTACGGCGGCAGTTGGAAAAGGAAATAACCGCCCAGTTTGCCGCCTTCGCCGCGACAGGACTGCCGCTCGATCACGTCAACACGCACAAACACATTCATCTTCATCCCACCGTCGCCGCCATGATTATTCGAATTGGACGTCGCTTCGGCCTCCGTGCCATCCGACTGCCCGCAGAGCCCGCGCAACCGGTCGCTGCGGCCATGGGCCTCGCGCGGGGCGATGGTTTCGGCGCCCTGGCGCTTCGCCTCTGGACCCGCCAACTCGCCCGTCAAATCCGTCGTGCCGGGATGGTTGCAAATGACCATGTCTTCGGGCTCGCCTGGTCGGGAGCCGTCACCGAGGAACGCCTGCTTGCACTTATCCCGCATCTGCCCGACGGCGTGAGTGAGATCTACGGTCATCCGGCGATTGAGATGACCCCGCTTATCCGGCAGACGATGCCTGACTACCGCCACCCCGAAGAACTGTCGGGGCTGCTCAGTCCGCGTGTGCGTGCGGCGCTGGCGGCTCACGGCGTCGAGCGGACGTCGTTTTCGGAGCTCGCGGCATGATCAAGGCGGCCGGCGTCTTCGGCTTTCTCGGCATCGGCCTGCTGGTCGGCCTGGTCGTCTATCACGGCATCGGCCCGATCTGGGGGATGCTGGAACTTGCCGGCTGGGGTCTGGTCTGGGCGAGCCTGTTCCATGTCGTGCCGATGGTCGTCAATGCCTACGCCTGGAGAGTGTTGTTCGCGGTCGGCGGCAAGCCCAGTTGGGCCCGCATGACATTGGCGGTCTGGATCCGGGAATCGGTCAACGGATTGCTGCCCGTGGCCCGTATCGGCGGCGAGGTCGTGTCCTATCGGCTGCTGAAATCATCGGGTTTTGGCTCGACAGCGGTGGTCGCGAGCTTGATCTCGGACATGACGCTCGCTCTCGTCAGTCAATTCCTGTTCACTGTCTTCGGCCTGGTCGTGTTGCTGATTCAGATTGACAGTGCCGATGTATTTTGGCGCGTAATTGGAGGCTTGGCTGTGTTTCTGCCGATGGTGGCAGGGTTGTTTGCCATCCAGCGCTACGGCATCATCAATCTCGGCGAGCAGATTACCGGCGCCTTGTTTGGCGATAAATGGGCTGAGCTCGTCGGCAATGCGGCGCAACTCGATGATATGCTTCGCCTGGTCTATCGCCGCCCCAGCCGGGTCATCATTTCCGTCGGAGGCCAATTGCTCGGCTGGGCCCTGGGCACCGGGGAAATATGGCTCGCCATGAAGTATCTGGGCCATGAGCTGCCCATCAGCGACGCCTTCGTCATGGAATCGCTGGCGCAGGCGGTCAGTTCGGCAGCCTTCATTGTGCCTGGCGCGCTGGGCGTTCAGGAGGGCGGATTCATGTTGTTCGCAAGCCTGCTCGGCCTGCCGCCATCCCTCGGCCTTGCCCTCGCATTCGCCCGTCGCTTTCGCGATATCGTGATTTTTCTGCCCGGCCTTCTGGTTTGGCAGAGCATCGAGACCAAACGTTTCATCGGGTGGCTTCGTCGCAGCTGACTTCGCGCGACGACACCCCCTCTGCTATCGACACACAGCGATGATCACTCACCAACGCCAGAGCTGCGATTGAATTCTGTCTGACGGTCATCGAGCTGGAATCCGATCACAACCGAATACGTGCCCGAAGCGATCGGGTCGGTCAACGGGATGAACTCGTGAATTGCCTCCTTAGAGCCAATTCGGGGCTGGCGATCATTAGGCGACAGCGGAGACGAGAAGATCGATTTCGTAAGCACAGTGCCGGCGGGATCGAGGATCGCGACGAAATAAGGGAAATCGAACGTGCCGCCTTTACCCTTCGGACCTTGCTGCAAGGTCAGCTTCAAGGTCGCATCGATCGTCACGCCCTGCTTGTGCAATTCGCAATGACTGTTCAGCGCGCTCAGCGACGCAGTGTAGGTGACATTGCTATACCCAGTCGCAGCACCATCGAACTGACTGGCCTGGGCCAACTGTGGCACGATCGCAACCAAAGGACAGGTCGGGGTCGCCGGCGCCTCGGCCTTCGCGCTGTCAGCCTTGCCCTTGTGGTGGAACCAGGAGCAGCCACCGAGGCTCCCACTCAAGAAAGCCGTCGTCATAATGAGGGGGGCGAGGCGGCGTATCTTCAAGCTCAAGTCCATGTTCCCAATCTGGTAGGGGCGGCATCGGCGGCATCGCCGGCATCGCCAGCCCTCTCTCCTACCCCAGATCGGGAGTACCATGCCAGCATGTTGATGGTGCATCTGTGCGGGTAGACCATATCCAATGCGCCCCGCGCGTTGAACATCCTCGGCGGACAGGCTAAGACCAGCGCAGCAATTCTTCTGTCCTCCGTCTTCCGCTCGCGACTAGGCACTTCCATGGCCGTTTACACCGACGTCACCGACGACGACCTCGAAGCCTTCATGGCTCAGTACGACCTTGGCAGCGTGCTTGCCTTCAAGGGAATCGCGGAGGGCGTCGAAAATTCCAACTACCTGCTGCAGACGGACTACGGCAATTTCATCCTGACCCTCTACGAGAAACGGGTGAACCCCGCCGAACTACCCTTCTTTCTCGGTCTGATGGAACACCTCGCCGAACAGGGCTTCTTGTGTCCGACGCCGATTCAAGGCCGGGACGGCGCCTCACTGCGTGAACTTTGCGGCAAGAAGGCAGCCGTGATCAGCTTTATGGAGGGCCTGTCGCCCCGCAATATCATGCCCTATCACTGCCATGGCCTAGGCCAGGTATTGGCGCAAATGCATGTTGCTGGGGCGGCCTTTCCCATGCGACGGCCGAACAATCTGTCTATTGGCGGCTGGCGCGGGCTGATCGCTGCGGTGGGGGATCAGGCGGATACGGTGGAGCTTGGACTGTCGAAACTGCTTCACGACGAAATCGCGTTCCTCGAAACCCACTGGCCAACCAATTTGGAAGTTGGGACGATCCACGCCGATCTCTTCCCGGACAATGTCTTCTTCCGCGGTCATGATGTGTCTGGTGTGATCGATTTCTATTTCGCGTGCACGGATGCGCTCGCCTATGATCTGGCAATCTGCATCAACGCATGGTGCTTCGACGCGCAGAACCACTTCGAGCCGGAACGCGCCGCCGAGATGGTTACCGCGTACCAATCGGTGCGCCCGCTGTCCGAAGACGAAAAGGCGGCGATGCCCGTTCTCGCCCGTGGTGCAGCACTCCGATTTCTGCTGACGCGGAGCTATGACTGGCTCAATCGCCAGCCCGGCGCTTTCGTTCAGCCCAAGGACCCGCGGGAATATATGGAAAAGCTTCGTTTTCATCAGTCTGTTACTGGGCCATGGGCCTACGGTCTATGACGGACCAACCCCCTGATCTGGTGGAGATTTTTGCCGATGGCGCGTGCAGCGGCAATCCCGGCCCCGGCGGCTGGGGCTGTATTTTGCGTTATGGTTCAGTCGAAAAGGAACTCTGCGGCGCCGAGATCCCGACGACCAACAACCGCATGGAAATGATGGCCGTGATCCAGGCGCTGGAGGCCTTGAAGCGGCCGATGGCCGTGCGTGTCTACAGTGACAGCCGTTACGTCCATGACGGCATCACGAAGTTTATCCATGGTTGGAAACGCAACGATTGGCGCACGGCCGACAAAAAAAAGGTCAAGAACATCGATCTGTGGCTGCGCATCGATGCCGCCGCCAAACAACACAAGGTGGAGTGGTTCTGGGTAAAGGGGCATGCCGGGCATGTCGAGAATGAGCGTGCGGATGCACTCGCTCGCAAAGGACTCGAGGAAGGGCGGGCGGCGGCAAGACAACCGACGGCAAGCATAAGCGCGGAAGATTAAGCAAATTTCATTTTACGCCTGTCTTGCATGAGGTGATAGTCTTCACCAACTATTCCAGAGTGGCCGCGTGGCCACGAATTTGAAGAGGAATTCCATGAGTTACGATCCTAACCGTTGGAACTACGCCAATCCGAGTGCGGCCAGCGGCTACGATATCGATGTCGGGCTGCGGCAGCATATGTTGCGCGTCTATAACTACATGGCTGGTGGCTTGGGCCTGACCGGCGTGATCGCCTACACCGCCGTCTCCAGCGGTATTTATCAGGCAATCATGCATACGCCGCTGATGTGGCTGGTGATGCTCGCACCAATCGGCATCGTCATGCTGCTCAGCTTCCGTATCCAGAGCATGAGCATCGGTGGCGCACAATTGGCCTTCTGGTCATCTGCGGCACTGATGGGTCTGTCGTTGGGTGGGATCTTTCTGGTCTATACCCATACCAGTATCGCCTCGGTGTTCTTCATCACCGCCTCGATGTTCCTGGGCATGAGCCTCTATGGCTACACGACGAAGGCTGACCTGACCAAGTTCGGCTCCTTCCTGTTCATGGGCCTGATCGGCATCGTCGTCGCCAGCCTGGTCAATATCTTCGTGATGTCTTCGGCGCTGCATTTCGCGATCGCTGTCGCGGGCGTGCTTGTCTTCACCGGCCTTACCGCCTGGGACACGCAGAAGATCAAGGAAGTCTATTTCGCCGGCATGGGTCCGGAATGGGCCGCGAAGAGTGCTATCATGGGCGCGCTGACCCTGTATCTGGACTTCATCAACCTGTTCATGATGCTCCTGCAGTTGTTCGGCGACCGCCGCAGCAACTAAATAATCAGGCATCACTGCGTATTGAGCCCGGGCAGCACCCACGCTGTTCCGGGCTTTTTCTTGTCCGGAACCAACGCCCCAGCCTGCCACGGAGATCCCCAGCGTGTCGAGAAACGCCCAATTAGTCGGCTGGTCGCTCTTTATCCTGTCTGCGCTCAGCTATATCGCTGATGCCGTCCATATCGGCGATATGATCTCGTTGCTGGCGAGCCTGTTGTTTCTCTTCGCCTGTGTGGTCTTCGTATATCCAATCCTGCGATCCGGTCCCACGCGCTAGCCTTGCTGTCGCAGGTCGATATCGCGACGGGGCCCGGTCTTGAAGTCAGATCGGGCCCCGTCGCGGCTAATCGAGCATCAGGGTCATGCCCGGATCACCCTTTGCCATTGCCCGCTGATATGCGGGACGCGCGCCGATCCGCTTGAGATAGCTACGGATATTGGGGAAAGCTGAAAGATCACGCGGCACAAAGGCGCGCATGGTGGTGAGAGGGAAGAAGGTGATGACATCGGCAGCCGTGAAGGTATCACCAGCAAGATAGGGAACCTTACCAAGCCGCTCTTCCAGCATGTCGAAGGTCCTGTCGGCACGGCCCGTGACCGATTGCAATACCGGGTTATCGGCCTGGGCCTCGAAAACGAAGGCGAAAAGCCTGATCATCTCGGCCTGCATCAAGGTGCCATTTGCGCAGTGGAACCAGAATAGATAATCCGCGAAACCCGGATCGTTGGCCGTCAACGCCAGCCTGCCCTCGCCATATTTGCCGATGATGTAGTCGATAATCGCACCGGACTCGGCCAGGGCGATATCGCCATCGGTGATCACTGGCGCGATACCAAGCGGATGCAGCGCCTTGTATTCCGCCGGCGCTAACCGGGTCACAGGATCACGGTTGTAGATCTGGAGATCATAAGGAATCTCAAGCTCCTCGCAGAGCCAGATGATCCGTTCAGACTGCGAAATTCCCAGATGGTGTACGGTCAGCATGGTTTGCCCTCCCTGTCATTGTCACAGCCGAAACAAAGGCGGTTCCGCGTGCGTTCTATTTAGGATCAGACGTCCAGATTGGAGACGTTCAGCGCGTTGGCCTGAATGAAGTCACGGCGCGGCTCAACGATATCGCCCATCAGGGTCGAGAAGGTTTCCTCGGCTGAATCGGCGTGGTTGATTCGGACCTGCAGCAAGGTGCGGGCGTTCGGATCGAGTGTCGTTTCCCAGAGCTGATCGGGGTTCATCTCGCCGAGGCCTTTGTAGCGCTGCACGTCGACGCCCTTGCGGCCGAGCTCCATCACGGTATCGACCAGTTTGGTCGGGCCAGCGACAAGCGTGCTGTTGTCCTTGACCAACAACTTGGCGGCGCCATCGAAGGCTTCGCGGATCGCCTCGCGCTGATCATGCAGCCGCCTTGCCTCGGGACTGCGCGGGGATAGAGGATCAATGATAAAGCGTTGCTGCACGCCGCGCACGGTCCGGGAAAAGCTGATTCCTTCGCCCACTACCACGCCGGGCGTCCAGCGCTCCTCATCGGGTCTCAACAGGGCGTCAAGTCGCGTTGCTGCGATCTGGGCCGCCGCTGCTGCGGCTTCCAGGTCTTCGATAAGGCCAGGTTGGAACAATCCTGCCATCACAGCCTGCTCGATGACATCGACATTGCCGATCTTGCGCACCAGCGGCGCCGCCCAATGGCGCCATTGGCGGCACCGATCGACCAGGGCGCGCAGATCATTGGCGGCGCGCTGCGCGCCGTCGAACTGCTCCAGCACCGCGTTTTGCAGCCCGCTTGAGATCGAATATTCCTCGAGCGCCGCGTCATCCTTCAGGTAGACGGCCTGCGCCGCGCCCTTCTTCGCGCGATAAAGCGGCGGCTGCGCGATATAGAGGAAGCCGCGATCAACCAATTCCCGCATCTGACGGAAGAAGAAGGTGAGGAGAAGCGTTCGGATATGGCTGCCGTCGACATCGGCGTCGGTCATGATGATGACCTTGTGATAGCGCGCCTTCTCGGCATTGAAATCCTCCGGTCCGATGCCGGTGCCGAGCGCGGTGATCAACGTCCCGATTTCCGCAGAACCGAGCATCTTGTCGAAGCGCGCGCGTTCCACGTTCAGGATCTTGCCGCGTAGCGGCAGGATCGCCTGGAACTTGCGGTCGCGGCCCTGCTTCGCCGAACCGCCAGCGCTGTCACCCTCAACGAGGAACAGCTCGGATTTGGACGGATCGCGTTCCTGGCAATCGGCGAGCTTACCCGGCAGGCTCGACACGTCGAGTGCGCCCTTGCGGCGGGTCAACTCCCTTGCGCGGCGGGCAGCCTCACGCGCGGCTGCCGCTTCGACGACCTTGCCGACGACCTTCTTGGCGTCCTGGGGGTGTTCCTCGAACCATTGCTGCAGCTTGTCAAATGCGACGCTCTCGACAATCGGCCGGACCTCGGACGACACCAGCTTATCCTTGGTTTGCGAGGAGAATTTCGGATCAGGCACCTTCACGGACAGCACACACGTCAAACCTTCTCGCGCATCATCGCCGGAGACGGTGACCTTCTCTTTCTTGGCGATCCCGCTCTCCGCCATATAGGCATTGACCGTTCGCGTCAGCGCGCCGCGAAAACCGGCCAGATGAGTGCCGCCGTCGCGCTGCGGGATGTTGTTCGTGAAGCAGAGCATCGTCTCGTGATAGCTGTCGGTCCACTGCATCGAAATCTCGACTGTGATACCATCTCGCTCGCCCTTGATGACGATCGGCGGGCTGTGCAGGGCCTGCTTCGAGCGATCGAGGTAATGAACAAACGCTTCAAGCCCGCCCTCATAGGATAACGGGATAACCTTCGGCTCGGCACCGCGCAGATCGGTCAGAACCAGGGTCACGCCGGAGTTCAGAAATGCAAGCTCGCGGAGCCGATGCTCAAGCGTGCCTAAATCGAACTCGGTTTTCGTGAAGGTCTCGGTCGATGGCAGAAAGGTGATCTCAGTGCCGGTGCGTGGCCCCGGACGATTACCGCCGGCGGGTTCGATCGGTGCGGGTCCTGTCATCTGCAACGGTGCCTCGGCGTCGCCATGGATGAAGCGCATCGAATATTCGTTGCCGGAGCGCCAAATGCGCAGATCGAGCACGCTGGACAACGCATTCACAACGGAAACGCCGACCCCGTGCAGGCCGCCTGAGACCTTGTAGGAATTCTGGTCGAACTTACCGCCGGCATGCAGCTGAGTCATGATGACCTCGGCCGCGGAGATGCCTTCTTCTTCGTGCATATCGACCGGAATGCCGCGGCCATTGTCGCGAACCGTGCACGAGCCATCGGGATTGAGCGCTACATGGACGGTATCGCAGTGCCCGGCGAGCGATTCATCGATCGCGTTATCGACAACCTCGTAAACCATGTGATGGAGACCCGAGCCGTCATCGGTGTCACCGATATACATCCCCGGACGCTTGCGCACCGCGTCGAGACCTCGCAGCACCTTGATGGAATGGGCGCCGTAATCATCGGCGGGATCCATTGAGGGAGGCACTTCGTTCGGCATGTTCCGTACTTTCTTCTCTTCCACGGGCCTCCGGGATTGTGCGCGTACCGGAAATCCGGAGCACATCCACGGGGGCCAGGTTCATCTCGTAACACTTGGCTCAGGTGTGACCCTGCGCGCTAACCAGGGGCGATCGTCCCACCGGCAACATTGAAAAACTGCGCCCGGCCCGCCAACTCGGCGAAGAGGCCGGCATCGGTTCCGGTCATCCAGGCCTGCGCACCCAGGGCTAGAATGGTTTCGAACAAGGCGCCCCGGCGAATGGGATCAAGGTGCGCCGCAACCTCATCAAGCAGCAGGATCGGCACGGACCCCCGCAGTTCCACCTGCAAACGAGCGTGAGCCAGCACTACGGCGACCAGCAAAGCCTTCTGCTCGCCCGTCGAACACCGCGCGGCCGGTACGCCCTTGGCCGCGTGCATGACCATCAGGTCGCTGCGATGCGGTCCGACGATCGCACCGCCGCTCTCCGCGTCGATCCGGCGATTGGCCGCCAGTTCCGTACGCATCCGCTCTTCGGCGGCAAGCGACGGCAAGGAGTCGAGCCAAACCTCCGGTGCCCCCGTTACGCTGATACGCGGCACCGGGAACGGCACCGCCGGAAGATCCCCGGCGATTGCGTCAAGACGCTGGACGACATCCCGGCGCGCCGCGGCAATCGCGACGCCAGTCTCCGCCATATTCTGTTCCAGCTGCGTCAACCAGGCGGGATCGCCGCCCTCGCGAAGCAATCGCGCACGCTCTCGCAATGTCTGCTCATACGCCGACAAGCGCGCTGCATGTTCGGGGTCGAACGCGAAGACGAGCCGATCCAGAAACCGCCGTCTTGGCGAGGCGCCATCCTGGAACAGCCGGTCCATCTGCGGTGTCAACCAGACCAGATGCAGATGTTGCCCCAGCGCTGCCTGCCCCTTGATCGTCTGGCCATCGATCCGCACGACACGACGATCACCGCTCTCGCCCACCGGATCGCGGCCGGTGCCGATGGCGACCGTCCCTGACGCTGTTTCGATCCGAGCGGCCACAGCCCAGGCGCCACCTGCGGCAGCGGCTCGGCCATCGCCGATCAGCGCCGGATCGAAATCGATCTCGATCAAACGCGCCCGCCGCAACCCACGTCCAGGTGCGAGAAACGACACAGCTTCGAGAATATTCGTCTTCCCCGCACCGTTGGGTCCGGTCAACACGACGCAACGCCCGTCACCGTCGATCCGAGCGGCACGGTGGCAGCGAAAATTGCTCAGATCGAGGCGATGGACCGCGACCCTCGTCATCGCCGTAGCCTCACCCTCCCAAGCATCGCCTGCTCGTGCAGCCCTCGCGAGCGTTGCGCTCACCATGCCCTGAACCACCGCATCGTCGATGACGCGCGGTCTCACACGCGCATGGGCATCAGCACATACAATGCCGAGCTGTCGGCGGCATCGCGCAGGATCGTCGGCGCCGAGGCGTCAGCCATGCTGAACAGGGCCGTATCGCCCTTGATCTGTTGCGTGATGTCGAGAAGATAGCGGGAGTTGAAACCGATCTCGATCGGCGCTGCGCGATAATTGACCTCGATCTCTTCCGCCGCCGTGCCATTCTCTGGGCTGGTCGCGGAAAGGGTCAGCGTATTGCGATCAACCGCAAGCTTCACGGCCCGGCTCTTTTCGCTGGAGATCGTCGACACCCGGTCGACCGCTTCGGCGAACAGGGCGCAATCGACCTCAAGCTCCTTGTCGTTGTTGAGCGGAATCACCCGATCGTAATCAGGGAAGGTGCCGTCGATCAGCTTGGACGACAGCACGCCATCGCCGAAATCGAAGCGGATCTTGCTTTCGCTCAATTCGATACGGACAGGCTGGTCGATCTCGTCAAGCAACTTGCGCAATTCCACCACAGTCTTGCGCGGAATGATCACGCCGGGCATTCCGGCCGCGCCATCGGGCACCATGATCTCGACCCTCGCTAGCCGATGGCCGTCGGTCGCAACCGCGCGCAGCACCGCAACGTCGCCATTCTTGGCGGTATGCAGATAGATGCCATTCAGATAGTAGCGCGTTTCCTCGGTCGATATCGCGAAACGGGTCCGATCGATCAGGCTCTTCAATTCCGCAGCAGCGAGCAGGAACTCGTGGCTGAGCGGGGCGCCGGTCATGACCGGGTAATCTTCAGCCGGCAGGCAGGTAAGCTGGAACGTCGAGCGACCCGAGCGCAGGAACAGCGTATTTCGATCCGTCGCGGCATCGAGTTCGATCTCGGCCCCGTCGCGCAACTTCCGAACGATGTCGTAGAGCGTATGAGCGGGCGCGGTCGTGCGGCCTTCACGCGCGATCTTCGCCTCGACAACCTCGATCACTTCTAGGTCCATGTCGGTGGCGCTCAGACTCAACCGCCCGTTTTCGCCCTTGAGCAGGACATTCGACAGAATGGGGATCGTGTTTCGCCGCTCGACAACGCTCTGGACGTGACCAAGGGCACGCAACAAGGCTGCGCGTTCAATCGTAATTTTCATGAGCTGAAAGGTCTTATCAAGGGGCGCCACATCCCGTTAGGATTTCACCTGCGAGACCCAGGCGCCACAAGCGTTGATGCGGCACGCGGCCAGGATTGCCCCTGGATCTCACCCGCCGAGTGCAGCACGAATCCGGCTTTCCCCTTCGGACTTACCGTATATCACATTTCGATTTAAAAGCGCATCAGCTAGGTGCGCAAATGCGCCTGCGCGAGCAGGTTTTTTGCTCGTTTTCCGTCACTGGCCGGCTCTATTTCGTGGGGTCGAAACCGATGATCCGCTCGTAGTTTTGCCAGAAGCCGATGATCGCGCCCTCGGTGACGAGATGATCACTATCGACCGCCTGACCGCCGCCCATCGCGATAAAGGATCGACGCTCGGAATCACCCTTGATCGCCGCCTGGACGATCTCGACCGCCTCGCCATCTTCCATCGAAATCAAGCCCGCAGGACCAATCAGATTCGCCTGCTTCAGCCGGATCTGGTCCATATCACTGTCGTCGTCGGCATAACCAAAATGCGTCCACACCAGTTCGAACGCGTCGGTCCCATGGGTCACTATCTGCCGGACGGCGAGCGTATTGGCAATCTGCTGCACCACCAGATTCGGGAACAGCGCCAGTATCACCAGGGTGATGCCATCCACGAATTCCTTGCGCCCGGCCAGCAACGATGGGTCCTGCAGGCTGAAGCCGGTATCGAAGCTGCGCATGCCGGCATAGGCGGATTTATCCGCCGCGTCATTGTTGCTAGAGGCAACCGAGTGGAGCGCCGAATGGCGACCGGTTGCATCTATACGTGACGCGCCCTGCTGAGTTGCCCGATACAAGCCGAACGTCGTGTGGAACAGGTGCAGAAGGCTCGCATGGTAGGGATCGCGAACATTCTCGGCATAGAGCTTCCAATTGCCGTGAATATATTGCCGCTGATCGCCGAGCAGCTTGATCGGGCGGTTGAACAAGCGCTCGATATGCCCGACCGCCAGCGGCCCGAGATAGAGCCGCAAGGGTTCGACCTTGTCGGAGAAACTGGCGAAGACCAGCCCGCAGATAGTCTCGACCCGCAGGCGGTCAAGCCCGTGGCGCGAGATGTCGAAATCGGCCGGCATGCCGCCCTGGCCCCGCATCCCGCGACGAAACGGCAGACCGAGCAGATTACCTTTCAGATCATATGACCACTGATGATAGACGCATTCGAGACTTGCGGCATTGCCGCGCGGCTGGCGGCAGACAAGCGCGCCGCGATGGGCGCAGCGGTTCAAAACCACATTGATCGTACCATCGCCGTCTCGGGTCACGATAACCGGCGTTTCGCCAATAAAGGTCGACTTGAAATCGCCGGGATTCGGGATTTCGACCTCGAGCGCGACGAAATTCCAGGTGGCACCTCGGAATATCTCCCGTTGTTCACGCTGGTATATCTCCGGATCGGTGAACACGCGATAGGGAACGCGATAGCCGGTTTCCGGCGCCAACCCCTCAACACCAATCGTGATCTCCGCGCTTTCCATAGCCGCTCCCTCCCCGCCTCTCGCCTAAATCGGCGTGACCATCAGGGTATCAACCCGATTGGTATCGAAAATCGCGATCTTGCGGCTGAACCGCAACCGGCCATATGCAAAGACGATGTGGTCGAGATATTTGCCCGCGTTGTAAATCTCGGTGGCGCCATCGGCGCGCGTCTGCAACACGAGGTAGCTCGATTGCGCCTGAACCAGATCGTCGGCCACCGCAGTGACCCGAACCGCGCTGAGGATATGCCGATGATGACGCAGCGGATAAATATTGGCCCGGCGCAGCGATACCACGCGATCGACCAGCATGGCTCTGCTCGTGCAGAAGATAGCCGCCACGCCCAGACCGCGATCCGCATTCTCGCGGGCGATTACCTGATAGAGGCATGTTTCGGTGAATAATTCCGGCCAGTCTTCAAGACGATCATCGTCGAGCAGGTCGGCATATTCCACCTGCAGGGCCGAAATCTCGTAATGCAGTTCAGCCGCGGTGAGTGTCCTAAAATTCAAGGCCGCCTAGCCTCCCTGTGCCGGTCGGGCAATGGTTACCCAGCCATCCTCGACGATCGCCTGATAGGTTCGCAATGCCACCACACAGGGCGCCGTTTTCGGTGCGCCGGTCCGAACGTCGAACGAACCGCCATGGAGCGGGCATTCGATCACAAAGCCATTGTGATAACCGTCGCTGAGCCGCGCATGACCGTGGGTGCACATGTTGTCGGTGACGAAAAACGCGCCCTCGACCTCATACACGACAAGAGGCGGCAGCCCCGGGGCCGAGACCTCGACGGGCTCACCTTCAACTGGCTGGTCGATGGGGCAAAGCCGGATAGTTTCGGTCATTCTTCCTCCCACGGTGGCGCTATTGCCGCCATAGCACGACAGGAATTGCGCCTGTTGCCATGCGCGATAAAATCGCGATTCTGGATAGTAGAGAAGCTATTGCACCAATGGCAATAAGCTATTCCAAACGTGCCCGCCCCATCGCCTGCGGCCAGGTTCCTCCCATGGTTTCGGTCAGGCTGCGGCAGGCCGCACGCAATGCCGCAGCGGCTATAGCGTCCTCATGGCGAGAAAAGCCAATTGATGCGATCGTCGTCGCCACCAGACAGAGGCGACCTTGAAGATCGAACACGGGCGCTGCGGTGGCGTGAAGCCCTGGGATCAGGCTTCCATACACGCTGGTGGAGAGATCGGTGCGGATCTGTGTCGTCAGTTCATCGCGGTCGAGTGCTGACAGTGTGGGGTCGAGAGATATCAGGGTGGCGGCCTTCGCATCCATTTCTTCGCGATTGCCAAACACGTAGAAAATCCGCCCGGTCGACGATTGCAGCAGCGGCAGGACCGAGCCGATGGAGATCGAGGTGAGAAGGGGAGGCGATC
>CAIXXC010000516.1 GCA_903923205.1 uncultured Rhodospirillales bacterium | reverse complement strand
CATCGGGGCGATTGAGGCCTGGGCGAGTGCGGAACCAGCCCCCGATTTCATAGGCGGCGGTGGCCATCGGACCGCTTTTGGTGAGGTAGTATTGGAGGACAGAGCGCAGCAGGCGCCAACCATAGTACCGCTTGTTTTGCGACAGATCCTTTTTCAGTCTCCACTGCATGATAAGGCCGCGATGCTCAATCAAGCCCTCACCGACTTCCTCGTTGTTGCAAACGACCGGGATGCCGAGCGATTCGAGGCGGCTTGCCTTGCCAATGCCTGATCGTTCGAGAATGGCCGGGCTGGCCATGGCGCCGCCACAGATGATAACTTCGCCAGAGGTGAGGACCTGTTCGCGTTGACCATTGCGGATAAATTCAACTCCGGCCGCGCGCTTTCCATCAAACGTAACCCGGTCGACCGTACAATCCGTAAGGATCGTCAGGTTTGGTCGCCGTTCGGCCGGTCTCAGGAAGGCCACAGCTGCACTCTGGCGCCTGCCGCCGGCGATAGTGCGCGGAGCATAGCCGATGCCAGCATCGTCGTCGGGTGTATTTACGTCGTGTTTGCGGGGCCAGCCCATCGCTTCGCCAGCCGCGATCTGTGCTTCGGACAGTGTGTCTCGCAGAGTTGGCATGGTAACTTTCAGAGGGCCGCTGGCGCCGCGCGTTTCTGCCGCGCCCAGTTCGTGAGATTCGAGCGCAGCATAAGCTGCACCAATGTTTTCCCAATTCCAGTCTTCGCTGCTGACTTCGGCAATGGCGTTGAAATCGGCGGGTTGGCCGCGCACGTACATCATGCCGTTGACCGAACTTGATCCGCCAAGCACGCGGCCGCGCACCCATACTTCAGACGTGTTGGCGGTGCATGCGTCGGGTTCGCTGGCGTAGGCCCACAAATGCCGGGCATCGGCCATGACTTTTGGCAGACCTTTCGGCATGGCGATAAAAGGATGGCTGTCGCGTGGTCCGGCCTCGATCAGGTAGACCCTGATCTGCGGTATTTCAGACAACCGATAGGCAAGCACGCAACCTGCGGCACCTGCGCCAACGACCACATAGTCGAAGCTCTCCACGCATCCTCCTCATCGACGTCCAGCGCCGTTTATCTACAGACCCTAGATAAACGCAAAGTTGCTCAAGCCGCAAGCCCAATCGCCAAAAATCTATTGCCATTAGATTGGGGGGTGCCTAGCATGCGTCCAAACAATGCGTGGCACGCAGGTATTTTTAGCCCTTGAGGAGAGACAGATGTCGCAGACAATATCGAACGCTCTCGGCTGGTGGGCCCGTATGCGCGGGGACCAGATCGCGCTGGCGATCGGTGATGAAAGCATGACATATGCGGAGTACAAGGCGTGGTCAGACCGTGTCGCCGCAATGCTGATTGCCAAGGGCTTGAAGCCGGGTGACCGCGTGGCGATCTGTTCTCCCAATAGCCTGACGTATGCCGCGCTGATCATGGGTACGATTCGTGCCGGCGGAATCGTAAGTCCAATAAACTTTCGCTACACAGCGCGCGAAATTGCCGACTTGTGCGAAGACACAGAACCGGCACTGACTTTCGCAGCGCCAGATCAATTCAAAAGCATCTCTGATGCCGGGCTCTTGCCGCTCGCGTTGTCGGGCATCGACGCGCTGCGTGAAGGTCCACCAGCGTTCGTTGATCATGATCCTGTCCCTGATGCGCCGGTGGTGATTATCGCCACTTCTGGTTCGACAGCCAAACCCAAAGGTGTGGTTTTTACCAACCGCTCGATGACTGCTTATGCGGCAAACTGGGCCATCGAAGAAACCAAGGCAGCAGCCGGGACACGCGTGATCTGCCTGGCGCCACTCAATACGTCGGCCGGCTTTGTTCAGCTTGTCCACTACGCCATCCAAGGCGGCACGTTGTTCATGGAGCCTCAATTCGTTCCGTTGCGCGCGCTCAGGCTGATTGAACAACAACGGATCGGAATTTTTGCAGCGGTCCCTGCGTTTTTTGAATTTATTGCCGCCTTGCAGGAGTTTGCTGATGCCGACCTGTCTTCGCTCAAGCTGGCGACCGCCGGTGGATCGCGAGTGAGTCGGCAGCTGCTGGAGACTTACAAGGCCAAAGGCATCGTTTTGCGTCAGATTTACGGCCAGACGGAAGTCGGTGGCAATGCGACGATCATGCCTGAACATCTTGCGATTGACGCACCGCACCAATGCGGCTGGGGAGGGGTGTTTATCGATCTTCGGGTCGTGCGTCCCGACGGCAGTGACTGCGATGCGAACGAGCCCGGCGAAATCATTATGCGCTCACCCGGTATGATGACCGAGTACTGGCGCAACCCCGACGAGACGGCAAAGGCGTTGCGGGAAGGGTGGCTCTATTCGGGCGACATCGGCTCGCTGGACGAAAACGGTTTACTCACCTTCATCGATCGGTTGAAGGATCTGATCATCTCGGGTGGGCTGAACATATCTGCGGCCGAAGTCGAACGCATTGTCTGTGAATTTCCCGGCGTCGTTGAAGCTCTCGCCATCGCCGCGCCGGACCCGAAATTCGGCGAAACACCGCTGGTTGTCTATCACGGGCCTAGCGAAATCGATGTCGCGGCGCTGATCCAATACTGCAACGACAATCTGTCGAATTACAAAGTGCCGCGCTACGTGGCGTTCTCTCCTGAACCGTTGCCGCGCCTTGCCACTGGCAAGCTATCGAAACCGGCCGTTCGTGAAATGTACGCTGATGCTTACGAACGCCTGCCGCGGGTTCGATAAGACGATACGAAAGGTCCCCTGACATGAACACTCTCGCCTCGATTGCCCCCGCACCGCCCCACGTGGCTAGCCATCTGGTTTTCGATTTTGACATCTACAACGATCCGCGGATCGACCAGGATGTGCAGGGTACATATGCGGCCGCACTGGCTGATGCCCCGGAAATATTCTGGACGCGGTTCAATGGTGGCCATTGGATGGTCAAGACGTTTGACCGGATAACTGAAGTCGTTGGCGATCCAGTTCATTTTTCCGTGCGGGAAATGCAGATTCCGCGCGTTGAAAACCCGCCCTTCTTCATCCCGCTCAGCCTTGATCCCCCGGAAAACCTGCCGTTTCGCCGTGCCATGGCGCCGATGTTCGGGCCCGTAGCAATCAAGGCGCTTGAACCGCGGATCAGGGTCTTGGCCGCGCAGATGGTGGCCGCGGTTGTCGACAAGGGAACTTGCGATTTCCAGACCGAAGTCTCCAAGCTCTTTCCCGTGACCGTGTTCATGGAACTGATGGGAATGGATTTATCGCGGCTCAAGGACTT
>CAIXXC010000515.1 GCA_903923205.1 uncultured Rhodospirillales bacterium | reverse complement strand
GAGCCGTAGGCGTAGATGGGATACATCACCAGCGTGGACTGAACCGACATCGCCGAGAGTTATCCGGAATCGACTCGCTCGACCTCGCGGGCGATCAAGCCATAGGCGACGTAGCCAACCCCGGCGCAGCCGTATTTCTCCGGCAAGGTCGAGCCGAGAAGGCCAAGCGCGCCCAGTTCGTTCATGATCGAGCGATCGAAGCTTTCGTTGCGAAACCCGGAAAGCACGCGCGGTTGCAGCTTGTCCTGGCAATAGGCGCGGGCACTGTCCCGGATCAGCTTTTCCTCGTCGGTCAGCTGGTTATCGAGCAGGAGCGGATCGTCCCATTGAATGGTTTGCATGATGGTGTCTCTTTTAAGTGGGCTTTGGTTCAGTCACAGATAGATCGGATCGGCAGGCCGAGCCATGGCGAAATTGCCGGGGCTGGAAGGCTGGTTCAGTGGCTTTAAGACACCTTCACCAGCAGCTTGCCGAAATTATGGCCGTCGAGCATGCCGATAAAGGCTGCGGGCGCGTTCTCCAGCCCCTCGACGATATCTTCGCGATACCTGATGCGGCCTGAAGAGATCCCGGCTGCAACCTCTCTCAGGAAGTCGTCGTGATGGTCCGGCACGAATTCGTAATTGATGAAGCCCCGCACGGTCAGGCTTTTTGCAAGCACCTCCCGCATCGTCGCGGGCAACCGGTCGGTCGTCACGCTGGGATCGACGCCATTGTATTGCGCGATCAACCCGCACACGGGGATGCGGGCGAATCTGTTCAAGAGCGGCAAGACCGCCTGCCAGATCGCACCGCCGACATTCTCGAAATAAACGTCGATGCCGTCGGGACAGGCGGCCGCAAGCTGGGCGGCGAAATCGGACGCGCGGTGATCGATCACGACATCAAAGCCCAAGACATCCCGGACATAGGCGCATTTCTCGGCGCCACCGGCCAGACCGACCGCGCGGGCACCCCGCAGCTTCGCCAATTGGCCAACCAGGGAGCCAACCGGACCGCTGGCGGCAGCGACAACGACCGTCTCGCCTGGCTTCGGCTTGCCGATGAGGTAGAGCCCGGAATAGGCCGTAAAGCCGGGCATCCCAAGCACACCGAGACCCGTCGTGATCGGCGCCAGCGTCGGGTCGAGCTTGCGAAGGCCAGTCCCATCGGACAACGCATGGGTCCGCCAACCGGTCGGCGCCAGAACGATATCGCCAGCCTTGTAAGCGGGGTGCTGCGATTCGACGACTGTCGCAATCGCCTCTCCTGTCATCAGGCCGCCGATCTTGACAGGCTCAGCATAGGATTTCCGATCTTCCATGCGGCCGCGCATATAGGGGTCGAGCGATAGATATCGAACTGCAAGCAGTATCTCGCCCTGCTTGGGTGCCGGCACGCCGGCGTCCTCAATGCGGAAATCACTGGTCCGAGGCTTGCCCACGGGGCGGGCGGCGAGGACGATCTGGCGGCTATGGGTCGTGGTCATCACGGCGTATCCTTCCCTTGTGGATCGATCAGGCGTTACCCGCCCGCTTTGTCGAGGAACAGGCGATAGGCCTGATTGTCGGTTTCATCCCAGTAGGGATAGCCGAGCCGGTCAAGCGACGCCAGAAAGCTGGCGCGATGGGATGCGGGCACCTGTATGCCGGCCAGCACGCGGCCGTAATCCGCGCCAAGGTTGCGATAATGAAACAACGAAATGTTCCAGGACTCGTCGAGCCCTTCGAGAAATTTCAGCAACGCGCCCGGCCGTTCGGGAAACTGGAACCGATACAGCAACTCGTCCGTCAAGCCTTCTACACGCCCGCCGACCATGTAGCGGACATGAAGCTTGGCGAGTTCGTTCTCGGTCATATCAAGAACACTGAGCCCGCCCGCCTGCAGCGAAGCGATGATTTCGCGCTTTTCGGCATCGCCGGATTTCAGCTTTACGCCGACGAAAATCCGGGCGAGTGCGCCGGGGGCGAAGCGGTAGTTGAACTCGGTGATCGCGCGATTGCCGAGCATACGGATGAAAGCCCGGTAGCTGCCGGCAATCTCCGGGATCGAGACGGCGAGCAGCGCCTCGCCCCGCTCGCCGATCTCGGCGCGTTCGGCGACGTAGCGAAGGCGATCGAAATTGACATTGGCGCCTGAATTGATGGCGACCAGGGGGCCAGACGGTGCCCCGCCCTCTTCGACATGACGACGCAGGCCTGCCAGCGCGAGCGCTCCTGCCGGCTCGGCAATCGCCCGCGTGTCGTCGAAGATATCCTTGATGGCGGCGCAAACCTCGTCCGCCGAGACGGTGATGATGCCATCGAGCAGTTCCCGGCAGAGGCGGAAGGTTTCATCACCGGCGCGGCGCACGGCGCAGCCATCCACGAACAGCCCGACCTGCTCCAAATCGACCGGCGTGCCCGCCGCTATCGCCGCCGTCATGCAGGCCGCATCGTCGGGTTCAACACCATAGATTTTAATTTCGGGACGCAGGAACTTGACGTAGCTAGCAATTCCCGCAGCCAGCCCACCGCCGCCGATTGGAACATACAAAGCGCCGAGCAGCCCGGAATGCTGCCTCAGCAGCTCCATCCCGATCGTGCCCTGGCCCGCGATCACGTCCGGATCGTTGAACGGGTGGACGACGACATAGCCATCGCGCGCGGCCAGCATCGCCGCGTGAGCGCGCGCGGCATCGAAGCCATCCCCTTCAAGCACAACCTCGCCACCGAGACGGCGAACGGCCTCAATCTTGATCGACGGTGTCGTAGTCGGCATCACGATGACCGCGCGAACACCGAGGCGTCGGGCCGAAAGCGCCACCCCTTGCGCATGATTGCCCGCAGAAGCGCAGATCACGCCACGCGCACGTTCGGGTTCAGAGAGCAGCGAGATCCGGTTATAGGCGCCGCGGATCTTGAACGAGAATACCGGCTGCAGGTCTTCGCGTTTCAGCAGCACATCAACGCCGAGCCGGGTCGAGAGCAGGGCCATACGATCCAAAGGAGTCTCAACAGCGACATCGTAAACTGCGGAGGTCAGAATCCGCCTGATGTAATCCTGCATTCCTGCTCCATGAGGCCGGCAATTCTTTGGTGATCTTCCGGACGGTTGTATAAACCGTAGGATGGCACGAACACGCGCAAACCGCGAGTGCGCGTCTGACGGGGTTGCATCAGAGACGGAGGCACCCTTCATTTCGGACCATTGACAATCTAGGCGCAAACGTTAATTGCTGCCGAAGCAGTGATTGTGTAGGCAGCGAATCGATGGCGTATTATCGGGCTGAAGGCTATGATTGCCAGCGCAGCATAGGGTTTCTGTTGCGCCGCGTAACGACCTTGACGCTCGGCCAGATCGAGGCAGCCTTTGCCGGCAACGACATCACCTTCTCGCAATGGGTTGTGCTGATGCAGGTCGGCGATGGCGTCGCAGAGACGGCTGCAGATGTGGTCCGGAATACCGGGCATGACAGCGGCGCCCTCACCCGGTTGATCGATCAACTGGAACAGCGCGGATTGATCGAGCGTCATCGCTGCAGCAACGACCGTCGCATCGCGAAGCTTCGCCTTACCAGGGCCGGCCAGGAGGCTGCCCAAATGCTGACCCCGATCGCGGTGAAATTCTTCAATGACCTGCTTAAAGGCTTCACCCTGGCAGAGGTCGACGTTCTGATCGGCCTGCTCACCCGCCTGCAGGATCGACTCTGCCCGCTCCTGCATCCGGCGAACCCATCAATCGAGGAGACGTCGTTATGAAGGCGGCTCTCTCCGTCATATTCCTGACTGGCCTGTCCCTCAGCGCCTGCATTCGCCCGCCTGCAGAGCAACCGCTGCGCAGTGCGGTTACCGCTCTCGACGTCGGTCTCACCTCCTTCACGTTTCCACCAGCACCTGACGAGTGGTGGAGGGCTTGCGGCGATCCGCAGTTGGTTACCCTTGTCGAGCACACCCTTGCGGGCAATCTAAGCCTCGAAACTGCCATGGCGCGGCTTCAAGCCGCCAATGACGCCGCCGACGCGGTGGATGCGAACCGCTATCCGCAAGCTGGCCTCGACGCCCAGGAAGTACGCCAGCGCTTCAGCGGCAACGACGTCGTGCCGCCACCCTACGGGCGTCATGTCTATTGGCGTGGCGGGGCGGCCACAAACCTGTCATGGGATCTCGATTTCTGGGGCCATCAGGCAGCACTCGTCGCCCAGGCCCGCAAATCAGCCCAGGCCGATGCCCTCGACGTCGCAGCCACCCGCCTGCTCCTGTCGTCCTCGCTTGCTCGCACCTACGAAAGCCTGGACCATGCCTACGCCGCGGCAGATATCGCGCGCAGGACGATCGCACAACGGCAGAACATCCTCGATATCACCCGTCGCCTCGTGGCCGGCGGAATCAGCACGCAGGTCGAACTTCGGGAGGCCCGTGGCACCCTCGCCCAGGCGCGCGTGGATCTCGATCAGGCCGAAGAGCAGCGCGACCTTGCCACGCATCAAATCGCCATGCTCGCCGGGCTTGGCGCTGACGCCTATGCTGGAATCAAACGTCCTGCCATTGCGAAGAATATTCCCCTGGTGCTGCCACAGAGCCTGCCTGCCGATCTGCTCATCCGCCGCCCTGATATCCTCGCGGCGCGTTGGCGCATCGACGCGGCGGATTCCGGTCGCGAGGCCGCCAAGGCCGCATTCTACCCGAATGTCTCCCTGACCGCCTTCGCCGGATACTCCGCAATCGGCTTTGAGACACTGTTCCGCTACAGCTCCTTCGACTACGGGCTGGGTCCGGTCGTGCATTTGCCGCTCTTCGACGCGGGCCGACTGAAGGCGCAATACCGCGGCGCGACAGCGGACCTGGATACCGCAATCAGCCAGTACAACGAGATCGTTATCCGAGCCGTTCAGCAAACAGCGGATGCTTTGACTGCAGTCGCCTCCATCGAGCGCCAGCGTGCCGACCAGAAAGCCGCCCTCGACGATGCCCAGGGTGCCTACACACTTGCGACGGAACGTTACCGAGCCGGGCTCACCAGCTACATCACCGTGCTGACCACAGAAACCGCGCTTCTCGCGGCAGAACGAGGGCTGATCGATATCGACGCCGCCCTGACGACGGCCCGGGTCCATCTGCTTCTGACCGTTGGCGGCAGTTTCAAACCACCCCGCGATCTCCCACCGCTTGAGATATCGCGTGGATCCTCGTTCTTGGAGACACAGCCATGACCACTACCGCCGTGCCCAAGGCGCCCACAAAATCGAATTTTCCCCGCATACTCGGACTATCGCTTCTGGCGTTGGCCGTGATCGGCGGTCTCGCCGGTTGGGCTTCCTACTGGTTCCTGATCGGACAGCATCATGTGACAACCGACGACGCCTACGTAAATGGCGACGTTGTCGAAATCACCAGCGAAGTCCCGGGCACCGTCGTGGCACTTCACGTCGACAACACCCAGAAAGTCGCCGCCGGCGATGCTCTGCTCGCGCTTGATCCGGCCGATGCCCGGATCGCAGTTGCCGCTGCGGAGGCTGACCTCGCCCTCGCCATACGTCAGGTCCGAAGCCTTGGCGCCCAAGCCGAACAGCTTCGCGCGCAGATCGCAAGTAATCAAACGACGCTCGAGCGGGCGCAAAGCGATTACAAGCGTCGCCAGACACTGGTGGATGCGGGTGGCGTGTCGATGGAAGAGCTGTCGCACGCGCGAGATAACATCCAGCAGCTATCGGCTACAGTCGATGCCGCCCGCGCCGCCTATAAAGCAACGGAGTCGCAGATCGCCGGCACCACCATCGCCACGCACCCGACGGTGCGGGCTGCTGCCGCGCGCCTGCGCAGCGCCGAACTCGCGCTGCGACGTTCGGCGATCACCGCCCCGATAGCCGGCGTCATCGCCAAGCGCAGCGTCGAAATCGGCCAGCATATTGATCCCGGCACACCTTTGATGTCGATCATCCCGTTGGAAGATCTATGGATTGAAGCCAATTTCAAGGAGGTGCAGATAACCAATATCCGTCCGGGCCAGCCAGTGGCGGTGCATGTAGACGTTTATGGCAGCAGCCAGCTCTATCATGGCCGTGTCGCGGGGGTCGCTGCCGGTAGCGGTGGCACGTTTGCGCTCCTGCCACCGCAGAATGCCACGGGCAACTGGATCAAGATTGTTCAACGTGTGCCAGTACGAATTCTGCTCGATCCAGCCGAGGTGAAGGCACATCCCCTTCGTCTTGGCCTGTCATCCGTGATCGACGTCGATATCTCGCGTACAGATGATCTCCCCGCGACACCGATCCGTAACTTCGCCTTGCCAATTATCACAAGCGCCGGAGACGATCCGCGTGTGAACGCCCTCATCGACCGTATCATCGCTGAGAATAGCGCAGAAAACGGTGATGGAATCGGGGTAGCCACACCGTGAGCGGCCCTCCGGGATCATCACCAGCCGCGCTGAAGGGCACGCCCCTCGTCGTTATTGCCGTAGCGCTGGCGGTCGCAACATTCATGCAAGTACTCGACACCACGATCGCCAATGTTTCGGTGCCAACCATCGCGGGCGATCTCGGTGTGAGTGCCGATCAGGGTACCTGGGTGATCACGGCGTTCGCTGTCTCTAACGGTGTCGCCCTGCCGCTTACCGGCTGGCTGATGCAGCGATTCGGTGTCGTGAAAGTCTTCACGGTGTCGGTTTCATTGTTCACGTTCGCGTCACTGCTGTGCGGATTGGCCTGGAATTTCCCGTCATTGATCCTGTTTCGGGCGATTCAGGGGGCGGTCTGCGGGCCGATGATACCTGGATCTCAAGCCTTGCTGATGTCGATCTTCCCACCGGAGAAGCGCGGCACCGCGCTTGGCATCTGGTCCATCACCACATTGGTGGCGCCAATCTTCGGGCCTATCCTGGGCGGTTACATTTCCGATAAT
>CAIXXC010000514.1 GCA_903923205.1 uncultured Rhodospirillales bacterium | reverse complement strand
CGATTGCGCTGGCCATAGACCAGGGTGATCGGCAGGCCGCAGCCTTCCTCCAGCAGATCGAGGATCATGCTGCGCGGGCTGGAGAGGCCCGAGCCACCGGCCATGAAGATCATGGGCTTGACGACCGATTTGCGGACAAAGAATCGGCCATAGGGGCCGGTCAAGGTCATCGTGTCGCCGATCTGGACCTGTTGATGCAGATAGGCGGTACCGGCGCCGCCGGGCACGATGCGGATATTGAGCTCGATCTCGCGACCGCCACCCGGCGCGCTCGCGATCGAGAAGGGTCGCGAGGCCGGGCCATCGCCGCCGGGGAGCGGGATGTTGAGGTTGACGTACTGACCCGCCTGAAAATGTATGGGTTGGTCGAGACTGAGCCAGATGCCGCGAATCGTGGGCGTCAGGGTCTCGATCCGGGTGATCGTCCCGGTAAAGTCGCGGATCGGGATGTTTTCGGCGTCCGGTTCCTCGTCGATATCCGCCTCAATGGTGACGTCGCTTTGCATCGTCGCGCAGCACGCCAGGGTCTTGCCCTCGTCGCGCTCGAAATCCATCAAGGCGAAGGGCGAAGCATCGCCGTGTTCGACCTCGCCGTCCGTTACTTGCACCTTGCAGGTGGCACAAAGGCCATGGCAGCACGCATGGGGCAGCCAGATACCGGCTCGGAGGCAGGCATCGAGAATAGTTTGATCGTCCTCGACTTCGATGGTCCGCCCGAGCGGCTCGATCGTCAGCTCATGGCTCATGACGGAACTCCTCGTCTCAACTTTTTTCTGCCCTCCTCACCTCTTAACGCGGCGAGGAGGGCAGCTGTATCAGGCAGCGACGCCCAGCGACCGGGCGAACGGGCCGGGGGTCGGGACGGCAAAGCGCAGCAAGGTCTTGTGCGTGATCCCGTTCTCGTCGAGTGACTTGGTCCGGTCGGGCGCGAAGACCTCGCCGCCACGCGACCACGTGACCTTGGACCAGTCGATCGCCGCGAAGTCGGGATGCGGCCCGAAGAGCTTCGGCAGCACCTGATCGACCACGGCGGCAAACGGCATGTCCGGGGCCACCGGGATGCAGAACGGGTTGGTGTAGAGCCCGTTATGATCCCAGCTCAGGCCGAGCAGGCGCTGGCCATGATACTTGTCCTCGGTATCCTTGAAATCGCCGTGGTAGTCTGGCGTGATGGCGCGAACGCTCATGATAGCCCTCCTTATTCCGCGGCCGTGGCGACAGGCGGCGTCACCATGCCCTCGTACATCGACGCGGCGCGCTTGGTCCATTCTTCCCAATTGAGGGCGTCTGCGTGGGTGGCGAAGTCGCCGCCATCGATACCGGGCTTGATGCCCATGTATTTCAGTGCCTCAACCAGCGGGTTGAAGTCCGGCGCTGTCGGATCGACGCCGGGCAGGAAGCAGTTGCCCGCCAGAATCTGCTGCACCGGCATCCAGGCGTGGACGTATTTTTCCGGCTCGTTGCAGAAGATGTCCTTACAGCCATCCGAGCAGAAATGGAACGTCTCACCCTTGTAGACCGTCTCGCGATGGCAGGTCTGCATCGGATCATCCGGCTCGGCGAACAGGGTCGGCCACTGGCAGGTCTGGCAGAGCACCGGCAGGGTATCGACGATGTAGGGCGTACCGGCGGCTTCAAGCTGCTTCCAGTAGGTGTATTTCGGGCGGAAATACTTGTCGAATGTGTCGGGGTACTTGGCCGACATCCAGTCCATCTCATCATCCGACGGCAGCCAGACCGGGAAGGCGACGGCGTGGCGAAGCTGATAGAAGGTGCTCCACAGCTGGTGGCTGACGAGACCCTTCTCCTTCACCGTGACTTCCCAATACTTCGGCATACGGACGCCATAACGGGCAAGATCGGCAAACAGCGCGCCGCCGTTCTGCTCGAAATAAATCTCCCACGCTTCCGACCACGACATCACGCGCTTGGGCAACATGTAATCCATCATCGCGGCAAGCAGGGTCAGCAGGCGATAGCCGCGCCAGAACCACTTGTCGATCCAGCCCTGGACGATGGGCAGATTGTCCGGGTCCTGCTCGAGCAGGAACTTGATGACCTCGATCCCGAGCGTCATGTGGCGGGCTTCGTCGGATTGGGCCGAGAAGCCGAACGACACCGTCGCCATATCGCCGTTGAACGCCGCACCCGACATCCAGGGCATGAACACCAGATTGGTCAGAACGTATTCAAAGGCAAACGAGATCGCAGTGATGAATTCGAACGGGCCGGACGAGACCGCATCTTCGAAGAAGGATTTCGGGATCGACAAGTACCAGGCGTGGTCGAACTGGTAGGGGAAGCAGCTCATCCCCGTGAAATACTTGTTGTACTGGCTGATCGCATGGATCTGCGTCTGCGCGTGGCGCAATTCGTCGATCGACTGCATCTGCGCCGCGATGCGCGGGCCGACGCCCTCGAACTCACGCGCCAGGATGCAGAATCCCCGGTGCGACAGGTATTCAAGCTCGGTCACGCCGTTGATGAAGACCTTCAACGCCTGGACGTAGCGCGCGTCGGTGACCTGGAACTGGCCATTATTCTGCTGGAAGGCGTCGATGATGGCGTAGAGCTTGCGCTCCTTTTCGCCCTGATATTTCCAGTAGGCATCCATGGTCAGGCGGAAGGGGTCTTCCCATTTGTCCCAGTCATGAATCTTGATG
>CAIXXC010000513.1 GCA_903923205.1 uncultured Rhodospirillales bacterium | reverse complement strand
GCGCCCGCTCACTCCGGCGCAGCGGAGCGCCCTGGCCCGGTGGGCTCCGGGAGACCTCGCGGCCAGCCACTAGGGTGGCGCCCATGACCACCACCTCGGCGCCGAGCGACCAGACCCGACTTGGCACGGTGAAGAGTGAACCCAGTTGCGAGGTGCTATAGCCGAAGGCGGCGGAAAGGCTGATATCGGGATAATAGGTGGCAACAGCGACGCCGATCAGAGCATTTTGTTCCTGCATCCGTCGCTCCGCAGCGGCGATATCGGGGCGACGCTCAAGCAGGGTCGCCGGCAGGCTAGGTGGCAGGATAGGGACGATCGACGCCAGGGTCCCCGGCCTGATCGTCAGTGCCGCCGGCGGCTTCCCGGTCAACGCGGCGAGAGCGTGCTCAAGCGCTGCCCGCTGGACTCCGACATTGACGGCCTGCGCCTGAGTGGTCTGCAACTGCGTCCGCGCCGTGATAAGCGCCGATCTGGCAGCGGTCCCGGCATCGTATTGGTTTTGGACGATCGTCAGGGAGCGTTGATAATTGACGACGGTGCGGTCGAGCAGGCTCTGCAGCGCGTCGGCACCACGAAGCTGGAAGTAATCGGTAGCCACCAGCCCCTGCAGCGACAGCTTTGCGGCGGCAAGGTCGGCAGCACTCGCCTCTGCAGTAGCAGTGTTGCTTTCGATGCTTCGACGGATTTTGCCCCAGAGGTCGAGGTCCCAGCCGGCTTGTCCTTGCAGATTAAAGACGTCGCGGCCATCCGAAGAGCCAACGGTATCCCGACTTCGGCTCGCACCAGCGTTAAGGCCGAGCGTCGGAAACAGGCCTGCCCCCGCCTCTGCCGTCAGCGCACGCGCCTGCCGATACGCCGCTTCGGTTGCTTTCAGGCTCTGATTTGAAATCGCGACCTCGGCTTCAAGCCCATCGAGTTCGGGGTCGTGATAAACCGACCACCAGGCCCCCCGATCGATTGCATCCTCCGGGGTGCCGAGCTTCCAACCCGCCAACTCCTTGAAGCCTGGAGAAATCACCGCCTGAGGTCGATGATAGTCCGGACCAACGAGGCAGCCCGAAAGCGTGAGTGTCAGTGCGAGGCCGCAGGCGGCCATGCTGGCCGAGGCGTGGAGACGGCGGGTCATGTCGATGTCTCCGTGTTGGGCGATGGATAGAGCCTCTGCCATTGGCGTCGCGCCCATATGCCGAAACGGTCGAGGTAGAGATAGACCACTGGGGTTGTGTAAAGCGTGAGCGCCTGGCTGACGATCAGCCCGCCCACGATCGATACCCCGAGGGGTTGCCGAAGTTCCGCGCCGTCGCCGGAACCAAATGCCATTGGCAGGGCGCCAAAGAGGGCCGCCGCCGTTGTCATCATAATGGGCCTGAAGCGCAATCGGCAGGCTTCCCGGATGGCGTCATTCGAGGAAAGCCCGCGACTGCGCTGCGCATCGATCGCAAAGTCGATCATCATGATGGCGTTTTTCTTGACGATTCCGACAAGTAGAATAATGCCGATCATCGCGATGATCGTGAATTCCATTCCACAGATTGACAATGCGATCAGAGCACCGACGCCCGCGGAGGGCAGGGTCGAGAGAATCGTCATCGGGTGGATATAGCTCTCATAAAGAATACCAAGCACAATATAGACTGCCAGGATAGCAGCCAGAATCAGCACGGGCTCGGTGCTCAGGGATTGCGCGAAGGCCTGGGCAGTACCCGCGAACCCGCCATGGATCGAAGCCGGCAAGCCGATCAGATTGCCGGCCCGCGCGATGGCCAGCGTCGCATCGCTCAAGGATTTTCCGGGTGCAAGATTGAATGAGATTGTTGCTGCCACGAATTGGCCCTGATGATTGACGCCGAGAGGTGAATTCCCGGGTGCAAAACGCATAAAAGCCGCCAAGGGAACCATGGTCTCGACCCTTGTACTGACCGCCGTTCCGCTCGACGCTGCGGATTTTCCCGAAGACGCGATACCATTGAGCGCCTGATTGCGCGCGGAATCCGCGGCAACCGCTGCGATCCCTGACGCGGAGCCGGAGCCGGGCGAAACCAACCCGATAGTCCCGGCGGCAAAGCCCGAACTGCGCGTGCCGCTTGCCTGTTGACCGGAAGTGCTGACGTAGAGATTGCGCAGCGTATCGGGGCTTTGCCAATATTGCGGCGCGACCTCCATCACGACGTGATATTGGTTCAGTGGATTATAGATCGTCGAAACTTGGCGTTGGCCGAAGGCGTCGTAGAGCGTGTTATCGATCGTGCTTGGAGTGACTCCCAGTCGGGCAGCCGTCGCACGATCTATGGTCAGATCGGTTTCAAGCCCCGTCTGCTGAAGATCGGAGCTGACATCGGCAAGGGTCGGGTCGTGTTGCAGTGCGTCGGTAAGAATTGGGCCCCAGTGATAGAGCTCTGCGGTCGTCTCGCCTTGCAGTGTATATTGGTATTGGGCCGCGCCGGGACGGCCACCCACCCGGATATCCTGCACTGATTGCAGGAACAATCTGGCACCCGCCACGCCGTTCAGCTTATGTCGCAGCCGGGCGATCACCGCGTCGGCCGAGACATGTCGCGCTGCGGTCGGCTTCAAAGTGACAAAGACGAACCCCGAATTGGTCTGTTGGCCCCCCGTGAACCCGACGACCGAGGCCACCGCCGGATCAGTCCCGACAATTGCAAGGAATTGCGACAGCTTCTGGCGCATCAACTGGAAAGATATGCTCTGATCACCTTGAATGCTCCCCATCAGCCGACCGGTGTCCTGCTGCGGGAAGAAGCCCTTGGGAATCGTGACGTAGAGATAACCGTTGAGGCCGATGGTCACGAGCAGGGCCACCAGCGTAATCCTCGGATGGCACAGGGCACTTCCAAGGGAGCGGTCATAACGCAACAGGAGCCAGTTGAATGCAGACTCACTCCCGCGAAGGATCCAACCAGGTCGAGAATGAGGTGTCACCTTTAGAAGTCGCGAACACATCATTGGCGTGGTCGACAGAGAAACCAGCAGCGAAATAAAGATCGCGACCGAGAGCGTGACCGCAAATTCGCGAAAGAGCCTGCCGACAATCCCGCCCATCAGAAGGATGGGAAGGAAGACGGCGATCAGTGACAGGCTCATCGAAAGAACGGTGAACGTGACTTCCCGTGACCCACGCAGTGCCGCCTCCATCCGCGGCATGCCCTGTTCGAGATGGCGCGAAACATTCTCCAGTACGACAATGGCGTCGTCGACGACAAACCCGGTGGCAACGATCAGCGCCATCAGTGAGAGATTATCAAGACTGTAGCCGAGCAGATACATCGCGCCGAATGTGCCGATGATCGAGATCGGCACGGCGACAATCGGGATTAGCGTCGCGCGTGGATTGCGCAGGAAAATGAAGACGACGCCGATAACCAGGAGGACCGAAATCATGAACGTCCGTTCGGTATCGGCGAGCGAGCTTCGAATAGTCGTCGTCCTGTCGGCAGCCAGGGTCAAGGTTACATCCCCGGGGATCGTCGTCTCCAACTGTGGGAGCGCGGCCTTGACCCGATCCACCGCGGCGATGATGTTCGCGCCCGGCTGGCGAAACAACTGCACGAGAACCGACGGTTGGCCATTTGCTAGGCCTTGATTGCGAAGATTTTCGACCGAATCGGTGATCGTGGCGATATCGGTGAGGCGGACAGCGGCATGATTTCGGTAGGCGACGACAAGCGGTGCGTAATCGGAAGCCCGGTTCGCCTGGTCATTGGTGTAGACTTGAAAGCGGCGGCCGCCATCTTCAATAGCTCCTTTTGGAGAATTGGCATTGGCCGAGGCGAGCCCGGCGCGGACGTCTTCAAGGCCGATCCCGTATTTGAACAAAGCACCGGGGGTCAATTCGATCCGGACCGCCGGCAGCGACGAGCCGCCAAGATCGACCTCGCCGATGCCCTCGATTTGAGACAGTTTCTGCTGCAGAACGGTCGCAGCCATATCATAGAGCTGACCCATCGTCTTGGTCTTCGAGGTCAGCGCGATAATCAGAATCGGCGCATCGGCAGGGTTGATCTTGTGATAGGTCGGGTTGCTCTTCAGGTTTGAGGGAAGGTCTGCCCGGGCCGCATTGATCGCGGCCTCAACATCGCGCGCGGCCCCATCGATATTCCGATCAAGCCCGAATTGCAGCATGATCCGAACATTGCCGAGTGAGCTTTGAGAGGTCATCTCCGTCAGGTCGGCGATTTGCCCGAGATGCCGCTCAAGCGGGCCGGCGACGCTGGTTGCAACCGTCTCAGGACTGGCGCCGGGCAGCGGCGCCTGCACGGAAATGGTTGGGAAATCCACCTGCGGCAAGGGGGCAACCGGCAACAGACCGAAGGCGAATACTCCTGATAAGGCGAGCCCGAGTGTCAACAGAATGGTCGCGACCGGGCGCGAGATGAAGACGGCGGATGGTGTCAAGGCTGACTGCCGGAAGCTGCCGGATCAGATGCGGACGTGACGCGCACAGACACCCAACGCGCCAACCGATCAAACGCGAGATAAATCACAGGCGTCGTAAATAATGTCAGCGCCTGACTAACGATCAGACCGCCTACAATGGCGACGCCCAAGGGCTGTCGCAATTCAGCGCCCGTCCCTCCAGAAAGCATCAAGGGAAGCGCGGCCAGCAGCGCAGCGAGCGTCGTCATCAAAATCGGACGGAACCGCAACAGACAGGCCTGATAGATCGCCTCTCGCGGCGACTTGCCCTCGTTGCGTTCGGCATCGAGGGCAAAATCGATCATCATGATCGCATTCTTTTTCACAATGCCGATCAGCAACACGATACCGATGATGGCGATAACGTCGAGATTGTCGCCCATCAGCATCAAGGCCAGCAAGGCCCCGATCCCCGCTGAGGGCAGCGTCGAGATGATGGTGATGGGGTGGATGAAGCTCTCATAGAGCACACCCAGAACAATGTAGACCGTCGCAATCGCCGCCAGCACGAGCAGCAACTCGTTGCCGAGTGACTTCTGGAACGCCAGGGCAGCGCCCTGAAAACTGGTCAAAAAACTGCCGGGCAACCCAATCTCCGTCTCCGTATTCTGGATCGCTGTCACCGCCGCACCCAAGGAAGAGCCGGGCGCAAGGTTGAAGGAGATCGTCGTCGCCGGAAACTGCCCCAGATGATTGACGAGCAGAGGCGCCGTCTTGGTGGTGATCGTCGCGATAGCCGACAGGGGCACCTGACCGGTGCTCGAGGTTGCCGAGGGCAGGTAGAGAGAGCCCAGGGAAGCGACCGATCCCTGAAGTATCGGATCCGCCTCCAGAATCACCCGGTATTGGTTCGACTGGGAGAAGATTGTCGAAATAATGCGCTGCCCGAACGCGTCGTAGAGCGTGTTGTCGATCGTCGCCGGGGTAATTCCGAAACGTGCCGCACTGGCACGATCAATCTGAACGGAGGCGGCGAGCCCCATCTGTTGCAAATCACTGGCGACATCGATGAGTTCCGGCGCTGCCCGCAACCGGGCGAGCAGCTTCGGTACCCAGAAGGTGAACTGGGTGGGGTCGGGATTTTCGAGAATGAAACGATATTGGGTCGCGCTGACAGCCGTATCGATGGTGAGGTCCTGAACCGGCTGCATGTAAAGTGCAACTCCGGGAACGGTCGCGACCTCTTGTTGCAGGCGGCGAATAATCGCCGAAACCGCGAGATCGCGCTGGTCGCGGGGGCGCAGGTTGATAAGGAAGCGTCCCGTATTCCCCGTCGTGTTGGTACCATCGACCCCGATGAACGAGGACAGGCTGGTGACATCCGCGTCCTTCAAGATGGCAGCGCCCAAGGCCTGCTGGTGCGCTGCCATGGCCTTGTAGGAAATACTGTCATCTGCCTGCGACAGGCCCTGGATCAGTCCGGTATCCTGAACCGGGAAAAAACCCTTAGGGATCGTGGTATAAAGGGCAACCGTGATCGCGAGCGTTGCAATCGCGATCGTCAAGGTGATCGCCTGCCGATCAAGAACCCAGTCGAGCGCGCGGCCATAGCGCGCGATCAACCCGTCGAACAAATACTGCGTCCGCGCTTCCAGGGAACGCGGGCGGCGAGCCCTATTGTCGTGCAGAAGCCGGGCACAAAGCATTGGCACGAGCGTAAGCGACACGACAGCGGAGATCACAATCGTAACCGCGAGGGTCATCGCAAATTCGTGAAACAGCCGACCGACGACATCGCCCATGAAAAGCAGCGGGATCAGCACGGCGATCAACGAGACGGTCAGCGAGATGATGGTGAACCCCATCTGGCTGGAGCCCTTGAACGCGGCCTCCATCGGCGTTTCGCCGGCCTCGATATAGCGGGAGATGTTCTCGATCATGACAATCGCGTCATCGACAACAAAGCCGGTCGCGATGGTGAGCGCCATTAGGGAGAGGTTGTCGAGGCTGTAGTCGAGCAAATACATCGCGGCTAGCGTGCCAACCAGCGACAATGGCACGGAGACACTTGGGATGAATGTCGCCGGGATGCTGCGAAGGAAAATAAAGATCACAGCGATGACGAGGCACACAGATAGAGTAAGTTCGAATTCGACATCGCTGACCGACGCACGGATGGTCGTCGTTCGGTCGGTCAGCGGGGTGATCACCAACGCCTGGGGCAGCGACTCTTTCAGACGCGGCAGCAGCGCCTGAATCCGATCGACCACCGCGATGACGTTGGCACCGGGTTGTCGCTGAATATTGAGGATGACAGCCGGGGTGCTGTTCATCCAGGCCCCGAGCCGCGAATTCTCTGCCCCGTCGATGATCGTTGCGACATCCGAAAGGCGGACCGGCGCACCATTTCGGTAGGCGATCACCGCATCACGATAAGCTTCCGCGCTCTGCAACTGATCATTCGCGTTGACGGTGAATGCGCGCGACGGCCCATCGAAGCTGCCTTTCGGTATGTTGACATTGAGCGTCCCGATCGTCGTCCGCAGGTCGTCGATATTGAGGCCATAGGCGGACAGCGCGCGCATATTGGCCTGTATCCGGACCGCCGGTCGCTGGCCGCCACTGATACTGACGAGGCCGACGCCGGCGATTTCGGAGATCTTCTGCGCCAGCCTTGTATCCGCCATATCCTCGATCTGGGTGAGCGGCAGCGTTGCCGATGTTATCGCCAGCGTCAGGATCGGCGCATCTGCCGGATTGACCTTGGCATAGACCGGGGGTGCGGGCAGATCGGCCGGCAGCAGATTGCCCGCGGCATTAATCGCGGCCTGAACCTCCTGTTCGGCGACGTCAAGGCTCAGGTCCAGGCCGAACTGCAGCGTAATCACCGATGAGCCTGCGGAACTTGCCGACGACATCTGGCTGAGGCCAGGCATTTGCCCGAACTGTCGCTCCAAGGGCCCCGTCACCGACGAGGTCATCACCTCGGGGCTGGCACCTGGATAGAAGGTTTGGACCTGGATCGTCGGGTAGTCGACCTGCGGCAGCGCCGAAATCGGCAAAAACCGATAGGCGAGCATCCCCACCACGAGGATCGCGACCATCACAAGTGTCGTCGCGACCGGACGCAGGATAAAAGGGCGCGAGACGTTCATCGGCCAATGCAGCCTTTATTCATGCGTCGGCTGATCGGAGTGTGTGTGCGGATGATGGCTGAGGCCTTGTTTCGCCTTACCGCCCGAACCGGCCGGCGCTTCGCCCGTCGCAACCATGACCTTGGCACCATCTTTCAAGCGATCGGTACCGTCAATCACCACATCGTCACCGGGCGAGAGGCCTTGTGTAATGCTCGTCACCTCGCCAATCGCCGGACCGGGCGTCACGGGTTGCACCGACACAGTCCGATCGTCACGAACCTTATAGACAAAGCTCCCAGGCGCCCCGGTCAGCACCGCCGAAGACGGGATCAGCACTGCATCATGCAGCGTTCTTACCGTCAGCTTGGCGTTGACGAATTGGTTCGGGTAGAGGGCCAGATCGCGATTGGCAAACTCCGCGCGGAGCTTGACCGTTCCCGTCGTGGTATCGACCTGATTGTCCAGCGCGGAGAGCTTGCCATTTCCAAGCACCGACGCATTGCTACGATCGGATGCGGTGACGCCAAGCGGTTCACCCGTCTTCATTGCGGCGAGAATGGCGGGAAGATCATCCTCCGGGAGCGTGAAGATAACACTGATCGGCTGCACTTGGGCGATGACGACAATGCCATTGGTGTCGCTGGTCTGAACATAATTACCCTGATCGACCTGGCGCAGACCCACCCGCCCGGCGACAGGCGCCGTGATATGGCAATAGATAAGATTGAGCCGGGCGCCATCGACCAAGCCCTGATCGGATTTGACGGTGCCTTCATATTGCTGGACCAGAGATTCCTGATTATCGACCTGCTGCCGCGCGATCGAATCCTGGCGCGCGAGCACCCGGTAGCGTGCAAGATCGTTCTGCGCCTGGCGCAGCAAGGCTTGATCGCGGGCGAGTTGGCCCTCGTCCTGTTCAAGGGCAACCTGAAAGGGGCGCGGATCGACTTGGGCTAAGAAATCCCCCTTGGCGACCGTCTGCCCTTCGTGGAAGCCAAGCGCCATCAACTGACCGCTGATCTGTGTCCTCACCGTGACATTGGCAAGCGGCGTGACCGTGCCGAGGGCATCAAATGTGACCGGAATATCCCCGGCTCTCGCCTTTGCGACGCGGATCGTCGGGACTTGTACGAATGCCGCATGACCCGGCGCCGGTGATTTTCCGGCAGACCAGGGATGCCACCAGTACAGGCCGCCAGCGACGAGTAGGGCAAAAAGCAGCCATCTCCCCCTGCTGCCAGTGAGTGCTATCTCTGAAATAGAAGTTTTCGAGATTTCTCCAGCGGGTTTTGGCGTTCCAAGGTCCGTCTTCATTCCATCCCCTTGCAAGCCATCCTTACACCAACACCACGTGGTCCTAAATCGACATTGTCCCGAAAGATAGGAGGCAACATCCTTCAGTGCGTCTAGATCATACGGGAACAACAACCCGTTCGTGCCCGCACCTCACCGTCACCCAATAAGCTAGCTCGCGACTAACCGAAGCAATACCCAATTAGATCCCTTTATAACGTCATTTTCGATGTTATTACATCAGTTCCTGACCATAGCAGCTTTAATTAACCCGCTAACGACCGAACCGCCTTGAATCCGAGAAATGGAGCTCTTGCCTCGATCGGGAGTGCGGTCATCGTCGATGGCGCCGTGAATGGCGCTGGGACCCGAGGCTTACACTCGATGTCGGAAAGGGTCGCCGAAACCGGCACCGTCTTGCCGCCCGCTGTTGGATAATCCCCATCGACTTTCAACAAGATATGACGGCTTCCGACCCAGAACCAGCCCTCGGCGCCGGTGCCATCCGGTTCTTCATGCTCGATCCGATACTTCGCCGTTGCAAGACCGGCCAATGGCGACATCAAAAGTTCGCGTGAGAGTCACAGACTTCATCATATTTCTATCATAAAGTTTAATTACTCGGAGACTCGCCTATAACGGGTATTCATCTTTAATCTCTTTTTGGATTTCACGAGGCTCCAATGTCGAACCGACACTGTTTCAAGAAACCCTTGTATCGACCTGTGCTCGCCATTTCGGCGATGCTGCAACTGAGCGTGTTGGGTCCGCTCTCGACCCCTGCTTACGCCGACGGTGCTGTGCCCGTTCAGTCGGACCCGTCTCCCGCCGCAACGATGGCAACGGCCACGCCAATCAAGCACGTCGTCATCCTCGTCGGTGAAAACCGCACCTTCGATCACGTTTTCGCGACGTATAGGCCGAAACCCGGCCAGACAGTCCAAAACCTGCTCTCGGAAGGTGTGGTCAACGTCGACGGAACGCCGGGCCCAAATTACAGCCGTGCGGAGCAATATTCGTCGCAAGACTGGATGAGCGATAAATTCCAACTCAGCCCTGCCCGTAAGGACCGCTACGAATACCTGCCACCACCGCAAGCCGGCGGTAAAAATCCGGGCAGCTTCAGCAGCTTAACTGACGCAAGCAGCATAGAGCCAAACCTGGAAAGTGATGGTCAACAAGCTCTGGTCAATAGTTCAGGCGTCACGTTCACACCAGGTAATGACACAAGACTTTATTACGACGGCCATGACGTCGCGCATCTGCCCCCAGGTCCTTTCCAATGGACGAATGACCAACCTGGTTATGGGCTCGCCTACCCCGATTATATCGCCGATCAGACACACGCCTTTTATCAGGAATGGCAGGAAAACGATTGCGACGCGAGTCACGCGACGACCCAAAATCCATCTGGTTGTTTAGCCGATCTGTTCCCCTGGGTTGAACAGACAGCAGGCGGGAAGAAGGGTGGTCGCTCCATGGGGTTCTATAACGTGTCCACGGGAGACGCTCCCTATTTCAAATTGCTCGCGGACCAATACACAATCAGCGATAATTACCATCAAAGCATGATGGGCGCGACGGGCCCGAATCACCTGTATCTCGCCTACGCCGATACGATCAACCTAGCGGACGACAAGGGGCGTGCAATCCCGTTTGCCGTTTACCCTGATGCCGACGCCACATCAACGTTCCGGCAGAACAATAATTATTCTTATACGGGTTTAGGTGCCACGGTGACCTGTTCCGACACCAGCGAACCCGGTGTTCAAAAGATCGCCAGCTACCTGCACAAATTAACCCCACCGATCAAACCGAACTGCAGAGATAATTATCAATATCTCATCCTGCAGGTTGATCCTGCATATGCTCCTGACGGAACAAATCTCAATCCCAAATACAACATCCCTTATAAGATGGTCCCTGTCCACCAAAGATCAGTCGCTCAAGCGCTTGAAGAGAAGGGAATTTCCTGGGCTTTTTACCAAGAACGATGGAAGTCGGTAAGCTCGGCTGGGAGCACAGTCGAGGCCTACGGCCATCCAACCAATGGCGTGACTTTTTGCGCTAGCTGCGATCCCTTCCTCTACTCAAGCTACGTTATGGAAAGTCGGACAAGGCGAAATGCCGCTTTAAGAGACATAGCTCAATTCGCAAACGACGTCGCAAATAATACATTACCGGCAGTGTCCTATATCAAGCCCTCGGGGTTGATAGACGGTCATCCGGGAAATTCGACACTCTCGCTTTTCGAAGGGGCCGCAAAATACGTCGTTGATACGGTTAAATCCAATCCTGCTCTCGCTCAAGACACCGCGATCTTTATTACCGTGGATGAGGGGGGCGGTTTTTACGACTCCGGGTACATCCAACCTCTCGACTTCTTCGGCGATGGCGCGCGTCTTCCGATGATCGTCGTGTCGCCATACAGTCAGGGCGGCAGGGTTTCCCATGTCTACAACGACCATGCGTCGTTCGTGAAGTTCGTGGAATATAACTGGGGCTTGAAGCCGCTGACCCAGCATAGCCGAGACAATCTGCCCAACCCCACGCCTGGCGCCACACCTTACGTGCCCGGCAATAGCCCGGCGATCGGCGATTTGACCGATCTCTTCGTCTTCCCACCGGCCCCGGCCGCGGCGACGAATTAGACGAAAGCGTAGGACACCGTGGTCGTCGCCCGCCTTCGGGATCCGGCCACGGTTCTGCAAATCTTTTAAACCCTTCCGCCGCACAAACGCCGTGGCGGAAGGGCTTTGTTTTTTAGGGCGCAGAGAAGCGTCGATCGCGACACCAGGCTGTTAATTCGCCTTGAAGCCGAGGAATGGGGCGATCGCCTCGATCGGGAGTGCGGTCATGGTCGAGGGTACAGTGAACAATGCTGGGTCCTGAGGCCCGCGCTCAATGTCTGAAAGGCTCGCCGTGACTGGCACTGTCTTGCCGCCCGCTGTCCGATAATCGCCATCGACTTTCAACAAGATGTGGTGGCTTCCGACCCAGAGCCAGCCATCGGCACCCGTGCCATCCGGTTCTTCATGCTCGATCCGGTACTTCGACGCCGTCAGCCCGGCGACGGTGCCGTGACCGACCGGATCGCCGAAGCTCGACAGATCGAGATCGCGTGACATCGGAAAGCTGGCATAGACATTAAGGTCGGGCAGGATCGCTGTTGCCGTACCGGTATCACTGCGCAGGATCACCACGAGGCGGAAGCCGTTGATCATCTGCTCGTGGCGCTGTTTTCCGGGCACGGCCCAAACCGGTCCCGTGTAGCGCTGGCCTTTGAACACAACCGTGCGGGTCGCGTGGTAGGCAATATCGGCATCGCCGATCATCGCGGCTACAGCCGGCCTTGCGCCCGCCAAGCCGGCAAGGGCCAGGAAGATCGCGACCACGAAAATGCGCCAATAAACTTTCATGCCAACCTCTAGCCGCTACCATCGACAACCATTGAGTAACAACGCCACCCCGTCCCGGGTATTCCAATATCAACCCCGAATCAGGCGGTGTGTGGGTGTGGTCAACCTAGCCGAGGCGACGCGAGCGAGCTATCTTATCGTCTGACCTCAAGCCAGTCCCACGGAGTTTGACCGATGTCCCATCAGATCGACGCGCGCCTTGCCGAATTGGGCATCGAATTGCCTGAAACCAACCCTCCGGTCGCAAATTATGTTCCCTACGTGCTCTCGGGCAACCTGTTGTTCCTGTCGGGTCAATTACCGCAATGGAATGGCGAGCGCCCCTATCTGGGGCAAGTCGGCGCAGACGTCACCGTTGAGGATGGCGGCAAGGCAGCCCGGCTGTGTGGCCTGAACCTGATCGCATGGATCAAGGCCGCGACAGGGGGCGATCTCGACCGTGTTGCCCGGATCGTCAAGCTCTGCGGTTTTGTCAATTCCTCGGCCGGCTTCGGCGACCAGCCCAAGGTCGTCAATGGCTGTTCGGATCTGTTCGTGACGGTGTTTGGCGATACCGGTCGCCATGCCCGCAGTGCGGTGGGGGTTTCCTCCCTGCCGTTCAATGTTGCCGTTGAAATCGAGGCGATCGTCGAGCTGACCCCTTGAGCCCTGCAACAACGCTCTCGGTCGGGGTCATCGCCCGGATCGACGAGGTCAGCGAAGCGGACTGGAACGCGTGCGCCGGGGCTGACAACCCCTTCGTCAGCCATGCCTTTCTGAGTTGTCTCGAAGACAGTGGCTCCGCGACGGCTAAAACCGGCTGGCTGCCGCAGCATCTGCTGGTCAAGGATTCGGGCGGCCGTCTGGTCGCGGCGGCGCCGCTCTATCTGAAGAACCACTCCTACGGCGAATATGTGTTCGACCATGGCTGGGCGGATGCCTATCAGCGCGCAGGTGGGCGCTATTATCCCAAGCTGCAAGGCTGCGTCCCGTTCAGCCCTGTGCCGGGACCGCGTCTGTTGATCCACCCCGACGCGCCCGAGGGGACACTCGACGTCGTCATCCAGGGTTTGCTCGCGGCCGCCCGCGAGCATAAGGTCTCATCGCTCCACATAACTTTCCCCACCGAGGAGGAATACAACGCGCTTGGCCAAGCCGGATTCCTGCAACGCCTCGGGGTGCAATTCCATTGGGAAAACCAGGCCTACGGCAGCTTTGATGATTTCCTTGCCGCCTTGGCGTCGCGCAAGCGCAAGCAGATCCGCAAGGAAAGGCGGGAAGCCATTGATAGCGGGCTGGATATTCGCACGCTGACCGGTTCAGAGATCACGCGCCGCCACTGGGACGCTTTCAACCAGTTTTACCTCTCCACGGTCGATCGCAAATGGGGCAGCGCCTATCTCACCCGCCGTTTCTTTGACCTGCTGGGGGAGCGTCTGGCCGATAATGTCGTGCTGGTGGTTGCATCGCGGGGTGACGAACCCGTGGCTGGTGCGCTGAACCTGCGCGGTGCGGATACGCTTTACGGTCGCAACTGGGGTTCGACCGAGGACTGCAAATTCCTGCATTTCGAGGCGTGCTATTATCGCGCGATCGACTACGCCATAGCCAACGGCCTCAAACGTGTCGAGGCGGGCGCCCAGGGCACCCACAAGATCCAGCGTGGCTACCTACCGCAGAAGACATTCAGCGCCCATTGGATCAGAGATCAGAATTTTGCCGACGCCGTCAGCCATTTCCTCGACCGCGAACGGGCCGGCATGGAACGGGAGATCGTGTCGCTTGCTGAATTTTCGCCTTTCAAGCAGGAAGAGACGTGAGGCAGTAGACCCTCACGCCTCCAGTCTGTCTTAGGCGAGTTCGGGTTCCTTCGTCAGATCGTCGCCCTCGCCTTCCTCGCGCAACTCGGCGCTGGGACGACTGAGGATCGTGAACGACAGCTTGTCGTTTACAACGGTGACCATCACGGTGCCGCCCTTCACGAGCTTGCCGAACAGCAACTCGTCTGCGAGCGGCTTCTTAACTTCTTCCTGAATCAGGCGGCCAAGGGGCCGGGCACCATAGAGCTTGTCATAGCCATGGACGCCCAGCCATTCGCGCGCCGCGTCATCGAGTTCGATGGTGACGCCGCGATCGGTCAACTGCACTTCAAGCTGGAGCACGAACTTGTCGACGACGCGGTGGATCGTCTCAGGCGCCAGAGGGGCGAACGAGATGATGTTGTCGAGGCGGTTGCGGAACTCCGGCGTGAACATCCGATTGATCGCCTCGGTATCCTCGCCAGTGCGGACATCGCTGCCGAAACCTATGGCCGGTTTTGACATTTCCGCAGCGCCTGCGTTCGTCGTCATGATCAGGATCACATTGCGAAAATCGACGATCTTGCCGTTGTGGTCGGTCAGCTTGCCGTAGTCCATCACCTGCAGCAGGATATTGAACAGGTCGGGATGCGCCTTCTCGATTTCATCCAGCAGCAAGACACAATGCGGGTTCTGATCGACGGCATCGGTCAGAAGCCCGCCCTGATCGAAGCCGACATAGCCCGGCGGCGCGCCGATCAAGCGCGAAATCGTATGCCGTTCCATGTATTCGGACATGTCGAAACGCTTGATCTCGATCCCGAGACACCGCGCAAGCTGGCGCGCAACTTCAGTTTTGCCGACACCCGTGGGGCCAGAGAACAGATAGCTGCCGATCGGCTTCTCGGTATCCCGAAGACCCGCCCGCGCGAGCTTGATGGCGCTGACCAAGGTATCGATCGCCAGATCCTGGCCATAGACCATCGTGCGAAGATTACGGTCGAGATGCTGCAGAACCTCGCGATCATCCCGCGACACGCTCTTGGGTGGGATCCGCGCCATGGTCGCGACCACACCTTCGATCTCCTTCGTGGTGATCGTCTTGCGGCGCTTCGATTCAGCCAGAAGCATTTGTGCGGCGCCGGCCTCGTCGATCACGTCGATCGCCTTGTCGGGCAGCTTGCGGTCATTGATATAGCGCGACGATAATTCCACAGCGGCGCGGATTGCGTCGGCGGTGTAGCGCACCTTGTGGAACTGCTCGTAATACGGCTTGAGGCCACGGAGGATTTTGACCGCATCCTCGATCGAGGGCTCGGCAACGTCGATCTTCTGGAATCGCCGCACCAGCGCCCGGTCCTTCTCGAAGTAGTTGCGATACTCCTTGTACGTGGTCGAACCGATGCAGCGGATCGCGCCACTGGCCAAAGCCGGCTTCAAGAGATTGGAGGCATCCATCGCCCCACCGCTCGTCGCGCCGGCACCAATAACGGTATGGATCTCGTCAATAAACAAGACCGCGCCCGGATGGTTCTCAAGCTCGGTCAGGACGGCCTTCAGCCGTTCCTCGAAATCGCCGCGATAGCGGGTACCTGCAAGCAGCGCGCCCATGTCCAGAGAGTAGATGATCGCGTTCAGCAAGACGGCAGGCACGTCCCCCTGCACGATGCGGCGCGCAAGACCTTCGGCAATCGCCGTCTTGCCCACGCCGGGATCGCCGACATAGAGCGGGTTGTTCTTGGAGCGGCGGCACAAAATCTGGATCGTTCGATCAACCTCTGCGGCACGACCGATCAGCGGATCGATCTTGCCGGTCTTCGCCTTCTTGTTCAGGTTCACGCAATAGGTATCGAGCGCCTCACCACTGCGCTTGCCGGGCTTTTCGGTCTGCGCTTCTTCCTCGGCGCCCTGAACACGGCGCGCCTCGGACCGCCCCGGCGCCTTTGCGATGCCGTGGGAGATGTAGTTGACCGCGTCGAACCGGGTCATGTCCTGCTCTTGCAGGAAGAAAATGGCGTGGCTTTCGCGCTCGGCGAACATCGCCACCAGCACGTTGGCCCCCGTCACCTCTTCGCGGCCCGATGACTGGACGTGAATGGCCGCGCGCTGCAAAACGCGCTGGAAACTGGCGGTTGGCTTGGCGTCATCGACATGGCTCGACACCAGACCCGAAAGCTCGGTCTCGAGATATTTCAGCAGGTCTCGGCGCAACTTATCGACATCGACGGAACACGCCCGCAAGACGGCAATGGCGTCCTGATCTTCGGTCAACGAAAGAAGCAAGTGTTCAAGCGTCGCGTATTCGTGACGGCGCTCATTCGCGAAGGCGAGAGCGCGGTGCAGCGTCTTTTCCAGATTTCGCGAGAGCATGAAACCTATTCCTTCTCCAAGGTACACTGCAGAGGATGCTGATGCTGCCGGGCAAAGTCCATCACTTGTGTGACTTTTGTTTCCGCGACCTCATAGGTGTAGACGCCACACAGGCCGACACCACGCTGATGCACATGCATCATGATGCGTTCAGCCTCGTGCCGATTTTTGCTGAAAAACCTTTCCAGAATATGCACGACGAATTCCATCGGCGTGTAGTCGTCGTTCAGCATCAAAACCTTGTATAGCGAGGGCTTGCGCGTCTTAGGCTTTGTCTTGACGACGACCCCTGTGGAGTTCTCGTCATCCCCTCTTTTTTCGATATCGCTCATTACGGTCTCTAGTGAATGACGCTGGCCCGTAGCTTGATCCAAGCGACCCTTCGCAATCAAGGCCGGTCACGATCGCAACAGGAAATTCCGATTTAGATTCTCGCCTGAACGGCGTACCGGCATAAAATCTACCCCCTTATGATAGGGTTCCGCACCCTCTATTCCAAGTGCCAGCCGGGATCGAGACAAAAAAACCCTCGGCACCGGAGCACCGAGGGTTTTGTCGTTTTATGCAGAAAAGGCGCTATCGCGCCTGCACGACCGGTTTTTACGCGGCCGGCTTGAGAACCTTTTCGACCGCGACATTAACGCGCGCCGTCACCGGCGCGATCGCGTCGGACGCAACCTTCACGCCGAGTTCGCTGAGCTTGCTCGAGTTCGTGACGAACTTGTCAAACGAGGTCTTGGTGAAATCGCTCTGCAGCGCGACGACATCCTTGATTGTCTTGGCAGCGAAAACGGCCTTCGTCGTCGTCGCGGCAGTTTCCATCGAAGCCTTCGTCAGGGTCATGATTTCCTTCGAGAGCTCCTCGAAGCCCTTGACCAGGATGGTGTTCGCCTGGACGAAAGCATCCATGTTGGCCTTGCTGAATGCAGCGAGTTCTTCATAGCCCTTGAACGGGGGCGTGGGGAGTGCAGCCATAAGTTTCACCGTCTGTTGGAAAGCGGGGATGGGGGACGAGGCAAGGGTCGTCTCAACAAACGAAACCGGCGCCTCGGTCACCGGCTTCGAAGGGGGGATAATCTCTGCAACGACAGCAACGGGCTCAGGTGCCAAAAGGATCGGTTGTGGGGCGGCGGCATCCGCGGCCGGCGTTGCAACGGGCACATGGACAGGCGTCGCGACGGACTTGACTGTTTTGCGGCGCAACACCGGCGCCTTGGCTTTGGGGGCGGGCGTTGCCACTTTGGTTTCGCTCATCGGTATTTATCCCTTTAAAGTCGTCTGACCTCAGAGCTCTCCAGAAGCACCGCAGGAGCGCCATTCGAATGGCGGGAGACGTCGGGGCTCAGGCACGCTCGGCGAACTCGGCAGACACAACTTGTTGCACTGCAATAATCGCTATTTAGTGGCGGAAGTGGATGTCGTCAAGGCGATTTATTTTGCGGCGCAACAAAAATCTGCGGCGGTCGACGTAATGTGTTGTGGACGGCAAATCATCGCCACTAAGCACGTGCAACAGGATTATTTAACCCTTCGGGCCTAGGGTTCTGGCTTGCACCGAATGGTGTCACGAGACCGGCTTGGTTAAAGGCTCTTCGAAGGGCGCGATTCCTGATTTGACGGAACGGTCATGCCGGGCGATTTTGTCGGGTGCTGAAAAGAGTTTGCTTTAAAGGACGCGCGATAGAGGTTTCGGCGTGCAGCTGATCGGCTCTATAAAGACGCTCTTACTTTTTGGGGGATGCCTACCGTGACCTATTGCGTCGGAATCAAGATCAGGGACGGGCTTTTGATGCTCGCCGACGGCCGCCTTACGGCCGGCAATCAGGTTTCCGCTGCGCGCAAGTTGACGCTTCACGGCCCCAATGGCGCCCAGTTCGTTGTCATGGCGTCTGGCCTGCGTTCTGTCCGCGATAAAGCGCTTGCCTTTCTTGAGCGTGACATGCATCGGCTTGAAGGGCATGGCTTCAAATCGATGCTTGATGTGGTCGCTACTTATTGCGAATGCCTGCGCAAAGTGAAGCGCGAGGATCAGGAAGCGCTTGAAGAGGGCAAGCTCAAATTCAACCTCCACGCCATCATTGGCGGCAAACTACCCGACGATCCCGAGCCCGATCTTTTTCTCGTCTATCCCGAGGGCAATTGGATACGCGTAGACCAACGCACGCCCTACCTCTCGATCGGGGCGACCGCCTACGGCAAGCCTATCCTCGACCGTGCCCTGACGACGCAGACGTCGCTGAGAGCGGCTTTGAAGATCGCCTATCTGTCATTCGATTCCACAAGATTCAGTTCGGCGGATGTCGGTTTTCCAATCGACCTCGCTACCTATAGCCTCGACGACCAACGCTGGCGCCTCGCAAGCTTCGAATACGAGGACCTGATAGAGCAACGCCAATGGTGGAACAAGCATATCACCGAGCTGGCAAGCCGCCTGCCGGATGGTCCTTGGATGGAACGGCTGACTTCCCATCGTGAATAAGGTGTCCCGGCATTCAATCTCTGTCTCAAGAGTGGTCTATAACCTCTCGAATCTGTTAAATTCGTGGACAGTGCCGCTTAGTTTTCCTAGACTCCGATGACGGCGGGGGTGGGCCTTTAGAGTAATGGGGGAGACAGCATTGACCAATCGATCGGATGTGACCGTCCCGACGGGTCCATGGCAACGTATTTTTGCCGGGCTAGGCATCCCTCTGATGTCGCTCCTGCTGGTCATGTTGCCGCATCCCGCACGGGCTGGATACGCCTCGATCGTGATGGATTACAGCACCGGCAAAATCGTCAACGAGGTCAACGCGGACGCCCAAAATCATCCGGCATCGCTGACCAAGATGATGACGCTCTACCTCACCTTCGAGGCGCTCTATCGCGGTAAGATCTCGCTCTATCAACAGATGCCGGTCTCGCAATGGGCGTCCAATAAATCGCCAACCAGGCTTGGGCTACGCCCCGGACAGACGATCACCGTCCATGACTGTATCCTGGGCATGGTGACCAAATCGGCCAATGATGCTGCCACCGTGATGGCAGAGGCGCTTGGCGGGTCCGAGGCAGGCTTTGCGAACATGATGAATGAAAAGGCGCGGGAGCTAGGCATGACTCGGACGTTCTTCCGGAATGCGTCCGGCCTGCCGGATAGTGCCCAGATCACGACCGCCCGCGACCTTCTGCGCCTGTCAACGGCTCTCTACCGCAATTATCCGGTCCAGTTCCGCTATTTCGCGACCCGTGAATTCGTTTTTCGCGGCCAAGTCATCCACGGCCACAACCATCTCATGGAGCGGTATGCCGGCATGGATGGGATCAAGACCGGATTTACCGATGCTTCCGGCTTCAACCTCGCTTCCACCGCAGCGCGCGATGGTCGTCGATTGTTCGGTGTGGTCATGGGGGGGAGTACACATCAGGCCCGTGACCGTCTGATGGAGACACTTCTCGATAATGCTTTTGCCAATCGCCCGACCGACCCGATTCTTGTTGCAAGGGCAGCCGGCGTGTCGAACGCCGCCGCCAGGCGCCAGCTTGCCGGGCTGCCAACTGCGGCGCCAATATCACGCGTGCGCACGGCTCGGACAGAGCTACCACGCCACCACGGCCATCATGATGGGGTCCAGTTCGCAACCTATCGCCAGCCTTCCTGGAGCATCCGCCTGGCCAGCTGTGGCAAACGCGCGGAAGCTGAGCGCGAATCTCGGGCGGCAATCCGCCTTATCCACCTGTCGGGGAAACCGAACACGATCGTTGCCAGCGGTCGTCATAGAGCGCATCACGTCTACCATCCCCAAGTCGCGGGCCTCTCGAAACATCAGGCCCTAGCCGCCTGCCAGACGCTCCACCGCAAGGGCAGAGACTGCGTAGTGATCCCACCGAAGGGCGCCATCCGGGTCGCCAGCACCGATTGACCTGACCCCATTCGATCAAAGAGGCCCACAATCGGGAAGACCGATCGTGGGCTTTTTTATTGACTGGGGTGGTGCCGCGAACGGATCGCCCGCCATCAAGACCTGATCCAAGAACGTCTCGGGATTACGGCCTTCCACAATCGAATGATTGGCCACTCGGTGACGAATCATGACGCCGGGTCGCGCGTCGTGGAGCAGATTTCGCCGATCCTAATTGGAAACGATGGGCACGCTCATCAGGCCGCTACGCCCGATGGACGCGTTTGAAGGACGCCAAACTCATCCAACAACCTGTTCGCGAAGCCCCCGGTTGTAAGACAAAAAAATGATAAAACGGTCGCTTAACGTGGCTTGAAGCTCTGAATTGTCACAAAACTCTTTTAAAAAATAGCCATCGGTTGCGGTTTTAGCGAAAAAAATATGTTTTCTTTGCCATTCGAATAGATTAAAAAAGATTTACTAAGTTGGAGATTTTTGCGGATCCAATGCAACTAGAAGTGCAGGAACCGCGTGTTGTCTGGTACGCTTACTGAACTTTATCCTATCTCTCAACCACCGTACTTTCGAGGTTCATCATGAAAAAGATTTATGTTTTAGCACTCGCCGCCGCCTCCCTCGCCGCTCAGACCGTCTCCGCCCATGCGACTGCGGTCTCCGGCGCCCTCACCGATAGCGGCATTGATATCGCACAATTGTCCCTTGAGCCCGCAGATCAGGGGCAGTACTCGGCATCGCTCTATGGCGGTGGCCTTGGAAACGTTGTTGGCTACAGCGATGCTGTGGACACCATTTTCGACATCTACACACCCTTCTCTGTGACGGAGAACGCCACGATCACTCCGATCAGCGGCACCCAGGTGACGATCTCCAACGGTACGTTCACGAGATACTACAATAACCTGAACGAAGGTTCGGGTTGGGGTACTTTGTCCGGAACGTTCTCTGGCAAGGGTGATCTGAAGACCCTTCATTCGCTGCCGTTCCTTGATTACAGCGCTGACGTCGTCATCACCGGCGGTACCGGGGTGTTTGCTGGTTTCGAAGGAACCGGCTCCTTGGGTGGTTTTGCCACGTTCAATGGTTTAGTCGAGACTTTCCGGGATAACGCGACGATCTCCGCAGTTCCGCTGCCGGGTTCGATCGCAATGTTCGGCTCTGCTTTGGTCGGTCTGATCGGCCTTGGCCGTCGTAAGGCCATCCTGAACAGCGCCGCCTAGTACGATCCAGTTATCAGACATTAAGGGCCACCCCGAGAAATTGGGGTGGCCTTTCCTTTTTTGCTTGAGGTGTCGGGGCCGATAGCTGTGTGACAGCAATCGAGTCCAGCGTCGACTAGAACGCAGGCGGCTTAATTCCGCTGGCCGTGACCTGTTCGACCAGGATCGCCTTCAATCGCGACAGACCCTCGGCACTTTGCGCCTCGCAGCGCGCGACCAGCACGTCCTGGGTGTTGGAGGCGCGCAGCAACCACCAGCCATCTGCGGTGTTGACGCGCACGCCATCAACATCGGAGACAGTTGCGCCGCTCGCCTCCAGCCGTGCCTTGACTTCGGCGATGACCGAGAACTTGCGCGTGTCGGCGCATGGGAAACGAAGTTCCGGTGTATTGAGAACAGAGGGCAGCGTATCACGCATCGCCGCGAGTGACAGGGCCGAGCGACCCAATATGCCGAGGACACGCACGGCGGCGTAGAGCGCATCATCGAAACCATAATAGCGATCTGCGAAGAAGATGTGCCCGCTCATCTCGCCGGCAAGCGGCGCCCCGGTTTCAAGCATTTTGGTCTTGATCAGCGAGTGACCGGTTTTCCACATCAACGGCTTGCCGCCACGCTTCGCGATTTCGTCGAACAACACCTGGCTTGCCTTGACATCGGCGATGATGGTGGCGCCCGGCCTGGTTTTGAGAAGATCATCCCCAAGGATGACCATCAACTGGTCGCCCCACAGGATCCGGCCCTGGCCATCGATCAGGCCGATCCGATCGCCATCGCCGTCAAAGGCGATCCCGAGATCGGCCTTTTCCCTGGCGACCACTTCTTGCAGCTGGACCAG
>CAIXXC010000512.1 GCA_903923205.1 uncultured Rhodospirillales bacterium | reverse complement strand
TCGGCCTGGGCAGCGGCAAAACCGGCGATGGTCCGCCTTGCGGTCTCAAGCTCTGCCAGGTCCGGACTGAAAACCTCATTGGCGACCCCGATGGTCTTGGGATGGATCAGCGATTTACCGTCGAAGCCCCATTCCAATCCCTGACGACAGGCGAACGCGAAGCCTTCTTCGTCGTCGAGATCGCGATAAACGCCGTCGATCACGCTCAGGCCATGGGCCCGCGCGGCAAGCAGGCACAGGCCAAGTCCAGTGATCAGCGGCAGACGGTCGCGGGTGTGCCGGGCGTGGAGATCATTGACGAGATCATTGGTGCCCATGACGAAGCCGGCAACGCGCGGATGCGCCGCCGCAATTTCTTCGGCGCGCAGGATTCCCAGCGGGGTCTCCATCATGCACCAGATCGCCATCGAAGCAGGCGCACCGGCATCTTCCAGTATGGCGACAGCGCGGTGAATCGTGGCCTCGCTCTCGACCTTGGGCAGCAGCACGGCGTGGACGGGCATGGCGGCGGCGGCGACCAGATCATCCACCCCCCAGGGGGTGTCGAGCCCGTTGGTCCGCAGCAGGAGTTCCCGACCACCATACCCGGCGGCCAAGGCTGTCGCGATCGTGGCCCGCGCGTCGGCCTTGGCCTCATGGGCAACTGCATCCTCCAGATCGAAGATCAAGGCGTCGGCGGCAAGCCCGCGGGCCTTCTCCAAGGCTCTGGCGTTGGAGCCTGGCATGTAGAGCATCGAACGGCGGGGACGATTGGTTGCGGCCATGATGGGTCCTCGTGATTGCGGGCGCGACGGATGGTAGCAAATACCGTGCGGCAATGGCTCTGTCCAAAACCGCCCGCGCCCCTGTATCCTGTGCATTCCTGGTAACGTCTCTTTTGCGCCGTCTGCTCCGGAAGCGGAATTCATGCCGATCCTTTCCATCCAGTCCTGGGTCGCTTATGGCCATGTCGGCAACGCGGCGGCGATGCTGCCGCTACAGCGGCTCGGGTTCGAGGTCTGGGCCGTCAATACCGTGCAATTCTCCAACCACACAGGCTATGGCGCATGGCGCGGCAAGGTGTTTCCGGCTGAGGATGTCGCGGAGGTGATTGCCGGTATCGCCGATCGCGGCGTACTCAATCAGGCGGAGGCGGTTTTGACGGGCTATCTCGGCAGTAGCGAACTGGGCGCCGTCGCGCTGGATGCGGTGGCGCAGGTGCGAACAGCGCGTCCCGGTGCGATCTGGGCCTGCGATCCTGTTTTCGGCGATGTCGGGCGCGGCGTCTTCGTGCGGCCCGATCTGCCGGCATTCTTCCGCGACCAGGCATTACCCCATGCAGATATCGCGACGCCGAATCATTTCGAACTCGAATATCTGACCGGGTTGACGGTCTCCTCGCTCGCCAGCGCCTTGGCCGCCGCCGATGCGCTGCGGTCGATCGGCCCCGGAATCATCCTCGTGACCAGTTTGCGCCGCGATGAGGCCCGTGCCGATACGATCGAACTACTGGCGGTCGATGCCGCGGGCGCCTGGCTTGCGATGGTCGAGCGTTTGCCGCTCAACCCCAACGGCGCGGGTGACATGATTGCGGCGTTGTTCCTGGGCAATTACCTGAAAAATCGTGATACCGCCCAAGCGCTCGCCGCCGCCGCTGCCGCCGTGCAGGCGGTCTTGCGCGCGACACTGGCGGCGGGTGCGGGCGAGTTGGCTCTGGTCGTGACCCTGGACGAGCTCGCCTCGCCACGGGAACCCGTGGCAGTTGTGCGCGTCCGATGAAGGGCTCCCGCACCACCAAGCGTTTGAACCGGCTCGCGAGCCTTGCATCGTTGGGTCTTGCCAGCGTACTTATCGGCGTGAAGATCTGGGCCTGGATTGCCACCGGCTCGATCGCGATGCTGACCTCGGCAATCGACGCCATCGTCGATGCCGGTGCCGCCATCGCAACCTTTGCCGGCGTTCAATACGCCGCCAAGCCTGCCGACCGCGATCATCGTTTCGGCCATGGCAAGGGTGAGGCGCTGGCCGCCTTCGTCCAGGCCATGTTCCTCGCCGGCGCCACCGTTGTGCTGGTGTTCCAGTCCGTTGAGCGCCTGATCAACCCGGAGCCGCTAACCCATCTTGGTCTCGGCTTTTGGATCATTATAGGCAGTACGATTGCCGCGACGGGTCTCGTTGCGATGCAGAGCTGGGTCACTCAGCGTACGGCCTCGACCGCGATTGCAGCCGACCGGGCGCATTACCTCACCGATATCGCCGTGAATCTTGCCGTGCTCGCGGCATTCGTCGTCACCGCCGTCACAGGTTGGGTCAGCGCTGACCCGGTCTTTGCGCTGGGGATCTCTTGCTACATGCTCTGGAACGTCAAGAGCATCACCCATCACGCGTTGCGCCAGCTGCTCGACCGGGAACTCTCGACCCATGACCGCAATCGAATCACCAAAGCCGTTCTCGACGTCGCCGGCGTTGATGCCTTGCACGATCTGAGGACTCGTGACGCCGGCGACCGGGTCTTCGTCGAATTCCACCTCGAAGTCGCTGGCGCCATGAGCGTTACTGACGGCCACGCCGTAAGCGAAGCCGCCGAGGCGGCGGTAGGCGACCTGTTTCCAAACGGGGTCGATACAGTGGTCCATATCGAGCCCGCAGGCATCAAGGACGCCCGGCTCGACGCCGTACTCGGCATGCGGAGCTAGCAGGCGGCATGGCGGTTTCAGGCCGAGGCGGCACGCGACGCCAGCATCTGCTCCTTCAAGATGCTGCCAAGCAGTCGGTATTCGGCGGCTCGCGGCGAGCGGCGGCGCCAGACGAGGCCGATTGAGCGGCCCGGATCACCGACCAGACGACGCGCCTCGATCCCCGCCGCGGCCAGCGATTCCGAATTCACGGCAATGCTTGGTAACAAGGTGACGCCCAACCCGTTGGCGACCATCTGCACCAGGGTATAGATACTGGTCGCCTGGAAGGCGCGCGCGCGGCCCCCTCGGCTGAGAGCACAGGCGGCAAGCGCGTGTTCCCGCATGCAATGCCCTTCCTCCAGCAGCAGCAGATCATCCGAAGCGAGATGGGGCGGCCGCAAGGCAGCAACATCGACGGCACCCGCCACGCCGGCAAAAGGATGGAGCTTTGAGGACACGACAAAGAACGGATCATCGATCAAGGTCATCACTTCGAGGTCCGGCGTCTCCCACGGCAGCGCCATCAGCACGGCATCGAGTTCACCATCGCCAAGCTGATCGAGCAGCCGGGCCGTCTGGTCCTCGCGCAGGTAGAGCCTGAGCTTCGGAAAACGGGCACGCAGGCCGGGCAGAGCCTGTGGCAGGGCGTAGGGTCCAATCGTCGGAATGACGCCGAGACGGAGGCTGCCCGAGAGCGGTTTATGGGTGGCCTCGGCAATCTCAAGAAGTCGTTCGGCATCCCGCAGCAGGGCCTTTGCCTCATCACCGATCTCCAGCCCGATCGGGGTAGGGGTCACGCTTCGCTTGGTGCGCTCGAACAGGGCGACGCCCAGCAAGTCCTCAAGCTCGCGAATCCCGGCGGACAGGGTCGACTGGGTAACGAGGCAAGCCTCCGCAGCCCGGCTGAAATGGCGCAACTCGATCACGGCAACGAGATATCGAAGCTGGCGAAGCGACGGAAGGGCGCGCATCAGGGACTCTCAATAAAGTGATAAAAACGATCAAAACTATCGTTTTAATTCGTTTCAATAACTTTATCTAGAAGAATAGGGTCTGTCCATCGGGTCGGTCCCCCAGGGGACCAAGCACCCTCCACCAGGAATCGGAGCACAATATCATGAGTGACAACGGCAATTCAGTGACGATCCAGAACCTCGAGGCGGCCTTTGCTGGCGAGTCGATGGCGAACCGCAAATATCTGTTCTTCGCCAAGCGGGCGCGTGAACTGGGCGCGGAAGAAGTCGCCAAGGTGTTCGAGGCCACGGCCGTGCAGGAGACCCAGCACGCATTCGGTCATCTCGATCTGCTGTATCCCAAGGCCGAATTGACGGTCGAGAAGATGTTGCAACTGGCGATCGACGGTGAGACCTACGAGTACACCGAGATGTACCCGAAGTTCCGCCATCTGGCCGAACAGGAAGGCAATGAGGCCGCCGTCAAGGAAATGGACGAACAGATCGCCGAATCCGAGGAGCATGCGGCACGTTTCAAAAAGACGCTTGAAATTGCGGCCAAGCGCTTTGCCGCCCTCGCCAAGGTCGAAGCGGTCCATGCGAAACACTATAGTGACACGCTGGCGCGCGTCCGCACCGCCTAATTTCGGTCAAGCGGTTTCATAGCCTCCCAACACACCACCCGTAAGGAAGCCCAAATCATGAAGAAATACGTCTGCATCGTCTGCAACTACATCTACGACCCGGCCATTGGCATCCCCGACGAGGGTATCGCGGCCGGCACTGCTTTCGAAGATATCCCGGATGATTGGGCCTGCCCCGATTGCGGTGTTTCAAAGTCAGACTTCGAAGTGATGGATGGATAGGATGAACGACACGCGCGCAGCGGGCGTCGTCATCATCGGCAGCGGTCTCGCGGGCTACACCCTGGCGCGCGAGTTCCGCAAACTGGATCGCGACACCCCGGTGACGATTGTCACCGCCGATGGCGGGGAGGTCTACAGCAAGCCCATGCTGTCGAACGCCTTCGCCCAGAACAAGACGCCCCGCGATCTGATTACCAAATCGGCGAGCGTCGCTGCAGGCGAGCTCGGGCTCTCGGTTCTGGCATACCACCGTGTCAGCCAAATCAATCGGGCAGCCGCCACGATCGAGGTGATTACCGGCGACCGATCACCACGGATGATCGCCTACGATCGGCTCGTCCTCGCGATTGGCGCCGACCCTCGACCCTACAAGGTCGAGGGTTCGGACCTCGTCCACGTTGCTTCGGTCAACGATGTGGACGCCTACGCGGCCTGGCACGGGAAACTGAAGCGAGGCGACGAGGTGCTTCTGATCGGTGCCGGTCTGATCGGCAGCGAGTTCGCCAATGACCTGCTGGCTGGCGGATTCACAGTGACGATCGTGGATCCGATGGCCTGGCCACTGGGTCGATTGGTGCCGGAAGCCGTCGGGCTCGCCCTGGCTGCGGCACTGCGTGAGGCGGGCGCCACGATCCACCTCGGCCGCAGTATCGTCCGTCTGCAGCCTGCTGCCGGTAAGGGTGCCATCGCCATTCTGGATGATGGTTGCAAGATCCCCTTCGAACATGCGCTCTCGGCGATCGGGCTGGTGCCGCGCACGGCGCTGGCGCGGGCCGCCGGGCTCGAGATTGGTCAGGGTATTATCGTCGATGCCCTGTTGCAGAGTTCAGATGCGCGGATTTACGCGCTTGGCGACTGTGCTCAGACGGCCATTGGCACGCTGCCGTTCGTGTTGCCATTGATGGCACAGGCCCGCGCGCTCGCCGCGACCTTGGCAGGGGTGCCGACCCCGCTCAAGCTACCGGCCCTGCCCGTGGGCGTGAAAACACCCGCGCTGCCCATTGTCGTCTGCCCGCCGGCAGCAGGCAGTCAAGGCGCCTGGCAGATCGAAGGTGAAGGGCGCGATCTCAAGGCCCTCTTCCAGGGGCTTTCGGGCGGCGCCATCGGCTTCGCCCTGACAGGGGCACTGACGAGCGAGCGCCAGCGCCTGGTACGCGACATGCCCGCGCTGATCGCGTGACGGCGGTAATCGCCGGCGCCGCCTATCGGAGGGCGGCGTCGGCGATCAGCTTCACCGAGACGACGAACAAGGTGATGTTGACGAAGTTGAAGAAAACCTTCTCCGGGATGATCCGCACGAGCCGGACGCCGATAAAGGTCGAGACGATGGCGACCGGAAACAGAAACAGGGCGGTGCGCAGATTGGTCATCGACAATTGACCAAGCGCCCAATAGGGCACCAGCTTGATGGCGTTCACGGCCGCAAAGGTGATGGTCGTCGTGCCGGCGTAGATGTTCTTTTCCAAGCGCTGGGGCAGGACATAAACCTGGAACGGCGGCGCGCCGGCATGCGAGACGAAACTGGTGAAGCCGAGTATGGCCCCCCAGAAAATACCTCGCCGCAGATCAGCCGGTCGGGCGGCAAAGGCGTGACGACGGCGGAACCAGAGATTGGCGCAGAAACTGACGCCGATCAGGCCAACAAACAGCCCAACCATGCGATCGGACACGAAGGCAGCGGTCGCCCAGCCCGCCGCGACCCCGATCGCCGCAGACGGAATCAGGATCAGGAGATTGCGACGGTCGAAATTGCGCCGATAGAGCCATAATCCGAACACGTCGGAGACGACCAAAATCGGCAGCAACAACGCCGCCGCCTTGACCGGCGAGATGACCAGCGCGAGCACTGGTACGGCCAAGGTCCCGATCCCGCCAAGTCCGCCCTTGGCAAGGCCGATGATGATCGCGGCGGCGATGGCCGCGATCAGGAACAGCGGATCTGTTTGCGTCACCTAGTGTGTCGTCAACCGGCTCTGCCGCGGTTTGAGATGATCCTTGATCAGCAACTCCGCGATCTGCACGGCGTTGAGGGCAGCACCCTTGCGCAGATTGTCGCCGACCACCCAGATGTTGAGGCCGTGCTTTACCGTCGGGTCCTTGCGGATACGGCTGACGAAGACATTATCCTCTCCCGCGACCTCTTGTGGCGTCACGTAGCCCTCATCGACCCGATGGTCGATCACGCTGATACCGGGCGCACGCTTGAGCGCCTCGCGGGCCTGGCTGTCGCTGATGGCACTCTCGAACTCGATGTTGATTGCCTCGGCATGGCCGATAAAGACAGGAACCCGCACGCAGGTCGCCGTCACCGCGATATCGGGGTCGAGAATCTTGCGGGTTTCGACCACCATCTTCCACTCTTCCTTGGTAGCGCCATCATCCATGAACGAATCGATATGGGGGATGACGTTGAAGGCAATCCGCTTGGTGAAATGCTCGGGCTTGATGGGGTCGTTGACATAGATCGCGCGGGTTTGCGTGAACAATTCGTCCATCGCCTCCTTGCCGGCGCCAGAGACGGACTGGTAGGTCGAGACGACGACGCGCTTGATCCGGGCGATCTTGTGCAGCGGCTTCAACGCCAGCAGCATCTGAATCGTCGAGCAGTTTGGATTGGCGATGATGTTGCGCTTCTTGTAACCGATCAGCGCCTCGGGATTGACCTCCGGCACGATCAGCGGGACGTCGGGGTCCATCCTGAACTGCGAGGTGTTGTCGATCACGACACATCCAGCCTTACCCGCGCGGGGCGCATGGGCCGCCGAGACCTTGGCGCCGGGGGAGAACAGGGCAATATCGGTGCCCTTGAAATCATAGGTGTCGAGGTCGCGAACCTTGAGCAACTCATCCTCGCCGAAAGACACTTCGGAGCCGATCGAGCGTTCAGACGCGAGGGCCACGACTTCGCTAACGGGGAATTCGCGCTCGGCAAGGATCGCAAGCAATTCACGCCCGACATTGCCGGTGGCGCCAACGACGGCGACTTTGTAACTCATGACAGATTCTCGATTCACCAGGACCGCAGGGAAAGTTCACCATACCCCATAACGGGGGTCGGGGCTTATTCCGTAATTCCGGGGGAGATCCGCGTGATGACGACGCTGGATGGCTGCTGCGTCAGGGTGTTGGCGCGGGCGGCACAAGCACATGGGCGGGTGCCGAAAGGTCGGACGTGCCCCGCATGTAGTCATAATAGCGCAGGTTGTTTTCGACGCTCGAATCGTCAAGATCATGGGCTGCCACCATCTTGGCGTCCGTGGTGTCCCCCTGCATACCCAACGCAAGCGCCAGGTTCTGCCGGTTGCGAGATGTCGCTTCGGGTTCCTCGGCAAGAGCTGTCAGAATGCCGACCGCTTCATCATAATTCTTCGTGAAAACAAGCGAGAGGCCAAGGTTGTTGCGCAGCGTCCGATCGTCGGGGTTTGCCGCAAGGCCACGGCGGTATGTTGCTTGAGCATCGGCGTGGCGACCAAGCAGGTCGAGCGCGACCCCCATGCCATTGGTCGCAACCGGATTGCCCGGCGCGGCCCCGAGTGCGCGGCTATAGGCGGCAAGAGCCAATGCCGGCTGGCGGCGCACCAGGTTGAGACGACCCATCCCGATCTGTCCGCGCGCATCAGTCGGCGCGCGATTTTCGACCAGTTTGTATTCCGACAATGCGCCGTTGATATTGCCGC
>CAIXXC010000511.1 GCA_903923205.1 uncultured Rhodospirillales bacterium | reverse complement strand
GGTCAGGCGTACGATCTCCAGGCCGGAGGTGGCGTCGCGGCGTTCGCGGCGGATGGTCTTTCGCCGACCTGACGAAAGGTCCCCAAGAAAATCATCGAAGGTTGCGTAGCCGGCGTTGAGCCAGTGATACTGCTGATTGGTGCGCTGCAGCAGGCCCTGCTCCCCCATGAAACGCCATTCGTCCTCAAGCGGAAAATTGACCCCCAGGGTCGAGGCGCCGAACTTTTCGCAAAGGGTCAGCGCCCCGCCGAGAAGGCGTTCGCGGCCATCGTCGAGATTGACGTCTTCGCGCACCAGGAAACGCGGGCCAGTCACCGGTGAAAACGGCGAGGCGGACACCAGTTTGGGATAATACCGCCCGCCCGCTCTCTCGTAGGCGTCGGCCCAGGCGTGATCAAAGATGTATTCGCCCTGACTGTGTCCCTTGAGATAGAGCGGCATTACAGCGGCGATTCCGCCATCTTCGTCATCAACGCTGAGATGCTGCGGAGCCCACCCGGCTCGCTCAATGGCGCATCCGGATTCCTCAAGGCAATCAAGAAAGTCATAGGCGACAAACGGATTGAAGGGCCAATCGACGCGTGACGCACAGGCATCCCAGGCATCGCGTCCGATCTCTGCGATCCGGCGATGAACGCGGACCGCGGCCTTGAGGCGTGTCACGCCGCGAAGCCCTCGAAGATCAGGTTGTCGCAATGAGGCTTGAGCGCCTCCCACTGCTCGGGACTGCCGACCGTCCAGGCAATGACCGGCAGGCCGTCCTGGCGCAGAACGTCCGCCCTCTGGCTCGGAAGCATATCCGTCCCCAGCGCCAGAAAGTGTGGCTTCGCAATCGCGACATGTTTCAGCTGCGAGAAATTCTTGCGAAGCTCCGGAGCCAGGTGGCGGGCATCGCCGCCGACGTAGCTATAACTGTTAAGCCCGCGAAGAACCTTTGGATGATGATCCGCAAACCAGGCGTGGGAATAAGGGTTGAAGCCGATTACAGCGGTTGGACCATTGTGATCGATCAGAATGTCGTGGACCCTTCTTTCCAGGGGCCCCACCTCCCCGAACGGCGTCTTGATTTCGATCTGGACAAGGGCTCGATGTCCGACCAGCGTAAGGGCATCCGCCAGCAACGGAATTGTTTCATCCGTCCCGGCGAGCTTCATTGAACACAGATCTGCCGCGGTGTGATCCGACACCCGCCCCTCTACCCCTGTCATTCGCCGCAATGTGGCGTCGTGAAATACGACTGCCTCGCCGTCCGCGCTCAATTGAACATCCAGTTCAATTCCATAGCCGGCCGAACAGGCTGCCTGAAAGGCTCCCAGAGAATTCTCGGGATACCCCTCGGGCGACCACAAGCCCCGATGAGCAATCGGCGGAGCGAACAGTCGCTCCCATGCTTCGCCGAATTGCGACTTCATGAGACTTCTATCACCGCGTCTACCTCCACAGCGAAATTCAGAGGCAATCGATATACCCCAACCGCCGACCTCGCATGGCGACCCAGGTCTCCGAAGACATCAACCATCAGGTCGGAGCAGCCATTGATGACCTTCGGGATGTCAAAGAACTCGGGACCGGCCTGTACAAAACCACCGAGTTTGACAACCCGGCGAACG
>CAIXXC010000510.1 GCA_903923205.1 uncultured Rhodospirillales bacterium | reverse complement strand
TGCGCCGATCCTTTTCGAGCGTCGATCAGATCATCGCGCTCAACTACGACGAAGGGGCGTCGTCGATCGAAGCCGAACTGCGCAACGGGACGCGCGGTGGCCTTCTTGGGCGCTTTTCTCTTGACGAGCGGGGATTGTCGACTCTTGCCGCAGCCATCGATCGCGTCCGTCCGGGGATGAAAGTATTGCTTCAGCTGCCGGCTGGCACCCTGTTGGAAAAGCAACTTCAAGTTCCCCTCGCGGCACAGCGCGATTTGATGCAAGTCATGCGATACGAGCTGGATCGCGAAACGCCTTTTTCCGCTGATGAGGTTTATTGGGCGGTTGCGATCCTCGGCAAGGACCGCACCCTAGGCCAGATGACAACCTGCCTGACTTTGGCAGTGAAGGCCGAAGTCGATTCGATACTCGACGCGCTTCGAGGTGCGGGAATTAATCTTGCAGCGATCATTGATCGCCCTGACGGCAGACGGATCCCCTTTGGTGGGAAGACAGGGGTCCGTGCGTTAATTGCCGACCCGACCCGTGCCGGACGTGGTCCGCTGATTGGAGGTCTCGTTGCCGTTCTCGCAATAACGGCAATCATCGGGCCATTCGTGCGTCAGGATATTGCGGTCTCGCGCGTTGAGGCTAGAATCGCGGCACTGCAGGCGGATGCAGATAGTGCCTTGGCGTTGCGACGCCAAAACGGTGGGCTGGGAATGGATGCAGGCGATCCTCAGAGTTCGGTCGGAAACCCGCTCCTGATATTGGCTGCGGTTACCGACGCGCTCCCCGATGACACCTATTTATCAGACTTCACCCTGCATCATCGCGATATCAGTCTTATGGGTCAGTCGCGCGATGCGGCGGCTCTGATCCAGCGTTTGAGCGACAATTCAGTCGTTCGCGACCCCGGATTTTCGGCCCCGGTAACCCGCGATCCCGGAACCGGTGTCGATAATTTTTCGATCAAGCTGAGCGCGCGGCAGCCATGATCGTGCTGAACGGAAGACGGGGACAGATCGTTGCCGCAGGCCTGCTCCTCGCGGTCTTGTCCTTGGCTTGGATCGGCATTGTGGCGCCGCTTGCCGAGCTTTACCAGGAACGCTCGCTCGCATTGCAGGAGCGCCAGAATCTCGCGGCGCAGATGCACGTGCTGGCAGCGTCCCTTCCCGGACTGCGCGCCGCGGCGATCGCGGAGCCCGATCGACGGCGTCCGGTTGCTTCAGGGTTGGCTGGTGGAACGGATGCGCTCGCCGCGGCCAATCTGCAGACCCTGGTCGGACAGATCGCAAGTGGCTCGGGGGTCACAATCTCCAGCGTTGATACGATAACCCCGCAGAACAGCCTGTGGGGTCGCCGGATCGGGGTCTCGCTTCGCCTTAACGGCACTTACCGAGCCATTGTGACCTTCGTCTCGCGGGTGCTTTTAGCCCAGCCGAAAATGGTCGTGGACGATCTCGAACTGCACAATACGTCGACCACGGGTGCGACACCGGACTCACTGCTCGACGGTAGCGTGAGCGTTTTTGGATTTCGCATGTCGAGTCATGGCTCATGATGGCCCGGTTCGCACTCCCGACGCTATCGGGACTCATAATCCTTCTCATTCTTGCGGAATGGTTCATTCCCGATGGTGGTGTCCTGTTGACAAGGCCGTTATCAGCCGGCCCAGTTGGCCATCGGAAATCGGCGACGATCTTGTCCCTTGGCACCGCTCCTCTTGCAGAAGAAATCCTGGCCCGACCGTTGTTCCTGCCAGGCAGAAGAGTGGCGCCGCCCGTTGTCGCCACGGCCGCGCAGCCGGCCGCCAAGGAGACGCCCCTACCCCGTCTGAGCGGCGTTTTCTTGGCTGGTTCGACGCGGGTCGCGGTTTTTCAGGTCGTCGGTGTGCCGAAGCCAGTAACCGCAGGCGTGGGCGATGCTGTTTCCGCGTGGACGGTTACCGAGATCAAGACCGATGAAGTCAAGATCAAGGGAGCATCGGGCATCAGCACGCTGGTTCCCTCCGGTGACGCGGACAGTACAACTGGTGGGTCCGAATCGACACCGGGACAGCCTACCGACGACCAGGCCGACGGGTCTGATCAATAGCAGGAAATAGTATGAAGCCCGCGTCCAGCCCAATCCTAATCTCACCACCCGAGCCAGGGGCATGTCCCCGGCAATCGGGACATTTTTTGTTTCAATCCGGATATAGAGCCGTCCTGCCATGACATTGCGCGCATTTCTGTTTCTCGGGGTCGCCGCCGTTGCCTTGGCTGGCTGCCACGACAAGACTCCTCGCCCGGTCGCGAGCACGCCGCCGATATCGTTGGATAATAGTGGATCGGCCGATTTGCGAACGAGTGGGGCGGTGTCCACGACGGCAGCGGGGCACACCGATACTGCGGTGTCTCTGGTGTCGGGGACACGGCTGAACGCGATCAAGGAACCCGTGATCGGGACGGGAAGCGGGGATATCACGCTTAATTTTGTCGATACCGACATCCGGGAGATTATCAAGGCAGTCCTCGGCAAGAGCCTCCAAGTCCCTTTTACGATCGATCCGACCGTCCGGGGTTCGGTCAGCATTACGACACCGAAGCCCGTCAGGCGTGATCAGGTCGTGCCGATCCTGCAGGACATTCTGACCCAGGTTAACGCGGTCCTTGTAATCGACAAGGGTCTCTATCAGGTGCTGCCAACCAACAGCGCCGCGACCCGGCCCGTAATGGGTGATATGGGCGAGGCTGCCGGTGGGGGAGAGGTCGTTCAGCTCCAGTACACATCTGCCAAGGATATCGCCAAGATCCTCGAACCCTTTGTCGCCCATGGCGGCAAACTCGTCCCCGATACGACGCATAATGCGCTGGTCATTTCGGGCGATCCCTTGACCCGACGCACGATCACGGATCTGGTTCGGGCCTTCGATGTCGATCTTCTTGCCGGGCAATCCTATGTACTATTGCCCGTATCGTCGGGCGTACCCAGCAAAGTCGCGGCTGAACTGCAGAAGGTCCTGTTGGCAGAAACCGACGGCCCGCTCGCCAGCCAGATCCGTGTCATCCCGATGACGCGCATCAATGCCATTCTCGTCGCCTCGATGCAGCCCCGCTATATCGAGGACGCTCGCCGTCTGATGCAACTTGTCGATCGCGAGAGCGTCAGTACCGAGCCGAGCTGGCATGTCTATTACGTTCAAAACGGCCAAAGTTCAGATTTGGAATACGTGCTGCAGCGGGCATTCACACCGAATCACATCACGTCGACGGGGGCCAGCGACACGAACCGCCTTGGCAAGACGACACCCGGGTTTGCGGGCGCATCTGGCGGACAAAGCAGCGGGACCGGTTCCTCAGGGGCCTCCGGCTCGGGCGGACTCGGCGCGAACTCCGGACAGGAGGACAGCTCCGGCGGCACAAACGCCCAGACCTCAGCGGTCGTGCAGCAGGCGAACGGGGGCGCGTCTAATGATGTTCCCCCGGCTCTGCAACCCCTCTCCGGTGGTGGCGGAACGTCCGATGATAACGACAACGGCATCGTCATCATCGCCAATCGTCAGAATAACGCGCTGCTGATCCGTGCCTCCGACAACCAATACGGCGTCATCGAATCGATGCTGCGCAAGATCGATATCGTGCCGCTGCAGGTCCAGATCGATGCCACAATCGTCGAGGTAACTCTCAACAACCAGTTGCAATACGGGACGACGTTCTTCTTCAAGAACGGCGGCTTGTCGACGAAACTCGTGAATCCTGTGTCCGACGCGCTAAGCGGCGCGTTCACGCTGACCAAATCGGTCAACGTCACCCTCAGTGCAATTCAGGCGGTTACCAAACTGCGCGTTTTGTCATCGCCTCAGATCACTGTTCTGGACAATGAACTCGCGACCATCCAGGTCGGCGATACCGTGCCTTATCTCTCCCAGACCGCGACCTCCACGGTCAGCAGCACGGCCCCACTCGTCAGCAGCATCAGCTATCAACAGACGGGCGTTATCCTGCAGGTCATCCCTCGCGTCAATTCCGGTGGGCTTGTCACGCTCGACATCTCGCAGGAGGTAAGCGATCCAGTCAAAACGACGATCTCGGGGATCGACTCGCCCACCTTCCAGGACCGGAGAGTCCATAGCCGCGTTGTTGCCCGGGACGGCCAGACCATCGGCCTTGGCGGGATGATCCGGGACAATAATTCGCAAGGCAATCAGGGAATTCCCTTCCTCAAGGATATTCCAATCCTCGGCGCGGCATTCGCGAACCAGGACAACTCTCGCAAGCGGACAGAGTTGCTGGTCTTGATTACGCCCCATGTAATCGATGATCAGCGCAGCGCCCGTATGCTCACCGACGATCTGCGCGAGGAGCTGCGCGATGCCGACGGGGTGCCAGCCGCGCTCCAGTCATTGCCGATCGGCTCGGCCGATCCCAACGCCAGGCTTTACGGACAAGCGGCGCCGTGAACCGGAGCCAGGGGGGCTTTGCCGTCCTGATTATCCTATGGATGCTGGCATTGCTGGCACTCATCGCCGATCGCATGATCGTGGTTGGGCGCAGCGAGGTCCGGATTGCCGATAATTTACGGATGGCTGCGGTTGCCGAGGCCGCCGCCGATGGCGCGATCTTCGAGGGGATCTATCGGCTCGGGGTCAAGGGGCCTGGTGGCTGGAACATTGATGGGCGAGACTGTCACGTCTCTGTCGGTCGAGAGAACGTCCTGGTCCGACTTGAGGACGAGAGCATGAAGATCAACCTCAACGCCGCATCGGCGCCCCTGCTGCAGGCGTTATTGCAACAGGTCGGCATGCCGTCCGGGGAGGCTCGAGAGGTTGCCGCGCGCATTGTTTTGAGACGCACACAGGTCGCGCGCCCTGAGGTGCCCCTGGCCGGAAACTTTCGCACCTTGGGACAATTGGCGACCGTAGCGGGAATGAGCCGGGGCGTGATGGCACGGCTCATCCCCCATCTCACACTTAACGACCCAGGGGCCAGAGCACCCGGACCTCTCGATCGCGTCGTTGCTGCTGCGCTTCGCGAGGTGCCCCCCGCGCCGGTGGCAAAACCTGCAAAACCAGCCAATCCCAATCAAAAAAACACGATAACGACCCGCACATTCATGATCCGAGCGCTGATAGGGTCACCTGACGCGCCCCTGTTCGAACGCGACGCGATCATCTCGCTCAACGGCAATCAGAGCTATCGCATTCTTTCCTGGCAGGCCAACGGCGACGTTTAGGTCCGACCGCGGCAGAAAAGGACGAGATGTTCCCGCGGGTCGGCAAGGCTGTGCCATGCGTGTTCAGGAATGAATAGAATGACTTCCTTCGCGACTTCGGTACCCGGTCGCGCAACTGCAAGACGGCTTTGGCGGCCTCACAAGGCCCCGGTCGATCCTCAAGGGGTGTCTGGTTTCTGAAACTGGCGCAGAAAGGCGGCAGCAATCGCTGGATGCGCCTCCCCGCAGGCTTTGCAGAACACTGAATTCTCGGGGATATTGAGCCAATAGCCCGCCACGATGGATCGCGTCCGGGCAACCGCCTCTGCCAGGTCGCCTGCTGTCACCGCGCGCCCGCTCGGGTTTGTGCTGAGACCCGCGAGAAAAACGATATTCGGATTTGCCGCGCGCGCCTCCGAGGCCGCATTCCGAACGAGATCAACGTATTTATCCGGCTGCGGCAGCAGGCCCTGGGACTGAATTTCGAAAATATCCGCGCTTTTCGCGATCGGTCCAACGATGCCGGTCTTCATGAAGGGAGGGTAGGTATCCGGACCGGTTGGCTGCAACAGCACCTTGCGCAGGGTCGTCGCCGGTGCCGCGATGAGTTTCAGGCCATGGCGATGAACCAATTCCGCCGCGAGCCCATAATAGTGAATCGGGTCCCTCTGTTCCACGACCGGCGTTGCGTCCCACGCCTCGCAATCGTAAAGAACGGCGCCATATCGGGCATCCACGCGACCAGCATTAAAAGCAGCCCGGAGCCCCGAAAAGCTGGGAAAATTGATGACCGCGACAGCGCGCGGGGGAACCAGCGAGAGCTGGTCTCGAGGGGCCATGACATAGGTATCGGGCGTGTTGAAGAACTGTGCGATCAACGCGGCCCCATCCGGTTCGGCGCCGAGCAATCCCAGGGCCTTGGTGTTGATCATCCAGACAACCGGCGCCGCCGGGGCGGCTTGAGGCTGGGCACCGAACCCGATCATCGAAACCATCGCGACGACTCCTGTTATCAGGGCACGCCATTCTAGAGACATTTCGCGCGCCCCCCGATTTCTGCGGCCAACGTCAACCCCGCCAGCGTCGAACCGCCTGCCTCGAACGCAGCAACGAAGCGTTGAATGATCGGCTCGAAATTGTGCGTAAAGTCGATGATGTGGCTCACCTCGTGACCTTCAAGGCGAAGCATGCGGCAATTCTCCCGCTCATAGCCGACGATCATGCTCCCCAGTTCTGACTGAGGAAAGACCATCCGCCAGATCGCCAGCAGATGGGACCCCAGATTTTGTGACGCAGGGATTCCGTTATGGGAGGCCCGGGCGATCGTGAACTGCCCAGAGAGCACCAACCCCGCGCCATCGCCGACACATTGGCGCAGTGACTGCACGGCGTCCAGGAACGGATACTGAAAGTGGACGGCGCAACGCAGCCCCAAATTCGTGGCGCGGGTTTCGAGTCTGCTGCTTTGGGCTGGACTCGCGGGCCAAGGCTTCTCGACAATCACATGCTGACCCGCATCCAGGGCCGCTTCAACCATCACTACACTCTGCGGCCCAGGGGGCACCGAGACCCAGACTATGTCCCCGGCCTCCGCAAGGCTGTCGCGAAGGCGTTTCCGATACGCGTCATCGTCTTCGCCCGAGCGTTGACGAACTGCCGCCACCGTCGTGGCACGCCGATCCATCTGAGCCAGAACATCCACCAGCACGCGCGCCCATCGCCCATCGCCAAGAACTGTATATCGCGGGCTGACGTTCATGGTCGGGCTAGCCCGTACCGGCCATCATGGCGTCCGCCGTGCGGTTGGTTGGCTGCTCCAAGATCATCTCCGAGACACGTTGCGCCGCAGTGACGGCGCTTACAACCTTGCCAGAGAAGACATGGATGATATTCGCGGCCGGACGTGCGATGTGAAGAATTCTCTGGTCGGTCTTTCGATCATCTTCGACGACGCGGATCGTGAAGCGTGAGCCGATATAGTTGGCCTTCGCTGCTTCAGGGATTGAGAGGGCGCAATCCTGCCGCATTTGCTCGAATCGCGTGAAGTTCACGGGCACGAAGTGTCGACCATTCAGGACGTCGCGATAGGGCGCGGGTACCGTGAACGAGGGGTCATTGCTCTCCCAGTGATTGGTATGTCGAGCTGATCCGAACAGCGCATTGTTGCCGGAGCCATAGGGATCGAAGGCCGTAAATGGGCCGTCGATCACGACGATTGCCCGCCGCTGGAGCGAACTGGGCACTTCAATGAGGACCTTTTCCGCGACCTGAAACCGAACGGCGGGAAAGAGATGGGCATGGCTTCCCGAGCCGCCATAAGTCGCATAGACAACGTGATCGAATTCATCGGAGGCATTTTCCCCGATCTTGGCGTTGACGAATCCGACCCCCGCCGCCGCAAGTCGCGCCAGGATCAGGCCGCGGAGCCGGTCAGGATCATAGATTTCCTCGTCTACACGCCAGCATTTCGAGATATAGCCGAAATCCATCCAGCCGGGACGGCACGCCTCCAGCGGGAGGCCGTGTTGGGCCATTACCGCCTCGAATTCGTCTTGCGGGATCCGTGAACCCTCGCGAGGCATCGCGTAATAATGTTCCGTACCCGAACATATCGCCTCACGAAACTCCGAAATAAAGGCACCGCGAGCGCCAACCACTTCGCGGATCGTTTCGCTGCTGCGCGGATAATGATAGCCCCGATGGACACGATATTGGTTGATCGCGGAGGCGGCTTCCATGATCCCGAGAGGATCGAAGAGCGTGACCTTGCAGCCACGTTCAGCCAGTTTTATCGCGATTGTCGCGCCATAGATGCCCGCGCCGGCAACAGCGACTGTGATGGTCATGTGCGTTTCCCTACCGCTCAGCGGCCCCTAGTCAAACGCGGGTATAAAACGCCCGTTTGACGACGCTTTTATGACGCCGAAATCGCCCGTACCGGGGATTTCCGCAGGGTCACGCCTGCACCCGTCATATTTCTGTCTTCGCCTTGGGCTAAGACCCAAAATCCAAGCAGTTGCTTTGACGACTGCTTCCCGTCCTTACCGTGGAACGAGCCATGAACCGGTCCGAGCGCAGAAAAATTCTGAAAACGAGTCGTGATGAGCCGATCGACGGCAATAACGCGGCGTTAGCCGTCGCGCTGCGCGATCAGGCGCTCTCCCGTCATCGCTCCGGACAACTTGCAGAAGCGATTGCCCATTTTAACCAAAGCCTCGCGATCCAGGATCAAGATAGCGTTACCCATCATGGCCTTGGCCTCGCGCTTCGCGACAACGGCGATACCGAGACGGCGCTGCATCATCTCCAGATTGCCCTCTCTCTCTCGCCCCAGGATGTCGTTATTCTGAACAATCTGGGCGGTATTCATTTCGCCGCAGGCCGTTTTCATGAAGCTCGGCAAGCCTTCGAGACGGCGCTCAAGATTCGAGAAGATTGGCAGCTCTTGTGGCGTAATCTCGGTGCCTGCTGGGTCGGGCTCGACGTACCAGAGCGCGCCATCGCGGCATTGAGCCACGCCGTGAAACTGGCACCGGACGATTCTTGGGCGCATTATCACTTCGGTCGCGCCGCAATGAAGCTCAACGACGCCAAGACGGCGATCGTCGCCTTTCGCGAAGCCCTGAACCTGGACCCGACAAATAGCGCGAAGGCAATTGCACTAGCTGAGCTTTTTGAAGACGTCGCGGACTTCCCCAATGCCGATGTGGCCTATCGTCATGCCTTGGCACAGAAGCCGGATGATGCGGCCGTTATTCTGAAGGTCGCCCGTCGTCTGACCCATTTGGGCAAGCCCGATGAAGCACTGATACTGCTCAACTACGCACTGGAACTCATCCCTGACGACCCCAACTGCACGATCGGACTTGCCTGGGCGCACCGCAGCTTGGGCACGCCAGAATTCGCTGAGAGTCTGTGCAGGGAAACCTTGGAGCGCCACCCTGACATGACGGATGCCCGGTTCCTATTGGGCTTCCTGCGCATGGAGGCAGGAGACATGGTCACCGCGAAATCTTGCTTTGGTACCATCCTGCTACAAGACCCTGACCACAACGATACAGGCATCAATGATGCCTATCTCGATCTTGCAGTGGGGAACTTTGAGATCGGCTGGCGCAAGTTTGAGACTCGTCTCAAACTCCCTATATTTCGTTTTCATCACCACACCGGCCGTCGCTGGTCAGGTGAATCCCTGGCCGACAAGACCATTCTGATAGAGGCGGAACAGGGCTACGGCGACGCTTTTCAGTTTATCCGCTATGTCCCCCTCGTTGCCCAACAGGCCGGGCATGTTCTGTTGCGGGTGGCTCCTCCATTGGCGGGGTTGCTCGCTGGCCTGCCAGATAACGTCTCTCTCATCCCTTGGGAGGGAAGGATCAACGACTTCGATTTACGGATTGAGTTGATGAGTCTGCCGCTAATGTTCGGAACGACTCTCGAAAATGTTCCGAAGCCGATCCCGTACCTTAGTGTCGATCAGGCACGCATCGATCGTTGGTCGGAATATTTCGCCGATGAAACGGATGCGCTGAAAGTCGGGATCGTCTGGGCTGGCAACCCTGATCACCAGAATGACTGCAACCGGTCGATGCCCATCAGTGCTCTGGCACCACTCACAGCGATTCCCGGCATAAAGCTTTACAGTCTGCAGGTCGGGCCCCGGGCGCTTGATCTCGCAAACCTTCCCGAGGGGGCAGTCCAGGATCTTTCGTCCCTGCTCAGCGATTTCACCGAGACTGGCGCAGCCTTGTCCAATCTCGATCTGGTCATTTCAGTCGATACGTCGGTCGTCCATCTTGCCGGAGCACTCGGTCGACCAGCGTGGTTGCTGCTGTCGACAGCATCGGAGTGGCGTTGGTTGCGGGACCGAGAGGACAGCCCTTGGTACCCAAGCCTCCGTCTGTTTCGGCAGTCCGCCTATCGCGATTGGCCGGAATTGGTGGCAAGGGTTGCCAAGGCACTCGAAGCGGCGAAGGCGAGCGGCGGTTTGTTGTCATAAAACCGTCTTATGGGCAGGCTATACCAAACGCCGGACAAGAAATGGGTTAGAACCGAATGGCGCGTCGCCGCCGATCAATCCGCATGCGTCGCGCACCGCAATCGATCACCGCAATGATGTCGCAGCGGCTGATTTTTTTGGCCCTTTTGGCCGTTTGCCCTATGAGCGCACAGGCTCAAAGTCTCGAGGCGGCCCTCGCTTCCGTGTATCAGAGCAACCCCGTCCTGCTCGCCGAACGGGCCAAGCTGCGCGCGACTGATGAAAAACTGCCCCAGGCCTTGTCGAACTGGCGCCCGCATGTCTCGTTGAGCATTTCTCAGGGATTTTCGGATTACGGTGCACCGTCGGGCGGTTCTCTTCCGACCGCCCCCACGAATAACTCGCTCATCGGCACTGCGCCGCAGTTCTATGGCGTGGCGATAAGCCAGCCGATTTATCGGGGCGGACGCACCGATGCCGAAAAGGCGCAGGCGCTAAGCTTGATCCGTGGCGAGCGTGCCAAGCTCCTGTCGATTGAGCAGGACGTCTTCACCGCCGCCGTCAAAGATTACATGGATGTCGTCCTCGCCTCGGCAACGCTTGACCTCAACATGGCCCATCAAAATCTGGCACAGCGTGAATTGCAGGCGACAAGAGGGCGTTTTAAAGCCGGTGAACTCACGCAAACCGACGTTGCCCAGGCGGAAGCCTCTTACTCGAATGCAATCGCAGGACGTGAACGTGCCGAAGGGGCGCTGAATGTCGCCAAGGCCGCATTCTTCCACGACATAGGGTTCCACCCAGGAAAACTTCGAGCGCCAGACGCAGCGCCACTGCTGCCGGTATCGCGCGAAGGTGCGGTCGAGCTCGCGGGCCGTAACAATCCAGCCGTGGTCGCAAGCGGCTTCGCAATTGATGCTGCGCAAAATAGCGTTCGGCTGATTCGGGGCGAGCTCATGCCAACGGTAACCCTCAATGCGAAAGTCGATCAACAACGCACTGAGATCAATAACAACGCGCAGAGCGACAATAAGGAGGTCTATGCCGAAGTCTCGATCCCTCTCTACGAGGGTGGCTCGGTTTACTCGCGCTCACGTGAAGCACAGCAAACCGTTGGGCAGCTTCAGAACGATTACGAAGAGGCGCGACGCATCGCGGTCCTCGCCGCGAGCCAGGCTTGGGACGAGATGCAGTCTCAGGCATCGTCATTGCAGGCACTGGATCGCGAAATCCATGCCGACGAAGTTTCGCTCGATGGCGTCAGAAGTGAACAGGCGGTCGGCGCCAGGACCGAACTCGACGTGCTGAACGCACAAGAAACCCTTTTCCAGGCCCAACTCGCCCAGGCGCAGGCGCGCCATGACGAACTCTTGGCTGAATTCTCGCTGGAAGGCGCCGTTGGCCAATTGACGGCCGCAGCGCTCGGCGTGCGCGTCGCGCCTTACGATGCCGATGAACATCTGGCTGCCGTCCGAGACAAATGGATCGGACTATCGGCTCCTGACAGCAGCCACCGGGCAACACCCCTGCCGACACCGGGCAAATACACCAATGGCGGTTATTACGATATTGGCGAACCGGGTACCGGCGTGGTCGTCCCTCTGCTCGACGAGACCAATATCCGGGACTATGTGTCCAATACCACGCAATCAGGCGGTATCCCGCGACAGAATTCGGCCCAGGTCGTCGATGCGGCAACGATGGCGGCACTGAACGATTATGACCATGATCTCCGCCCCCGCAAGCCCGCCAACAAGTGGATGGAGTCGGGCGACCCATGAGCAAGCCGAAGGACCCGGCCTCTTGCCGCACAGGGTCGAAGCGGGAATAACTTCATTTCGTCACATCACTGTAACGAGAGTTTCGTATCCACAATCGTCGATGGATCAGTTGCGTACTGCCGCGCTGCGTCGCAGCACCCTTGGATCAGTCGAACCCGGCGTATCTTTTAAAAGCGCCGCTTCATTGCGAGAAACTGGAACGACAGTGGTGATGGCGAGGGCTTTCTTTTCGGTACTGCTGGTCTCGTTCGGCAGTCTGGGCTGCCTAACCGCGACAGCAGCGCTTGCGCCCGTCTGGGGAGCCCCACTCCGCGCGCCTGCCACAATGGACATCGAAGAATACGTTGTGGATGGCAATTCGGCCCTTCCGACCGAGGACGTCGAGAAGGCTGTGTACCCGTTTCTGGGACCGTCGCGTTCTGCGGACTCGATCGAACTCGCTCGTTCCGCATTGCAGCGTCTGTATCGCGACCGCGGCTACCAGGCCGTTCAAATTACCACAGGCGATAAGTTCCCCGACGCAGACGGCGTGATCCATTTTCGTGTCAATGAGGTCAGGATCGGCCGCGTTCGCATCGTCGGCGCCCGTTTCTTCCTGCCCTCCGAGGTTCGCAAGGAAATGCCCTCGATCAAAGAGGGCGAGCAGTTCAATACCGTGACGTTAAACCGCGAAATCAATGTCGCGAATTCGGTCCCGGGACGTCAGGTCACCCCGATCCCGAAACCATCGCGCGTGCCCGGAATCCTCAATCTTGACCTCGTTGTCCACGATCAGTTGCCCGTGCATGCCAGCGTGGACATCAATAACGCCCATGCCCGCTTCTCAACCCCGTTGCGGGTTACCGGAGCCGCGTCGTACGACAATCTTTTCCAGCGGGGCCAGAGCCTTTCTATCAGCTATATCACCGCGCCTGAAAATCCCAACGATTCGAAAGTTCTGATCCTGGGATACCGCATGCCCTTCGTGGGCACGCGTTACGGCATCCATCTCTCGGCGGTGCAGTCGAACAGCACGGCAGCAACGGTCTCGGCAACCAATATCATCAGCAATGGCACCGACATCTCGGTCCGGGGCACAGCCGACCTGCCTGGCACCGACACCTATTCGCAGAGCGTTGAAGCTGGGGCGGACTACAAGGATTATCGCTCGGATACTGCGACCGCCGGAACGCCCGTTTCAGCCGTGCCGATCACCTACTTTCCGCTGACCGCGAGCTATACCGGAATCCTGCACAACACACATGACCTCGGAATCACGACTCTGGCGCTTTCGCTTACCCCGCCCCGGGTCGGCAGCAATCGACTGGCGATAGACAGTAATCGCTACCTGGCTCGTGGTCAGCAACTCTACTTTCGCGGCAGCGTCGATGAGACCAGAACTCTGCCCGCGGATTTCAAGCTTCATGCCCGGGTAACAGGCCAGGTGTCCAACGAACCCCTGATCAGCAACGAACAATTGCCCATTGGCGGCTCGACTTCGGTACGCGGCTATTATGAGGTCGAGAGCCCAGTCGATAATGGCTATAATGTGAGTGTCGAGGCGATCAGCCCCTCATTCCCGGACCTGCTTGCAACTTGGATCGATGCTCGAGATTTGATCGATGAGGCTCGAGTGCTCGCCTTCTTCGACCAGGGCGGCGGCTATAATCGAGCGCCTCTGCCCGGCGTGTCCTATCGCAGCGTCATGGCAAGTGCGGGCATCAGCGGCGATGCGCGCCTGTTCAATCGGATCGATGCCTCTCTCAGTTGGGCCACGCCGCTTATTACCGACGGGACAAACCCACGGGTAACCGTTGCAGGCAGCCATGAAATCCTCTTTCGCGTGTTGACGGAGTACTGAGTGACAGACTCGCACAGCCGATCACCCGCCGCCGTCATGCACCGAATCATGCACGGGGCCCTATTCTGCGCGCTCATCGCTATCGGGGCGGCAATGACGCCCACCCCGGCACAGGCGTGGTGGAACGCCGATTGGGCATTCCGCAAGCAGATTTCGATCGATGCCACCGCAGCCGGTGGCGGGCTGACAAGTGATGCCGGCCGGGTGCCGATTCTTGTGCGACTTCACGATGGCAACTATTCCTTCAAGGACGGAAAGGCTGACGGCACCGACATCCGATTCATCGCCGCCGACGACAAGACCCCGATCAACGCCCATATCGAGGCCTTCGACAATGTCTTCGATATGGGAATTGTCTGGGTCGATATCAGCGAAATAAAGGCGGGGACGTCTCAGAATTTCTATCTCTACTACGGTAATCCCAAGGCGGACGCGGCCAGCGACCCGCATATCACCTACGATACGGATCAAATCCTCGATTATCATTTCACCGAGAAAACCGGGGTCACCAAAGACTGGACGGCCTACGGCAACAACGCGCTGAACTCGATCCCTCAGGACTCGGCGGCGTTGATCGGCTCTGGGGCAAAGTTTGACGGCAGTCATGTCTTGGCGATCCCGGCCGGTGGCCCGATGAATGTCGCGGCCGGCGGGGCGCAAACCATCTCGGTCTGGGTAAAGCCGGATAATCTTTTTGGGACCCCCGTGGTTTATGCCCGGCATGACGGCCTCAACTCTCTCGTGATCGGCCTGACAGCAGGCAAGCCCTATGTCAGCGTCAACGGCATGCGCGGCGAGAGCGATGCCGCCTTGACTGCCGGACAGTGGCATCACCTTGCCGTCACGGCGGATGACAAGGTGATCTTCTACGTCGACAGCCAGCCCAAACAGACGCTGGCCACCCGTCTCCCGCCGCTGAATACGCCGGCGACGCTTGGCGGCGACGCCGCGGCGGGACCGGTCCCCGGGCCTGTGACCTCGGGCTTTGTCGGATCGATTGACGAGTTTTCCATGGCCAAGACCGCGCGCCCGGCTGGATTTATTCGCGCCCTGTTTGCGAGTGAGGGCACCGAGGCCAAGCTCGTTCAGTTCGGCAAGGATGAAAGTGGCTCGAGCCTGAGTACCGGGTATGTCGGCATCATCCTGAGTTCGGTGACACTCGACGGCTGGGTCGTGATCGGCATTCTGATGGTCATGGCGGTCATCAGTTGGTGGGTCATGTATGACCGCACCGTCTATGTGAATAAAGTCGGCAAACAAAACAGCGCCTTCCTCGCTGCCTACAAGGCGGCAGATCGTGACGTTGTCCGTTTCGAGCAAATGATGCTCGGCAAATATGGAACCCGCCCGACCAAGGCGCAATTCCGCCAGATAGAGCGCGCCGCCCTTTATAAACTGCTTGCGGTGACGGTAGACGAGCTCGAGGAGCGCTATGGTCGACGACCGAGCGGCGAGGTGGGCCCGTTTGTCCTGACCTCTTCCACGCTCCACGCGATCCGCGCCAGCGTTGATTCAACTCTGATCCGTGAACTTCAGCGTCTCAATAATCTGATGGTGCTGTTGACGATTGCGATTTCCGGAGGTCCGTTCATCGGCCTTCTGGGCACGGTTGTCGGCGTCATGATCACGTTTGCCGCAATCGCGGCATCCGGCGACGTGAATGTCAACTCGATCGCGCCAGGTATCGCTGCGGCGCTGCTCGCGACCTGCGCGGGGATGTTCGTCGCGATTCCGGCACTCTTTGGCTATAATTACCTGACGGTGCGAATCAAGGAAGAATCGACCGTCATGCACGCTTTCTCTGAGCAGTTCATCACCCGTCTCGCCGAACTCTATGACGTGTCCAGCAAGGCACGATCGGCAGCGGCAGCGGAGTAACGTCAATGAAAGCGAATGACGAAGGCAAACCCTACGACGATATCAACATCACGCCGATGCTCGACCTGGCTTACGTGCTGGTCATCATCTTCATCATCATGACGACAGCATCGGTTCAGGGCATCAAGGTCAACCTGCCTCATGCCAGCAGCGCGCCGAGCCTCGCCAAGCCGAAGACCGTGGCGATTTCGATCAATAACGAAGGCAAGATCTTCATCGATGCGATCCCGGTGACCGGGCTGGACGATCTCAAAGCGAGACTGACCCAACGCAAGGGTGTCGATCCGAATTTCCCTGTCGTGGTGAAGGGAGACGCCGAGGTCCAGTACAAAAGCGTCATGGACGTCCTGGCACTGCTTGGCGAGATGAACCTGAGCCAAGTCGGTCTGGCAACCCAACGTGCGCACTGAGCAGTCTGGACCATGGCACGTGAAGATGATGGCGAAGGCTCAGGTTTCGGGAAATACATCATCCTGGGTGTCGTCCTTCTCGCCGGTGTGGGGGCCTATTACGCGTTCTCCGGTAAAAAGGAGCCGGTACGGCAGAAGGCGCCGCCGATCGTGCAGTTGAAAATTCTTCCGCCACCCCCGCCGCCGCCACCACCGCCCAAAGTGCCCCCGCCGGAGCCACAAAAAACCGTTGAGGCACCAAAGATTTCCGAACCGATGAAGGCCGTCACTCCATCAGCAGCACCCAAGGCGCCCGGGCCGCCAGCCTCTGGCCCGCTCGGCGGCGACAAGGGATCGGGTCCGGCAGATGGTTTCGGTCTAGGCGGCGGCGGTGGCGGCGGTGGTGGTGGCGGCACCGTCGAGGGGTATTATGCATCCCAGGTTCAGGGGGCTCTGGCCTCTTGTGTCGCCGAGGATGGGCGTCTGTCGCATGCGCTTGGCCGGGTCCGTTTCGTCGTCTCTGTCGATGCGACAGGGACGCCGACTGAGATCGTTTTTCAAAGCCGTTTCAGTGACCAGCGTGATACCGCTGCGCTGCAGGACATCGTTTTACACAAATGCCACATGGACGCGCCGCCAAATGACTCCTTGCGCCAGATTCATGTTCAACTCGGCGCCGCCGCCCCCCATTGATGATGACACCTCCCCATCCTTTCTTGAGGCCGCACCGCAACCGACTCTGGTCTGGTGACAGGTTTGGCTGGATCATCCCCCAGAAGTTCCGAACGAGTACGCACATGACGAATCCCCGCCGACGGCGGTACCTTAATCCCGAGATGCTGGCACTCCTGCCAAGCCTGCTCGGTATTTCTCCTGTGTGGGCGGCAGATACTCCGCCGCCGGCTTCGACGTCGGCAACCGCAGCACCGACAACGCAGGACGTCACGCTCAACCTGATCCACCTTCTGGTCCAGCAGAACATCATCACGGCGGCACAGGCCGACGCCCTGTTTGCGCAAGCGAAACAGGAAGCCGCTGGGGCCACGCCGCCTGCGCCCGGCGCGCCGCCCACCAAGCCCATTCGCGTGACCTATGTTCCCGAAGTGATCCGCGAGCAGATCAAGGATCAGACCAAGAAAGAGGTTTTGGAAGAAAGCAAGGGAGCGCCGGCGGCGCCCTCAAATCTGCCGGAATGGATCCGTCGCGTCACCATCACCGGCGATTTCCGCATGCGTTACGAGCGCCAGTTCAATGACGGCGGTAATTATCCCTATTTCGGTGATTACAATACCGTCAACCAAGGCAATCCCGTCGATATCAGTCCATTTACCTCGCCCGGCGTGCCAATCCTGAACACGACTCAAAACCGCCAGCGTTACCGTGTGCGTGCCCGCCTTCAGATCGACGACCATGTGAACAATGCGACGACGATCGGGTTGCGGCTCACGACCGGCAGTAACACAGGGCCGGTATCGCCAAACCAGACCCAAGGCTCTGATTTCAGCCAGTACCCGATCAATCTGGATCGTGCGTTCCTGAAATATACGCCCAGCCCGGACGCGAAGGTGTTGGTCGGTCGGTTCGCGTCGCCCTGGCTCGCCACCGATCTTGTTTGGTACAACGATCTCAATTTTGATGGCGCCGCGCTGCAGTACAATCGTGAAGTCGTTGATAACGTCCGACCTTTCATCACCGCCGGCGTGTTTCCGATTGAAAATACCGCGCTTGGATTTCCCACCGTTTCCAGTGGCAAGGTCGCGAGCCGGGATAAGTGGCTCTACGCTGGCCAGATCGGCTTCAGTTGGCTGCCATCGCCGGATTATCTCATCAAGATCGGCGCCGCCTATTACGATTTCGCCAAGATCCAGGGCGAGCTTTCGTCACCCTGCAACGTCACATCGAGCGGTGTGCCGTGTAATACCGATAATACACGGGCAGGCTACATGCAGAAGGGGAACACCGTCTTCGCGATCCGCAGCCCGAGTGCGCTGCCAACATCGGTTAACCCCGTCGCCGAATACCAATATTACGGCCTCGCTTCGCGCTTCCGCGTGGCAGACCTGACCGCACGTTTCGACATTGCCACGTTCTCGCCGGTCCACGTCACGTTCAACGGCGAGTTCGCTTATAACACCGCCTATGACCGGGTCCGGATCATCGCCTTGAACCCGGATAATAATCTTGGCCAGTCGGGCACGACCCAGTCATTCACAAGCGGACCTATGGCCTTCCAGACCAGCCTTACCGTCGGCATGCCCGATATTCGGGAGTTCGGCGATTGGAGCGCGACCGTCGCCTATAAATATCTCGAGGCCGATTCTGTGGTCGATGCCTTTACCGATTCCGATTTCCACGGAGGCGGCACCAACGCCAAGGGCTATGTCCTCAGGGGCAATATGGGGCTGGCGCACAATGTCTGGCTCAGCGGGAATTTCTTCAGTGCGACGGAAGTCTCCGGCCCACCGCTGGCTGTGGACACGCTGCAGATGGACGTCAATGCACGCTTCTAGCTTCCCCTGGCGCGCCGTGATCCTGACGGGGGCCTTCGCGCTGTCGCTGTCGGTCGCGCGCGCGGCCGATGATGATCAGATCGATCATCTTAAGGCGGCGCTCAGGGATTCGGTGTCGGCGCTACGCGACGCCCAGGACGAGAATGCGCAACTAACCGCAAAGATCACGGAACAAACGGCGCAACTTGCTGCCAAACAGCAGGAAATCGACAAATTGAAGGCCCAGCAGGCCGCCAGTACGGCCTCGGCAAGCCAGACGGCCGCCGCCGACGCCGCGACCAAACAACTCCAGGATCAGCTCGACCAGACCGAAGCTGCGCTCAAGAAGTGGCAGGCTGGCTATGACCAGGCGGCGACGATCGCCCGCACCAAGAATGCCGAGGCTCGGGAACTTGGGCAGCGTTACAATCGTGCGGCCGGGCAACTGAGCCAGTGCAGTGCCATGAACGACAAGCTTGAGGGCCTGAACACAGAAATACTGGGGAAGATCGGGCACTGCAGTTTCGGTGATTTTCTCGGCAGCCACGAGCCTGTGACCCAAATCTACAAGGCACGGATGGAGCAATTGAAGGAAGGCTATGACAGCGCGCTGCGGGACCAGAAGTTCACGCCGAACTGAAATCGCCGGCCCCCTCTTCATCGGCTTCGGCCTGTGTTTGTTTGCCCTCGTTGATGGCTCTGCGGCGGCGAAGACAAATGACCCTGTGATTGCGCAGGTCGGCCAGGAAACGATAACGGCAACCAGCTTTGCCCGCGCGCTCGCCATTCTGCCGCCGGAGACTCGTCGCAAGGCGGCGGACGATCGCAAGGTTTTGCTCGATCTGGTGCGCACCGAACTGGGCCGCCAGGCGGTTCTCGCGCAGGCACATGCGCAGCATTGGGACAAGCGGCCCGACGTTGCGGCCCGCGCCGACCACGCGCGCGACGACGTCGTGATTACGAGTTTCCTCTCTACCCAGATAACGCCGCCCACCAGCTTTCCCGACGAGGCCGCAGTTCGGCAGGTCTACGAGGCCAATCTCTCGCGTTTCATGATGCCGCGGCAATATCACGTGGCCCAGATCTATATTGCGCGCCCCGCGGGCGGGAAGCCTGAAGACATCGCGCGCGCCCGTGTCAGGGTCGAGACCTTGGCCGATACCGCGCACAAGACCGGCACCGACTTTGCGACCCTCGCCACCAAATCTTCGGACGACCATGACAGTGCTGCCCATGGCGGCGATCTTGGCTGGGTCGCCGAAAAGCAACTCGTGCCCGAAATCGCCCATAGTCTTGTCGGACTCGGCGATAATGAAATCAGCGACCCGGTGGCGGTTGCCGACGGTTGGCACATTCTGCATCTGATCGGGACACGGCCGCCGTCACCCGAACCGCTGGAACAGGCGCGGGCGACGATCGTTGCGCTGCTGCGCGACCAGGAATCCGCCCGTCTGGGCCAGGCCTATGTCAGTGATCTGCTGTCGCGCGGCCACGCCGAAGTCGATTTAGAGGCCGTGAAAGCACTGCTGACCAAAGAGCCGTAATCGCCTCGATTCTTGACCGTGCGGCACGCTCGGATTGTGCCGGGGTGCCAGTAGACCCCACCCAGCATGGCCAGTTGTTTTGGGCAAATCCCGCATCCCAACGCTCCCTTGCCTGCCTGGCGTCTCGCGGATTC
>CAIXXC010000509.1 GCA_903923205.1 uncultured Rhodospirillales bacterium | reverse complement strand
GCACCGTGGCACCGTGGATCGCCCAGGCCGAGCGCGACTATCCGCCTCAAGGGGCGTTTGTCTCGGTAAATGGGGTCGGTTTGCACTATCTTGACCACGGATCGGGTCGCCCGGTGGTCTTTCTCCACGGTGCCGCGATGCTGGCGCAGGAATTGTTTTGCGGGCCGGCAGGGGCTGCGCTGGCCAGCAAGTTCCGTGTCCTCGCCTTCGATCGCCCTGGATACGGGCATAGTGGCCGTGGCGAAGCGCTTGCTGGCCCTGTGGCTCAGGCCAGACTCATCCACGGCGCCTTATCACGACTTTGTGTCGAACGACCGGTTTTGATCGGCCATTCCTGGAGTGGCGCCCTCGTCATGCATTATGGGCTGGAGTATCCGGACGAGGTGGCTGGCATTGTCTCGCTCGCCGGATGGAGCTTTGCCGCTCAACAGGCCTCACTGAAGCTGCTCTCTGTTTTGTCTCAGGGGTCAGTGGAAACGGTCCTGGGGCTGCCGATGGGCGCGAAACTGGTGCGACATATTGCAGCGAAGGGCATGGCGGGAATATTTGCCCCGAACCGTGTGCCATCTGATTACGAAGAGCTGCCTGTCGGACTCATGCTCCGTCCAAGCCAACTCCGCGCCAATGCCGATGATTTAAGTGCTCTTAACCACGATATCCTCGCCACACAGCGACAATACCATCGCTTCAGGGTTCCCTTGGAGGTCCTTGTGGGCAGTGAGGACAGCATCGTCGAGCCTGCGCGCCACGGCAAGCGGCTCGCCGAAATTGTCCCATCCGCCCGTCTAACTGAGCTCACGAAGACAGGACACATGTTGCATCATGCCTGCCCCGCGGCCTTGGTCGCGGCTGTTTCCCGTTTCGGGCAATGACCTGACAGCAAGGCTGACCGGTGCCGGCAACAGGTTGTTAACATTGCTACTGGTAAGATTACTCATCGGTTTTACGAAAAGCATGGGAGACTATTCATGGACACCAGTGTGGCGGTGCTTGTTGTGGATGACTATAGCACCATGCGCCGGATCATCAAAAATCTCCTCAACCAGATCGGCTTCGCGAACGTCGAAGAGGCGGATAATGGGGCGACCGCATACGACAAGCTGCGCGCCCAGAAGTTCGGGCTTGTCGTTTCTGACTGGAATATGGAGCCAATGACCGGTCTTGAGCTCTTGAAGCTCGTGCGAGCCGATAATTCACTGAAATCATTACCATTTATTATGGTGACGGCCGAGTCGAAAACCGAAAACGTTATCGCCGCCAAGCTGGCCGGCGTCAGCAACTATATCGTCAAGCCGTTCAATGCGGAGACATTGAAGGCCAAGATTGCCTCGGTTCTCTAAGCGAAAATACAACGGGGGGTCCCGATGATGGCAGGTCTGAAGGTCCCGAAGGATCTTACCGCCGAACAATACATCGCTGTCGAGGACTCGCTTTTATCCTCGGAATCCGGTCGCGCTTTTCTGCGGATGCGAGACCGTAAAACAGCTGTGCTGGCAATGGATGAGTTCCACTCCGCCGTGCGTTCCATCCGCGGTTGGTTCGATGCTGCCTCGGAGAAATCGGTCGAGGATGTGCATCTCACCGTGCTCCGCCGCGAGTTGATGGAGATGGCGGCGTCTATCCGCAAGGCGAAGATCGAAATCTCGGCGATGAAGCCGGCGGAGAGCGCGGCGTCGTCGAAGCGCATCAACCTCGCCACTGAGGAACTCGACGCAATCGTTCATGCGACCGAGCGTGCCACTTCGGATATTCTGAATAGCGCGGAACGTGTCCTTGAGATGGCCGCGAAGGTTCGCAAGCACGATCTGACGGAAGAGGCTTCAGAGCTTGAGGCAGAGGCGACCAATATTCTCGTGTCCTGCGGCTTCCAGGACATTACCGGGCAACGTATCTCGAAGGTGGTGGCGACGCTGCGCTATCTCGAAGAACGTGTCGATGCGATGATCCGCATCTGGGGCCTGGAAGGTGTCAAGGCAGAGGAAATCCCGAGCGATGTCGGCGATACTCGCGCCGACGCTCATCTTCTCAATGGCCCTGCGTTGCGTGACGGCATCGACCAGAGTGCCGTGGACTCGCTGTTTGATGCTCCTACGCCCGGTAATCATGACGCTGAGGCGGATGGTCTTGCCTGGCCGGACATGGAGCCGGTAGCACCTGCGCCCGCGCCGCCAGTCCCGCCGCCACCAGCGCCTAAGATCGAGAAAAAGGCCGAGCCAAAGAAGGCCGAACCGCCCGCTGCTGTCAGTGCCGCAGAAAACGCAGCGGTGATGGATCAGTCGTCAATAGATAGCCTGTTCCCGTAGTCGCGTGCCTTGTGATGCCAGAGATTGACGATACTGTTGTGCTGGATGCGCGCGGCCTGATCTGTCCGTTGCCGGTGTTGAAGGCACGCAAGTTGCTGAAGGGGATCGCCGCCGGAGAGGCCTTGCGGGTCCTCGTGACTGACCCGGGTGCGCCCAAGGATTTCGAGCATTTCTGCGCTACAACGGGTGCCATTCTCGTCGGGGTGGAACCCCACGACGATCATGTCGTGATAAACCTGCGGCAGCCTGGGTAGGGGAATTCCGCTCGAGCTTATAGCGCCCGACTGGTCGGTATCCGCTCGATATCGATCAGGATCGCACCATCTTCTATGCGAACTGGATAGATATGGATGTCGCGGCACACGGGGCCGCTGAGGCGCCGTCCCGTCGTGACGTTGAAGCGAGCGGCATGGATCGGGCACTCGATCACCTTGCCATCCAGCCGCCCTTTCGAGAGCAACACCCGGGCATGGGGGCAGATATCTTCGGCGGCATAGATGCGGCCAGCAATTTTACAGACCCCAATAGCGCGCCCCTCGTGCGTCAGCCCGATTACTTTGTCCTCGGGGATATCGCCAATCATCGCGACCCTGATCCAGCGCGACGGTGAGCCGTCGTTCGGGTTCAAGGCCCACTGCCCGGCGCCACCGCAGAGGCACCATCATCGGGTCCCGCTGGCCCCGAAGTCGCGGGCAAT
>CAIXXC010000508.1 GCA_903923205.1 uncultured Rhodospirillales bacterium | reverse complement strand
GGCGTTGCACGAGCGACTTCCCGAGATCCTCGGTGGCATCGGCCGGCAGCTTCGCATAGCCGACGGCAAAAACGGCCGGCCCCACGCTTGCCGAGGTCAGCGAAAACGTCATCCGGGCGCCGTCGACATAGAGCGGTCTTTCCTCCGTACGCACTTGCGCCGGAAAGGCAATCTGCGCATTGCCGTCGGCGACCGCCGTCTCCCGCCAGTTGTATTGCGGCGTACAAGCGCAGAGCGCGAGCGCGGCAAGGACGGCAGCCAGCAGCCCCCGGCGCCTGGTCCGCATCGTCACCACCCGCGTATTCACGGGGCGAAACATTTCATCAGGCTGGTCGGCATGGGTCGGGATCCAGTGCAAAAAGGCTGTCGCGGCATTCACGGCCGGCGGCACAAATGCCCGGGAAATCCGGGCTTTGCGACCACACCGTGGACGCCCGCTGATTTTAGTGACAAAACCGTTTCTGCCGCTTCCCTTAAAATCTGACGCTGCTGCCCAAAAAGGATGCCCCGTGAATGATCTGCTTTCCAACCGCCTTGCACGCCTGCACGGGTCCCCGGATATCCTCAGGGGATCACTGCGCGGCATTGAAAAGGAGGGGTTGCGCGTGGATTCTGCGGGGCGGCTTTCGCGCCGCCCCCACCCGGTGGCGCTCGGCTCGGCCCTGACGCATCCGAGCATCACGACGGACTACTCCGAGGCGCTGCTCGAGCTCCTTACCTCGCCGCACCCGAGCGTTGATGACCTTATCGCGGAAATCGGAGAAATCCACCGTGTCGTCGCCGCCAACCTGGGCGATGAACTGATGTGGAATCACTCCATGCCCGCCACGTTGCCCCCCGAGGCGGATATCCCCATTGCCTGGTACGGAACGTCCAACACCGGCATGCTCAAGCATGTCTACCGCCGCGGGCTTGCCGTTCGCTACGGGAAAACGATGCAATGCATCGCCGGCTTGCACTACAACTTCTCCTTCGACGAAGCGATCTGGGATCTGCTCGGCTTTGAAGGGGACGACGCGATCGCACGGCGATCGGCAGGTTATATCGCGCTGATCCGCAACTTCATGCGCTACAGCTGGCTTCTGATGTACCTCTTCGGTTCCACGCCCGCGCTCTCGAGGGATTTTCTGCGCGACGGCGAACCCCATGGGCTCGAGGCGCTCGACGACCAGACGCTTTATCTGCCCCATGCGACCAGCCTGCGCATGAGCGACCTCGGCTATCAGAACAAGGCGCAATCCGGCCTCAAGCTCTGCTACAACGACTTGAATACTTTCCTCACCCGTCTGTACAACGCGGTCACCACACCGTGGCCGGCCTATCAGGAACTCGGCACGCACCGTAACGGAGAGTGGATCCAGCTCAATACCAACGTGTTGCAGATTGAAAACGAGTTCTATTCAAGCATTCGGCCCAAGCGCACCACGGGGCGTTGCGAGCGCCCGATCACGGCGCTCTCCGAGCGCGGCATCCAGTACATCGAAGTGCGCTGCATGGATATCGACCCCATGCAACCCGTCGGCATCTCCCCCTTGAGCGCGCGTTTTCTTGACGCGTTCCTCCTCTTTTGCACACTCCAGGAAAGCCCGATGTTTACCGATAGCGGGTATTGCCCCGAAAGCGCGGCAAACTTCTCGCGGGTCGTTAAAGTTGGCAGGCTACCCGGGCTTGCGCTCCATCAGGACGGACGTGAGATCCCACTGGCCGATTGGGCGGGTCAGTTGCTTGACGAAATTTCCCGTTGCGCCGGCCTGCTGGACTTCGCCCTGGACGAGCGCGGCTACGCCGAGGCCGTCGAGGCCCAGCGTGGCAAGGTGCGCGATCCGGAGACGACGCCTTCGGCCAGGCTGCTGCATACGCTCAGGGACGAGGGTATCTCGTTTCACGATTTCGCCCTGCGGCAAAGTGCCGAGCACGCCAGGGCGCTGCGTAACGCGGGGTTGAGCCAAGCGCAGGCGCAGCAGGCAAGAGAGCTGGCGACGCGCTCCCTAGAGGAGCAAGCAAGCCTTGAGGCCAGTGATACCGAGTCGTTTGACGAGTATGTTGCGCGGTTTCACGCCGCGCTGAAGGCGCCGGCCGGTGAATAATGGCGCGCCCGACAGGAATC
>CAIXXC010000507.1 GCA_903923205.1 uncultured Rhodospirillales bacterium | reverse complement strand
TCCGTGACCATGACGCGAGCGCCCTGGCTGCGCAGGCTGGCGGCCGATCCCTTGCCGACATCGCCGAAACCGGCGACGACGGCGATCTTGCCGGCCATCATGACGTCGGTGGCGCGCTTGATGCCGTCGACCAGGCTCTCACGGCAGCCATAGAGGTTGTCGAACTTCGATTTGGTCACACTGTCATTGACGTTGATCGCCGGCACTGCAAGCTTGCCCGCCTTCATCATCTCGTAAAGGCGATGCACGCCCGTCGTCGTCTCTTCAGAGATGCCACGGACATCCTTCAGCAGTTCAGGATATTTGTCGTGCAGGATGATCGTCGCGTCGCCGCCGTCATCGAGTACCATATTGGGGGTCCAGCCATTGGGACCACGAACGGTTTGCTCAATGCACCACTCGTACTCTTCCTCGGTCTCGCCCTTCCAGGCAAAGACGGGGATACCGGCAGCGGCGATCGCGGCCGCTGCCTGGTCTTGGGTCGAGAAGATATTGCAGGACGACCAACGTACCGAGGCACCCAGTGCGACGAGGGTTTCGATCAGCACCGCCGTCTGAATCGTCATATGCAGGCAGCCGATGATCCGCGCATCCTTCAGCGGCTGGCTCGCGCCGTATTCCTGGCGCAGCGCCATCAGGCCCGGCATTTCCGTTTCAGCGATCGCGATTTCCTTGCGGCCCCAGCCAGCGAGGGAAATGTCTGCGACCTTGTAATCCGTGAAATTTGACATGTTGCTCGCTTCCGTTCGTTGCGATTTCCCAGCGTGGTATTCCGACGGCACTCATCAAGCCATTGGAACCCTGATACTCGAATCTATACCACCATGCCCCGATGCAAGGTTTGGGTAAGATTCGACCCAATATCACATTCCATCGGGGCGCGCGTGTTGCCTCACGCGTCTAGCGTAAATTGGTTGCCGCCGCTACCCCACATTCGCAAGGCATCCTCGCGTGGTGGGCTCGACGTCGGGTTCGGATACAAAAACCCCGTCGGAGGGGGGAGGTCCCGACGGGGTCGTGGTAGTGGCCCGGTTGGGGGGAGGTTCCGGGCAAGATCCAAACTAGTCCCTTCTCTGTTGCGCCGGTGTGGCGCGAACATGAACGATTTGACAGGTTTATCGAGCCCGATCCCTTCTCCCCCTCCGCAGATCAGAACGCTTCGGCGCGCAAGCCCATGAGCGGCGCCGCGCCGGCGGAAATGGCGCGGTCGAGGCCATAGACCTGTGGCAGCTGGCGGGTCAGGTAAAAACGGGCAAGTTCCAGCTTTTCCAGATCGCGCGGCGCGGCACTTGTCCCCTTGGCAAGGCTGTTTGATGCCATCAGTGTCCACATCCAGCCATAAGCTGCGATCGCCATCATCCGCAGATAATCCGCCGCTGCGGCACCGAGTTCGGCGGGATCGGTGGCGGCGCGGTCATGCAGACGCGCTGTCGTGGCTCGCAGCAGGGCTGTCGCCTCGGCAAGCGGGGCGGCGAATTCCTTGCCACCTGGCAGCGCCGAAGCATCGGCAGCCGCCTTGTCCATCAGGGCGAACAAGCGGGCGGGCAACCTGCCATCCCCGACAGAGAGCTTGCGGCCGACCAGATCCATCGCCTGGACACCGTTGGTGCCCTCATAAATCTGTGCGATGCGGGCATCGCGCACGAACTGCTCCATCCCCCACTCGCGGACATAGCCATGGCCACCAAGGACCTGCTGCGCCATGACCGCGCCCTCGAACCCGAGATCGGAGAATGACGACTTCATGAGAGGCGTCATCAGCGCCACAAGATCGTCCGCAGCCTCGCGTTCCGCCGGATCGGACAACAGCTTGGCCTTGTCCATTTCGATCGCGACCCACACTGTCAGTGCCCGCGCTGCCTCGGCGAAACTGCGAACGGAAAGCAGCATGCGGCGGACATCCGGGTGATCGATAATGGGCGCCGGTCCCTTCGCACTCTGCGGGCCGCGTCCCTGCAACCGCTCCTTGGCGTAGGCCGCCGCATTCTGGTAGGCGACTTCGGCAACACCAAGGCCCTGCACGCCAACGAAAAGTCGCTCGGCGTTCATCATGACGAACATCGCGGCCAGACCACGATTGGGCTTGCCGACCAGCCACCCTTTGGCGCCGTCATAATTGATAACGCAGGTCGGCGAGGCCATGATCCCCATCTTGTGCTCGAGCGAGCCGACCGACCATTCATTGCGCGCGCCGATGCTGCCGTCCGTCTTCGGCAGGTATTTCGGCACCAGGAACAGGCTGATGCCCTGGGTGCCGGCCGGGGCGTCGGGCAAGCGGGCAAGCACGAGATGAATAATGTTCTCGCTCAGATCCTGGTCGCCCGCCGTGATGAAAATCTTGGTGCCGGTGATCGAATAGGAGCCATCATCCTTGGGAACGGCGCGCGTACGCAGGATGCCCAGATCGGTGCCGGCGTGGGGCTCGGTCAAAGCCATGGCGCCTGCCCATTCGCCGGAAATCATCTTCGGCAGGTATTCCGCCTTCAATTCGTCGCTCGCGTGGGATTCAATCGCGCTGATCGCACCCAACGTCAGGCCCGGAAACAGGCTGAACGCCATGTTGCTCGACGACAGGATCTCCGAAAGCAGGAAGCGAAACACCGACGGCATGCCCTGGCCACCGAATTCCGTGCTCTCCGACAGGCCCATCCAGCCGCCTTCGACGAAATGGGCATACGCCTCCTTGGTGCCGGGCGGCGTGCGAACCTGACCGTTTTCAAGCCGGCAGCCGACCTGGTCACCCGGTTGGTTCAGCGGCGTCAAGATGTCTTCACAAAGCTTGGCGGCGGCTTCAAGCACGGTTTCGAAGAGATCCATCGAGGAGTCTTCATGGCCGGGAAGCTGCTTGAGCGTCTCCTCGGCATTGAACACGTCACCCAGGAGATAGACCATATCGGCGACGGGCGCTTTGTAGGTCGGCATAATTTTTCACCTTGTCTCAAATGATGTCGAAGCGAACGGTACAAACTTGGTCATTCCGAGCCACCGGTCGGCAGCAATTGCTGCGATCCTAGCGCCCAGCTATTTTTATGCCTAGCCGGAGATAGGCCTGTCCCCGGCTTTGTCCAGTGAGCCGGCTGTCGGGCGGCGTTTGCGGACATAAAGGGTCCGCCGTGCCCTGGCAACCAACGCACCCGCACTATCGAGGACATCGACGTCGAAGACTGGCAGGTATTTGGCCCCGTCCCTTGTTGCCTCGCGGATCTCGGCGACCCTCTCTGCGCTGAGACAAAACAACGCCGTTACGGTGCCACGCCCTGGGGCCACGAAGTCGATTTCGCCCGATTTGTCCCAGACCGCGTAATCGGGCCCCATGATCCTACCTAACAAGAAGGCGTAGCCCATATCTGTCATGGCGAACAGGCTGCCACCGAAATGGGCGCCATGGCGATTGCCATTGAGCCACGTCTGACGCAGGGCTATTTCGGCCTCATGAAAATCGGACGACAGCCGGGTGATACGAATACCGCTGCCATAGAGCGGCGGCCACAGATTGATCACCCGGCGCAGCAGGCCTGCCCTCATCCAGCCAGCCTAGCCTTTGCTTGGTTATAGTCGGCGATCAGCCCGGCGACGAATTCACCAGCAGGGACGATTGCTGACACGCGACCAATGCCCTGACCAGCCCCCCAGATCGTGCTCCATGCCTTGGCGCCGCCAGAGGCTTTGGAATCGGGTCCGTCCGAGAAATTCATTTTCGAGGGGTCGGACTCGGGGATATTGGCCGGATCAATGCCAGCCGCCGTTAGCGACGCGACGAGGTAGTTGCCGTGCACGCCGGTGAAATAGTTTGTGTAGATGATGTCTGCTGCGGCGCCTTCCACGATCGCGCTCTTATAGGCTTCGTGGGCATTGGCCTCCGGTGTCGCGATAAAGGCGGAGCCGATATAGGCCACATCCGCGCCCATTGCCTGCGCCGCGAGGACGCCAGAACCCGTTGAGATCGCGCCAGACAATGCCAGTGGGCCGTCAAACCAGGCGCGAATTTCGCTCACCAGCGCGAAGGGCGATAGTCGCCCCGCGTGTCCGCCGGCACCCGCCGCGACAGCGACGAGGCCATCCGCGCCCTTGGCAATAGCCTTGCGGGCATGGTCTAGCGAGATGATGTCGTGGAGCACGATCCCGCCATAGCTATGGATCGCCTCGTTGACGTCTGTACGCGCACCGAGCGAGGTGATGACAAGCGGGACCTGATTCCTCACGCAGACTTCCAGATCATGGTCAAGCCGCTCATTGCTGCGATGAACGATCAGATTGACCGCGAACGGTGCCGAAGGAGCCTCAGGATGTGCCGCGTCATAGATGGCAAGCTCGCTCCTGATCCGGTCGATCCATTCCTGCAGCGCCGAGGCCGGACGGGCATTCAAGGCCGGAAAGGACCCGACGATACCCGCCTTGCATTGCGCAATCACAAGATCGGGATTCGAGATGATGAACAGGGGTGCGGCGATGACGGGAAACCGCAGTCGCTGCCAGACTGGTGCCTCAAGACTCATGACGCCTTCCTGGACTGAAAGAAGGCAGCGATGGCGGCCTTCAACTCTGGCGACTGTAACTGCGCGGCGAAGGCTACGTTTTCCTCGGCAATGCGTTCAAGCGGCGTCGTCGTCGCCGTAGATTTAAGCAGGCGCTTCGAGGCCAACAGGGCGGAAGGTGCCTTGGCGACCAACTTGGCGACAAATTCTTCCGTGGTCGCCGCAAGCGCCTCGGGCGCCACCACGCGGTTGACCAGACCCATCTCCAGGGCTGCTTCGGCCGTGAACGGCTCACCCAGGAGCAGGAGCTCCGATGCGCGTTGATGGCCGATCCGGGCTGGCAGCAGAAGCGAACTTGCCGCTTCGGGGACGAGGGCCAGATTGACGAAGGGCAGGGCAAACTTGGCGTTGGTCGCCGCTATCACGAGGTCGCAGTGCAGCAGCATCGTCGTGCCGACGCCAACAGCCGCGCCATGCACCGCGGCGACCAGAATCTTCTCGAAACGGGCGAGGCGCTGCAGGAACTGGCTGACAGGCGCATCGGGCGAGATACTCGGCGATGCAGCGAAATCGGCCAGATCGTTTCCTGCGGTGAAACCGTCGCCATTGCCCGAGAGCACGACAACCAGAATTTCCGGATCCGACGAGGCAAGATCCATCGCCGCATTGATCTCGCTGTACATCTGCGGGACAAGGGCGTTGCGCTTCTGCGGTCGATTGAAGGCGATCTTGAGGCTGCGACCCGACCGGGTCACCTCGACCAAGGACTCTGTCATGGCTTGGTTCTTTCTTCTTCCAAAAAAGACGATGAGGGAACTTCTTTCAGGTGCAGGGCCGCAGCGATATTTTCGCGCGTGTCCAGTTTTCGGACTTCCCGATCAGAGCGATACCGACATAGCCCCGCACATGCAACCTACCGTCCTCGGACAGGGTCATGATCGATTGATAGGTGTCTCCGTCGTCTGGATTATAGATCCAGCCGTTTGACCAATGGTTGGGGCCATCGGCGACGAATCCGCCGAGCATGGCCATGCCGCAAACCCGCCGTCCTCGGAGGTGTTCGTCCTTATTAAGGGCATCGACCTCCGGCCCTCCCCCTTTGGCCATTGGGTGGAGCAGCCATCGAACCGAGCCGCAGATCGTTGAGTCATCCGATTTGCAGCGCTCGAAGCGGATGCCCGCTCTTCCCGTCTCGTCCAGCCACCAGCCGTCCAACGCCGGTGGCGGCGGTCCCGCCTGCGCCGGTGCGGACAGCAACAACGCAATCCCAGCCATTGCGGTCAAGCCGCTTGCACGATCCGCCTGAGGCATTTTTGGTATTTTCTCCTAACGGAAATTTTGATTGACCTATACGTTAAGTGGCGACATTACGAGAGAGAAACGCGCTTTTCAAGTCCTTGATAAAGTCGAATATCGAAACGGTTAGGATGAAAAAAACGGGGCTTGCGAAAAAGCGGAATGGCGGTATTCTTTAATATACCGTATACGGTAGGTAAATATCTTATAAGAGATAACAAATGCACCTCAGCAAGGTGGTCTCATCAGGGAGCAAGCGGGTGCGGTCGAAAAGCGTGAATTTCTCTTCGGACAGGTTGTCGACGCTATGCGCGGACGAGCGAAATTCTAACGATTGCATCGCTGCTCCCGAGACCGCTATCCTGCCTGATCGGGCATTCAAGAACAGACGGGAAGCGTCGATGACTCTGCCTCAGCACACGATGACCGCCTCGGCAATTTCGGTCTGCCCCATCTTCGATTATCTTGATCGGGCGGCTGCCAAATTTAGCGATAGCCCGGCGATTGAATTTCTCGGGCGGCGTTGGACTTATGGTGCCCTCGGCAAACTTGTCGATCGCGCCGCCCGTGGCCTGCAGGACCTCGGGGTTGCCCGGGGTGTCAATGTCGGCCTCTGCTTGCCCAACACGCCTTACTCGGTGATCTTCTACTTCGCGATCCTGAAGGCTGGCGGCACCGTCGTGAATTTTAACCCGCTTTACGTCGAACGCGAGTTGCTGAACCAGATCAAGGATTCAGAGACCCAGATCATGGTCACGATCGACGTGCCGATGATCTACGACAAGGTTGCGGCAGTCGCGGAAGAGTCCGGTTTGCGCCATATCGTGATGTGTCAGATGGCAGGCGCCCTGCCCACGACGAAGGGAATCGCCTATCGCCTCTTGAAGCGCGCCAATCAGGCACGGCCCAGGAACGACGGCCGGACAATCTCCTACAAGAACGTCATCGCATCGTCAGTGCCGCCAACACCAGTCAAGATCGATCCAACTAAAGACCTCGCCGTATTGCAGTACACGGGCGGAACGACGGGCGTTCCCAAGGGCGCGATGCTGACGCATGCCAATCTGTCGGCGAATTGCGAGCAGATTGCCAGCCAGCTTGGCGACGAGCCACCGGCTACAGAACGTATCCTGGGCATCCTGCCTTTCTTCCATGTCTTTGCCATGACCTGCGTGATGAATTTCGCGGTCCGGGTCGCGGCGGAGATCATCCTCTTGCCGAAATTTGATGTCGATGAGGCGATTGACGCGATCGAAAAGCAGCGACCGACGATGGTGCCTGGCGTGCCCACCCTTTTTGCTGCTCTCAGTGCCGGTGCCGAGAAGCGGAAGGCCGACATGTCGTCGATTCGGATGTGCATGTCCGGTGGCGCTGGCCTGCCCCAGGAAATCCGCACCCGGTTCGAGCAGATAACCGGCTGTCGACTGTTCGAAGGCTACGGGCTTTCCGAGACGTCGCCCGTCGTGACGACGAACCCGGTCGAAGCGATCCGTGATGGTTCGGCCGGAATTCCCCTGCCGGGCACCATCATCGAAATTCGCGATATCAACGATGTTGGCAAGATTTTGCCTCAGGGCGAGCGGGGCGAGATTTGCATCCGCGGACCACAGGTGATGGCTGGCTACTGGCGGCGCCCGGAAGAGACGGCGAATGTCATGATCGACGGCGCGTTGAGGACCGGAGATGTCGGCTTTATCGGCCATGACGGCTATCTGTTTATCGTCGATCGGATCAAGGATCTGATCATCTGCAGTGGCTACAACGTCTATCCCAATGTGCTGGAAGAGGCGCTGTACGAACACCCGTCCGTGAACGAGGTTCTGGTGATCGGAATTCCCGACGAATATCGCGGGCAGGCGCCCAAGGCATTCGTGACGCTGAAGCCAGGCATGGGCGCTTCTCCGGAAGAACTCATGCAGCATATCTCCACCTACGTGTCGCGGATCGAAATCCCGAAGGAAATTGAAATCCGCGATACGCTGCCACGCACGGCGGTTGGCAAACTGTCCCGCAAGGAGCTTGTCGCAGAGGAAGTCGCTAAAGCACAGGCGGCGATCGCCGATATCAAGAAGTCTGCCTGACGCGATTAAATCTTGAAATCCAAGCCCTAACTTGGTTATTTAGGGAACATAATTGACGTATAGGGGAACTTGATCGATGGCAAAAGCGAAAAGCTCAAGTGTCGTTGATATCGCAGGGGCCGAAGAGTTCCTGACCGTCACTCAATTGGCTGAAGTGCTCGGCGTCACGGCGCGGACAATTCGGTTTTACGAGGATAAGGGGCTGATCGCGCCGCGCCGGGCTGGCAACACGCGGATCTACGCACCCCGCGATCGCGCCCGCATGGTCTTGATCCTGCGGGGCAAACGGCTCGGCTTCTCGTT
>CAIXXC010000506.1 GCA_903923205.1 uncultured Rhodospirillales bacterium | reverse complement strand
CCGGGGCGTCGAAGAAGCGGAAATTGGCGTTGAACTGGACCCGCCGGCCGGCGCGATCCTCCCGCGGGATGCCTATAGCGCCATAGAGATCCTCGCCGACCTGAAACCGACGCTCGGCATAGGGCGAGGGCAGATCGGAGGGATAGATCTCGTACTCCATCGCTTCGCCCTTGGGGAGTTCGGCGATCCTGATGGCCATCCGCGTCTTCAAGGCGGCAAGCGTGGCGCCGCCGACGGCATGGATATGCCAGGGCTGAAGATTACCGCCGGATGGCGCCCTAGCCGCCTCGCCGATCAACTGGCGCACGAGATCGGACGAAACAGGCTTGTCGAGAAAGCCACGGACCGAACGACGCCTGCGAACAGCCTCGGAAACCGACATCAGCAATCCTTCCTGTGAATAATATTCCGGTTGAGTGACGCTCAAGGGTCGATGAAACGGGGAGGACGACGCTCCAGATTGGCGCGCACGGCCTCTATCTGGTTCGGGCTTCCAATCAAGGGGCCTTGCTCCCGCGATTCGGCCCGCAGAATTTCGGCGAGGTCCAGATTGCCGTTCATGTTGAAAAGACGCTTGGCCGAACGGATCGCATCAGGGCTGCGCCCCGCGATCTCACGGGCGTGGGCCAGCGCCTCGGCCAGCGGATCGTCGGCGATTCGGGTCGCGAAGCCGAAGCCGACGGCCTCGACGCCCGAAAATGTTCGGGCGGAATAGGTAAGCTCACGCATCACATCATCGCGGGCAAACAACCGCATCAGCGCCATCCCCGCCATATCGGGGACGAGCCCCCATTTGGTCTCCATGATGGAGACCTTGGTATCCGGGGCCAATATCCGGATATCGGCACCCAGCATAAGCTGGAAGCCGCCACCGAAAGCGACACCGTGGACCGCCGCGATCACGGGCACCGGCAGTTCACGCCACATCATCGCGGCATATTGGGGCAGGTTGGAGAGGCCATGGCTCCGCCGCTCGAGACCCTGGGCGACAATGCTCTGACCGCCGGTCATCCGGTCGAACTCACTGCGATCGAGACCAGCACAAAACGCGCGCCCCGCGCCGGAGAGGACAACAGCGCGAAGCCCCGGCGTTGCCGCTAGCTGGGCGCCACACTCGGCGATTGCCTCAAACATCTGCTGGTCGAGCGCGTTCATCTTGTCGGCCCGGTTCAGACGGACATCGGCCACGCCACCATCAACACTGATACTGATTCTTGAGTCCATGCGCCGCGCCTCCCTGACCGTGCCGGATTTATCCGGTCTAAGCATCGAGTATGACGCTCAATGGTTTCCTTCTTTATCAACTCAATGCGACCCGGGTAACCCCCTGTCGCAGCCAAGCTCCCAATTCGCGTATAGACAATACGCGCCCATTCCCATAAATCCGCTCGATCGCTGTTTACTGTCCGATGGAATCTCAGATGCCCAAGATCACCTATGTCACGTTTGACAACATCAGCACCACCGTCGAAGTTGCCAACAAATCCTCGGTGATGGACGGCGCCAAGAACCATGGAATCGACGGCATCGCCGCCGATTGCGGCGGCGCTTGCGCGTGTGCGACCTGTCATGTCTACGTCGACGATGCTTTCGTTGCCAAAATCCCGGCGGCAACCGACATGGAGCTTGGTCTGCTGGACGCCGTCGGCGACCGCCGTCCGACGTCACGCCTATCCTGCCAGATCACGGTAGGCCCGGAGCTTGATGGCTTGGTCGTGCATATGCCGGAAAGCCAGTACAGTTAACCCCTCGGCCCGTTCGCCTGGAGCCATCATGACGGAAATCACGAACATCACCATCGTCGGCGCCGGTCATGGCGGCGGCACCTTCGCGGCGGCCCTGCGCAGTGGTGGCTACACGGGCGAGATCGTACTGATCGGCGATGAGCCGCATATTCCCTATCAGCGCCCGCCGCTGTCAAAGGATTATCTGAAGGACGCCGCGAGCTTCCAGCAACTTCAGTTGAAGCCCGAACAATATTATCTCGACCAGCATGTATCGACTCATCTGGGCTCGAGGGTGGAGAGCATCGGTCCGGCGGCCAAGAGTATCACACTCGAAGGGGGCCTATCGCTGACCTACGGCGTGCTTGTGCTTGCGACCGGTTCCCGGCCGCGACGGATCCCGCTGCCCGGCGTTGATCTGAAGGGTATCCACGAATTGCGCACGATCGCGGATGCCGACGCCCTGAAGCCCATCATGCAGGACGGCAAACGGATTGCCCTCATCGGCGGCGGGTATATCGGACTTGAGGTCGCAGCCTCGGCGATCGGCCTTGGCGGCGGCGCCGTCGTCATAGAGCGCGAGGCACGGGTGCTTGCTCGTGTCGCCAGCGAACCGCTCTCGAATTTTCTTCAGGATTTCCATCGCGCGAAGGGTGTCGAGATTCTCGTCGATTCCCAGGTCACCGCGCTTGAGGGTGATGTCGAAGGTTTTGTGAAGGCCGTTTTGTTGAGCGATGGCCGCCGCATCCCATGTGACGCTGCGTTGCTCTGCGTTGGTGGTGTTCCGAATGACGAGCTTGCGAAGGGGGCAGGGCTTGCCTGCGATGGCGGCATCGTCGTCGATCTCTCCGGGCGGACGTCGGACCCCTCGATCTTCGCGCTTGGTGACGTCACGCGACGCCCCTTGCCACTTTACGATGACCAGATGTTCCGCCTTGAGAGCGTGCCCAATGCCCTGGAGCAGGGCAAGCAGATCGCCGCAGAGTTGCTTGGCAAGCCCGCACCGGCAGCCGAAGTGCAATGGTTCTGGTCGAACCAGTACGATCTCAAAATCCAGATCGCGGGCCTGCCGCTCGGCGCGGATCGCCGTATCGTTCGCGGCAATCCAGACGACGGCAAGTTTTCGGTCTGCCACCTTGCCGGCAGCCGCCTGCTCTGCGTCGAGGCGGTCAATTCACCCGCAGATTTCCTCGGCGCCAAGGCCCTGATCGGCCAGAAGCCGGCGATGGATCTCGATAAGGTTGCCGACTCGGCAATCGCGCTCAAAGCAGCGATCCTGTCGGGCTGAACAACTGCCGGCAGGGCGGGAAGCCCAGCCGGCAATCGCCTTGCAACTCAGTCGAGCAGCAGCACGGCCTTCACGGCATGGCCGTGATGGGAGTCTTCGATCGCCTCGTTGATCTTGGCGAACGGGTAGGTCTTGATAAAGCGCTCGATCGGTAGCTTGCCTGCCTTCTGCCAGGCGACCAATTGCGGCAGGAACTCGTCGGGCAGGCTGTCGCCCTCTGTAATCCCCTTGATGGTCATGCCGACAACCATCAGGTTCAGGATCGATACCGTCAGCGCCGAGTCCATCGGATTCGGGATCCCGATAAGTCCAAGGCTGCCCTTCGCCGCCAGCATCGTGACAGCCGCCGCGATAGCCCCCGGATTACCACTGGTATCGATGATGTTGTCAGCGCCGCCCGGCAGAATTGCGCGGACCGCCGCAGCGGTATCGCCGGCCTTCGGGTCGATAGCGTGATGGGCGCCAAGCGAGAGCGCCAACGCGCGGCGCTCCGCACGCGGTTCGATCAGGATGATTGTGGCGCAACCGGCGATCACACCGCCAAGGACGGCACTGAGGCCCACAGCACCGCCGCCCATCACGACAAGTGACGATCCCGGCTTGGCCGCCAACGAGCGGATGACACCACCTGCGCCCGTCTGGACGCCACAGCCAAGAGGTGCCAGCGTCGCGAGGTCCGCATCGGCCGCGACTTTGACGACGTTACGCTCACTCGCGATCGCGAGGCTTGCAAACGACGACTGGCCAAAGAAGTTCCCAGCAAGCTGAGCGTCATGTTGGTGCAGCGCGTTCGACCCGTCGGACCGGCAGCAGCCGAAATTGAGCGCCGAGAAGTTTTCGCAATAAGCCGGGTCACCACCCTTGCAGCGCACGCAAGTGCCACAATAATTGAACGTCATCAGCACCTTGTCGCCCACTGCAACCTTGGTGACACTGGCACCAACGGCCTCGACGATACCCGCCCCTTCATGTCCCAAAACCGCCGGGAAAGGTGTCCCGAGCGCGCCTGAGGCGACGACGATATCAGTATGGCAGATGCCGACAGCCTTGATGCGAACGAGGATCTCGTCGGCCCGTGGCGCGTCGATGGTGATGTGTTCGATCTGGAACGGCCCGTTGGGCTCGCGAACCAGCGCGGCGATTGCGTCCATGGTGTCTCCCGATGGTGTCGGCAGGTGCTGCCACCCGCTCAGTTGATCTTAATAGGGACACAATAACGTCAAACGCGGGTCGATAAAAGCGTCGCTTATCGACCCGCGTCTGATATCCTCTCCCCCGATCTAAACAGAGGGGGCGTTACCGTCCTACAGCGCTTCGACGATCGTGACGTTGGCTTGGCCACCACCTTCGCACATTGTCTGCAGACCCAGCTTAAGGCCGCGGGCCTTAAGCGCGTGGATCAGCGTCGTCATCAGCTTGGTACCAGACGCACCGAGCGGATGGCCGAGGGCGATGGCGCCACCATTGACGTTGAGGCGCGCCGGATCGGCCCCGGTCTGCTTCAACCAGGCCAGAGGTACGGGCGCGAACGCCTCGTTGACCTCATAAAGATCGATATCGCCGATCTTCATGCCGGCGCGGTCCAGCGCCTTCTGGGTCGCGCGGATCGGCTCCTCCAGCATGATCACCGGATCGCCGGCGGTCACGGTAACGTTACGGATGCGGGCGATCGGCGTCAGGCCGTGGCGCTTCAGCGCGGCTTCGCTCACCACCATCACGCCCGAAGCGCCATCGCAAATCTGGCTGGCATTGGCCGCCGAAATCCGACCGCCCTCGCGCAGCAGCTTGACCGAGCCGATCGACTCCAAGGTCGCCTCGCGGCGGATACCCTCGTCCTTTTTGTGCAGCACCTTGCCACCCTGGCCATCATCGATCTCAAGGCCCAGGATTTCCGCATCGAAAGCGCCAGAGTCGCTGGCCGCGGCGGCCTTGCGATGGCTCTCGAGGGCGAAGGCATCAAGGGTCGAGCGCTCAAAGCCGTATTTCACGGCCATCATCTCAGCGCCCTCGAACTGGCTGAATTCCTGAACGTGGTAACGCTCCTTGATCGCCTCGGCGAAGGGCGAGCCGAAACCGTTCTGTGCAGCAAGGGTCGTCGGCAGGAACATCGGCACGCGGGTCATCGATTCGACACCTGCCGCGATCACGATATCCTGGGTTCCCGACATGATGGCTTGCGCGGCGAACTGGATAGATTGCTGCGACGAGCCGCACTGGCGGTCGATCGATACGGCAGGAACCGATTCGGGCAGATGCGAAGACAACACCGCATGACGACCGATCTGGAAGCTCTGCTCGCCCGCCTGGCCAACACACCCCATGATCACATCTTCAATCAGGGCAGGATCGACCTTCGAGCGAACGACGAGTTCGTCAAGAACGCGCCCGGCCATTTCGGCCGGATGCCAACCGGCGAGTTTGCCACCGCGGCGACCACCAGCAGTACGAACTGCCGCGACGATATATGCATCAGCCATAGTTTATCCCCTTTTTCCGGTAAAATTCGGCTTGCGGCGTCCCAGGAACGCGGCAACGCCCTCACGTGCGTCCGGTTCGCCACTGACGCCCTCGATCGCTCGGGCTTCCAGCTCAAGCTGGGCTTCAAGCGCGTTGCCGAAGCTGTTGACGAGCAATTGCCTTGCGCGACCGAGCGCCCTCGTCGGCATCGCTGCCAGCTTTGCGACGGTATCGGTCACATTCTGCTGAAAATCAGCGTCGTCGGCGACGCGGGTGACGATCCCGACAGCCGCAGCCTCGTCGGCCGTGATCCGGGTGTTGAGCAGGATCATCTCCTGTGCCCGCCGCAACCCGACAACCCGAGGCAACAGGAAACTCATGCCGCCATCCGGCGACAACCCAACGCCCGGATAGGCAGCCGTGAAACTCGCCGATTTGGTCGCAATAGCGATGTCGCCGAGCAGGGCAAGGCTAAGACCGGCTCCGGCGGCGGCACCGTTGACCGCCGTCACCAGCGGCTTGTCCATCCGCGCGAATTTGGAGATCGCGGCATGGAGCGGAGCTGTCAGGGCATTGACGAAGCCCGGCAGATCATCACCGGCCTCGGCGAAGCCGCGGATATCACCGCCGACGCAGAACATCTTGCCTGCACCCGACAGCACGACAACCCGGATATCGTTGTCGTTGACGCAGCGCATCGCGGTATCGAGGAGCGCTTGGGCTACCGCCACATTGATGGCGTTACCGGCATCCTCCCGATCCAGCGTGACCCGAGCTATCCCGCCCGTAAGCTCGAAGCTGACGCCGCTCATTTCGGGGCCATACGGATAGCGCCGTCGAGGCGGATGGTCTCGCCGTTCAGCATAGGATTGGCAATAATCGATTCGACCATCTGGGCATATTCATGCGGCTGCCCGAGCCGGCTTGGGAACGGAACCTGGCGGCCAAGGGACTCACGCGCGGGCTCCGGCAGCGTGGCCAGCAACGGCGTCATGAAGATACCGGGCGCGATGGTGACGACACGAATACCGAACTGTGCAAGATCGCGCGCGATCGGCAAGGTCATGCCGACGACGCCACCCTTCGAAGCGGAATAGGCCGCCTGCCCGATCTGACCATCGAAAGCGGCGACGCTTGCCGTATTGACGATCACACCGCGCTCTTCCCCGATCGGCTCGCCCGTCGATGCGCGGGCGGCGAATTTCGAGATCATATTGAAGGTGCCGATCAGGTTGACCGTGATCACCTTCTGGAAATTGGCCAGGCTATGGGGCTTGCTCTCGCGACCGACGGTCTTCTCCGGCGGGCCAATACCGGCGCAGTTGACGAGGATCCGGGCCTTGCCGTTGTAGCCTTCGGCCTGATCGAGCGCGGACTCCACGGCGGCGTCATCGGCAACGTTGACAGCGATGAAATGCCCGCCGATGGCTTTTGCCTTGGCTTCTCCGAGTTCGGCATTGAGATCGAAGATCGTAACCTTGGCACCGCGTGCGGCCAGCATCTCTGCCGTCGCACCGCCGAGCCCGGAGGCACCGCCCGTGACGATCGCTGCTGTTCCCTCGAATTTCATGTTTTTCTCTCCCTTGAGACCAATAATTCAGACCAGCTCTACTGCAATCGCCGTCGCTTCGCCACCGCCGATACACAGGCTGGCAACGCCGCGACGCAAGCCACGGGTCTGCAGCGCACCCAGCAGGGTGGCGACGATGCGGGCACCGCTGGCGCCGATTGGATGGCCAAGCGCACAGGCACCGCCGTTGACGTTGATCTTATCGCGGGGAATGCCGAGCTCCTTCATGGCAATCATCGCGACGACGGCGAAGGCCTCGTTGACCTCGAACAAATCGACGTCGCCAGCGCTCCAGCCGAGGTTCTTGAGCAGGCTGCGGATCGCCGGGACCGGGGCCTCGGGGAAGTCACCAGGCTCGGCGGCGAAGACCGAGGTG